>NZ_DASRGV010000367.1:0-3936 GCF_035650855.1 Actinocrinis sp. | reverse complement strand
GCGCAGTTCGGCGGCAAGTACTTCTGCCACGACGTGCGGGTGATCCGGCTGCCGCGGCACGGCGCCTCCTGCCCGGTTGCGATCGCGGTGTCCTGCTCCGCGGACCGCCAGGCGCTCGGCAAGATCACCGCCGAGGGCGTGTTCCTGGAGCAGCTGGAGACCGACCCGGCGCGCTACCTGCCTGAGACGACCGATGATCACCTTGACGACGACGTGGTGCGCATCGACTTGAACCGGCCGATGAGCGAGGTACGCGCGGAGTTGGCGAAGTACCCGGTCAAGACGCGCCTGTCGCTGTCCGGGACACTGGTGGTCGCGCGGGACATCGCGCACGCGAAGCTCAAGGAGCTGCTGGACGCGGGCAAGCCGCTGCCGCAGTACATCAAGGATCATCCGGTTTATTACGCCGGACCGGCTAAGACGCCGGAGGGCTACGCCTCGGGCTCCTTCGGCCCGACGACGGCCGGGCGGATGGATTCATACGTTGATCAGTTCCAGGCCGCGGGCGGCTCGTACGTGATGCTGGCCAAGGGCAACCGCAGCAAGCAGGTCACCGAGGCGTGCAAGGAGCACGGCGGCTTCTACCTCGGCTCGATCGGCGGCCCGGCGGCCCGGTTGGCGCAGGACTGCATCAAGCACGTCGAAGTGCTCGACTACGCGGAGCTCGGCATGGAGGCGGTCTGGCGGATCGAGGTCGAGGACTTCCCGGCGTTCATCGTGGTCGATGACAAGGGCAACGACTTCTTCACCAACCCCGGGGACGACAAGCCGTTGCTGCGGATCGGTCAACGGCCGTAGTAACGACAGGTCGGGCCGAGACGCGTCAATGCGTCTCGGCCCGACCTGCGTGGATGCGTTGCGGCTAACCGCGGCGTAGGCCGACCGAATCGGCTTAGTACCAGTTGTGCGCTTCCCAGAAGGACTGAGCCGAGCACGGCGAGCCGTAACGCTCGTCCATGTAGTTCAGCGTCCACTTGATCTGGGTGACCGGGTTGTCGCGCCAGTCGGAGCCCTCGGAGGCCATCTTGTAGCCGGGCAGCGCCTGGCCGAGGCCATACGCGCCGCTGGACGGGTTCGTGGCGTGGACGTCCCAACCCGACTCGCGGGTGACGATCCAGTCGAAGCAGCCGAACTCGCCGGAGGGCACGATGCGCTCGGCGATCTGGTACGCGCTCAGACCCGCGTAGGGGTCGACGACCTTCTGCACCACCGGGGCCGGCTTGGTGGTCGCCGGGGCCGCGGCCTTGGTGGTCGCGGGGGCCGACGGCTTGGCGCTGGTGGGCGCCGCGGACGGCGTCGCGCTTGCGCTCGCGCTCGGCGACGCCGGGAGCGTCGGGGCTAGCACGGGGATATGGACAACGTGCGCCACCGGTGCAGTAGCCGCGTTCGCACCTGACGCGCCGGCCGCGAGGGCGCCGATGATGGCGCCGGTGACCGCGGTGCACGACGCGGCGGTCACCGCGATTTTGTGCTTGTGCGTCGATATGGACTCGGGAATGGACAGGCGGAGCCTGGGCACAAAAAGCCTTCCGTCTGCCGGCGGGCATGGCGAAGCAGCGGCCGGGATGGCCGCGTTGGAACCTTTGCTCTGCCGCGCGCGCTCGGCGCCTCGCCCCTTTTGACTCTTGGTGCCCGCGGCGGGAGGTACACGCCGGCGGGTGGCGCACCCGGGTCGTTCCGTTCGCTGTGCCGAATCGGGAACCCGGTGCGGGGGGCCTGACGAACCAAGACACTGCCTGAATGTTGGCGCAAACCCCAAATCTTTCAGATGTGGGTTAAATCACACCAATTGCACCGTCCGTGGACAGCCGTTCACGCTTCGTCTAGCCGGTGCAGGTCAGCTGTTTGATCAAAAAGCACGCAAAAGGCCCCGGGAATTGCTTCCCGGGGCCTCGATATTGTGTCGTGGGTCACATGGTGCGGGGGTTCCGCGCGTGGGCGCGCCCGCGCTCGGGTGGGATCAGACCGCCAGGTCCTCCAACATTTCGGTCACGAGGGCGGCGATCGGCGAGCGCTCGGAGCGCGTGAGGGTCACGTGCGCGAACAGCGGGTGCCCCTTCAGCTTCTCCACGACCGCCACCACGCCGTCGTACCGGCCGACGCGCAGGTTGTCGCGCTGCGCCACGTCGTGGGTCAGCACGATCCGCGAGCCTGAGCCGACCCGGGAGAGCACGGTGAGCAGCACGTTGCGTTCCAGGGACTGCGCCTCGTCCACGATCACGAAGGAGTCGTGCAGCGAGCGGCCGCGGATGTGGGTGAGCGGCAGGACCTCGAGCATGCCGCGGTCCACCACCTCGTCGATCACGTCCGTCGTGGTCAGCGCGCCGAGGGTGTCGAAGACCGCCTGGCCCCAGGGGTTCATCTTCTCCCCCTCGGTGCCGGGCAGGTAGCCGAGGTCCTGGCCGCCGACCGCGTACAGCGGCCGGAAGACCACGACCTTGCGGTGCTGGCGGCGCTCCATCACCGCTTCGAGGCCCGCGCACAGCGCCAGCGCCGACTTGCCGGTGCCCGCGCGCCCGCCGAGCGAGACGATGCCCACCTCCGGGTCGAGCAGCAGGTCGAGCGCGATCCGCTGCTCCGCGGAGCGGCCGTGCAGCCCGAACGCCTCGCGGTCGCCGCGCACCAGCCGCACCTGCTTGTCCGCGGTCACCCGCCCGAGCGCCTTGCCCCGCTCGGAGACCAGCACGAGGCCGGTGTGGCACGGCAGGTCGGCCGCCTCGGCGATCTCCGCCCGCCCCTCCTCGAACAGCCGGTCCACCACGTTGCCGCCGATCTCGAGCTCGGCCATGCCGGTGTAGCCCGAGGTGATCGCCAGCTCCGCGCGGTACTCCTCGGCCGGCAGCCCCACCGCGGCGGCCTTCACCCGCAGCGGCAGGTCCTTGGAGACCAGCGTCACCTGCCTGCCTTCGGCCTCCAGGTTCTTGGCCACCGAGAGGATGCGGGTGTCGTTGTCCGGGGAGGCGACCGCGGGACGGAATCCCGGCGGCAGCACGGTCGGGTCGGTGTGGTTGAGCTCGACGCGCAGCGTGCCGTCCGCGCTCCCGATCGGGATGGGCGCGTCGAGGCGTCCGTACTTCACGCGCAGCTCGTCGAGCATCCGCAGCGCGGAACGCGCGAAGTATCCGAGTTCGGGGTGGTGACGCTTGCCTTCGAGTTCGCTCACGACCACGAGCGGGATGACGATCTCGTGTTCGTCGAAGCGGGTGATCGCGGCCGGGTCCGCGAGGAGGACGCTGGTGTCCAGCACGAAAGTGCGCCGTTCGGGACGGGCGGAACGGCGCTTGGGTGTAACGGCCACTTAGCACGACTCCCTGTGGCGCGCCGTGCCCGGCGCGCCCTGAACGAGGGTGGGACTTGCACACCGGTCACAACGGTAAGGAAGGGGGGCGGCTCCAGGCGAAGAGTTTTCGGCTGATCACCGGACCGTGCGCGGCAGCCTCACGAGGTCTGCCAGCGGGGCCGGTGTCACACGTCATACCAGGGCATTACCCCTTGCGGCCTATGCGAAAACGGTCTCCGGCCTGGCCTGCAGCGCAGTCCTCGGACGTGTCAGCGGGCGTTACGCACCATAGCGGCGCTGCCGCAGACTGTAGTCACGCAGCGCGCGGAGGAAGTCGATCTTGCGGAAGGCGGGCCAGAACGCCTCGCAGAAGTAGAACTCGGAATGCGCCGATTGCCAGAGCATGAACCCGGAAAGGCGTTGCTCTCCAGAGGTGCGGATGAGCAGATCCGGATCGGGCAGCCCGCGAGTGTAAAGGTGCTGCGCGATGTGTTCGACGTCGATCACCTGCGCCAGGTCTTCGATCGACGTACCGCGCTCGGCGTGTTCCTGGAGCAGGGAACGTACCGCGTCGGCGATCTCCTGCCGGCCGCCGTATCCGATGGCTGCGTTAACGACGAGGCCTGGGTTGTCTGCGGTCCGTGCGCCGATTTCCT
>NZ_DASRGV010000366.1:0-9533 GCF_035650855.1 Actinocrinis sp. | reverse complement strand
GCTCCGACTCGGTCCAGCGCGTCGAGGCCAAGCTGAACTTCATGCGCGCGGAACTGGAGCGTCTACGTACCCTGTCGGAGTCCACGGACCACGACGACGTTGCCGCGTCAGCCGCTTGAGACAGCCGTTCCTCACGCGCGGCCCAGTGTCCATCCGGCACCGGGCCGCCCGCGGCCGACTTGGTAACGCCTACGGCCGCCCGCCCTCCCGCCTCCGTTCCGCTTCGCTCCACGGACTCAGGGCGCTGCCGCGCACGCGCTTCACGCTGAACGCTGCGCTATCAGGGCTCCGCTTCGCTCCGCCTTACGCCTGCGGCTGGCCTGGTAACGCCTACGGCTATCCGCCCTCCCACCCCAGACGCTCCGCGGCCTCGCTGACGCTCGGCCGCTCCGCTAACTCAACACGCTTCCAGTTAGTCAGGCCGCGCCGAGCAGCGTATCGCCGTGCCTTCATGCCAAGTCGAGCCGAGGTGGGCGATCGTGCGCATCCACTGTTAAGCGTGATCCGGCCGCATCTTCACGACTAGTGCATTTGCGCACGCAGAACACCACGTCGTTTGGCGGAACCAGCGAGGATTTGCTGGACACGCTGATGCGTCAGGCCGAGGATCTTTCCGGCATCTCGCTGGGGAAGACCCAGGTCCTCGACGAGCGCATGCGCCGCCTTGCGAACCGCCTCGCGCTCCTTCGTTTGGGCGTCCTGCGTTGCAGCATGCGCAGTCGCAAGCGCGGCTACCAAAGCAGAGACCTCGTCCGGCAAGGTTGGCTCAACGATGACAGTGATGCTGGAAGGTTCAACATCCAGCATCAGGGCGATCGCTTCGCGTGCCTCTGCCTCAACCTGCTCTAGACGCCGGGCTTGGGTATGCACGCCCGCCACCTCGGGGACGTGCGCCGCCCACCATTTGCCAGAGCGCTGAGCTACGACCTGGTACGTCTTCAATTCCTCCACCAATCCTTCCCCGGCACCGCCTCAAGATCCTTCATGATGCCCTGAGCTGTCAGCTCGTTGATCTCCCGGTGGCGGGGAATGGTCACCATGATCGCGCCGCACGACCAAACCTCGTGACTGCCACCCTGGCGCACGAATACCCAGGTGACCTTGACGTGCTTAGCCGCTTTTGCGATCCGGCGTATCAAGACCGTTCTTCTCACTTGGTAAGGCTATTCTAACTTGCCTTGTCAAGACAAATCTAGATTGCCTTATCGGTTACGCATCGAGGGTTGCCGAACCACCGCCGATTACCGCAGAGGTACCGCGTGACGGGTACGGCACAGTCGAGCGGAGGGCGGGCGATCGTAGGCGTTACCAAGTCGGCTGCAGGCGTGAGGCGGACCGCAGCGGAGGCCTGAGCAGCGCAGTGGTCCCGGCTCTGTGGGGAGCCGGGACCGGGGGCGGGACGAGTCAGGGGCTGGGGGGCTTGAGCCTGCGCCCTAGCTCAGTGCATTTCGACGTCTGTGCGGGGGAAGCGCGGCAGCAGGAATCCGAGCGGGAGGCAGAGCACCACGGCGATGCTCGCGAACCACAGGGTGCTGGCGGTGGCGCTGACGGACGTGTGGCCCGCGCTGAGCGAGTTGAAGTACAGCGTGCCGAACAGCGCCACGCCCAGGGAGCTGGCCAGCTGCTGGACCGCGTTGAGGACGCCGCCGGCGGTGCCGGTCTCCGCGTCGTCGACCGCTGAGATGACCGTCGTGAAGTAACAGGCGATCAGCAGGCCCATGCCGACTCCGCAGACCGCGTAGGAGGGGGTGAGGTCCCACGTCGTGAGGCTCGTGCCCGCTTCCTTGACCGTCCACGCGACCGCTGCGATGCCTGCGGCCATCGTCACCACGCCCGCGTGCAGGACCTTGCGGCCGAACTTCGGCGCCAGGACCGCCGCCGCAAGGCCCGTGCCGACCGCCGCGCCGAGGGAGAACGGTAAGCCGGTGAGGCCCGCGTGCAGGGACGTGTAGCCGAGCGCGAGCTGGATGTGCAGCATCAGAACCAAGAACAGCGCGCCCATGCCCGCGAAGAAGAACACTGCCAGGACCAGGCCGCCCGTGAACGCCCGCTTGGTGAAGAGCGACGGCGTGACCAGCGGGGTGCGGCCGTGGCGCTGGCGGGCGCGCTGCTGGAGCCAGAACGCTGCGAAGATCGGGACGGCTGCCGCCATCATCACGAACATGTACGCGGGCCAGCCCTTTTCGCGGCCCTGGATCAGCGGGTAGACCAGCAGCAGCATCGCGATGCCGGACAGCAGCATCCCGGCGACGTCCAGGGTCGGCGCGTCGGGGCCGTGCGGCTTGTCGCGGGGGATCACCCGCCACGCGCAGCCGAGGGACAGCAGCCCGACCGGCACGTTGACCCAGAAGATGGAGCGCCACTCGGAGCCGAACAGGTTCGCCTGCACGAGCGCGCCGCCGACGATCGGGCCGAGGGTGGCCGCCAGGCCCATGACCGGGCCGAAGATGCTCATCGCCGCGCCGGCCTGGGCCGGCGGGAACACCGAGCGGATGATCGAGAGGCCCTGCGGCAGCATCACCGCCGCCGAGAGGCCCTGAAGCGCGCGGGCCGCGATCAGCAGCTGCGGGTCCGTGGCCGCGGAGCTGAGCGCGGAGAACGCGGTGAACGCGCCGATGCCGAGCAGGAACATGCGGCGGCGTCCGTACAGGTCGCCGAGCCGGCCGCCGGTGATCAGCGCGACGGCCATCGCGAGGGTGTAGCCGGCGATGACCCACTGCAGCTGGCTGCCGGAGGCGTGCAGGTCGCGGGCGATAGCGGGCGCACCGACGTTGACGATGGTCGAGTCCAGCAGGTCCATGATGTCCGCGCCGAGCACGGTGAGCAGCACGAGCCACTGGAGTCTGGTCGGTTTGAAGTCGGGCGGCGCGCCGGGCTCGCCTGGCCGGCCGGAGGTGCTCTCGGTGGATTGATCGACGGCGGCGGGCATGGGTTCCTCCCCGTGACGAACGGTGTTTGCGAGTTCTGAACACCGTTCTAGAACGGAACACTGTTCGTGTCAAGTACACCGTTCGTAGATTGCGTACACTGTTCGTGCGGGCGTAGGGTGAGGACGGAAAGAGGGGCCTGGTGGGTCCTGGAAGGCCGGCCGTGGGAAGACTGGAGCTCGGATGACGGTGGCGCGAGCGCGTGACAGCCGGTCCTCGGCGGACGTACCGGCGCCGCCGTGGGCTCCCCGGCCGCGCGGCGGTCGGGCCGGGCGTTCGGCGGACAAGCCGCAGCTCAGCCGCGAGGCGATCGTCGAGGCGGCGGTCCGGATCATCGACGCCGAGGGCATCGACGCGCTCTCGATGCGCCGCGTCGCCCAGGAGTTTGGCACCGGCGCCGCGTCCCTCTACGCCTACGTCGCGAACAAGGACGAGCTGATGGAGCTGCTCGTCGACTGGGTGATGGGCCAGGTCGTGGACCGCTGGCACCATGTCGAGCCGACGGCGGGGAACTGGCGGGAGCTGGTGAAGCAGAGCGTGCGGCTCTCCCGCGACGTGCTGGTCGAGCACCGCGACCTGGCCAAGGCGTTCATCGGGCGCATTCCGTTCGGCCGGAACGGACTGCACGCGGTGGAGCTGCAGCTCTCGATCCTGCGGGCCGGAGGGCTGCCGGACAACATCGCCGCCTATGCCGGGGATCTGCTCGGCACCTACCTGGTCGCCGAGGCGATCGAGGAGAGCATGTGGCGGTCCCGCTTCCCCGAAGCAGGCAGCGCCGAGGTCAGCGAGGCGATGGGTGAAATCAGCGACTACCTGCGCGCCTTGCCGGTTGACCGCTTCCCGAATCTGGTCGAGCTGGCTGGTCCGATGATGAACCAGGAGTCCGAGGGCGTGGACCGCTTCGAGCTCGGCCTCGAGGTCATCATGCGCGGGCTGGCGTCTTTTGTGGATGGCAAGGATTCACCCGAGAACGTGCGTTAACCAGGACGGTTGCGGTTAACGCAGAGTCGCGCGGTCCGAGTGCGGTACAGAGCATGCCTGTGGATCTGGGACGATAGACGTCATGGGTCTGAGTGGCATCGACGCGCGCCGGCCGCGCGGCGAGGGTCCCGCGGACGATTCGGGGCGGATCCCTCCAGGGCAGCGCGCGCAGGCCAGCTGGCCGGTGCTGCATTACGGTCCGGTGCCCCGGTTCAAGCCGGAGCGCTGGGACTTTCAGGTGTACGGCGCGACCGCCGACGGGTCGAAGCGGGCGTGGGATTACGCGGGCTTCCAGGAGCTGCCGGCCGACCGCGTCGAAGCCGACTTGCACTGCGTCACCAAGTTCACGTTGCTCGACAACGTATGGTCCGGCGTCCTTGCCAGCACGCTGATCGAACTCGCCCCGCCCGCGCCGGATGCGACGCACGCGATGGTGTGGGCCGAGTACGGGTACTCAGCCAACCTGCGCATCGACGACCTGCTGCGCGACACCAGCATCCTGGCAACGCACCGCAACGGCGAGGAGCTGACGCCCGAGCACGGCTTCCCGCTGCGCCTGGTCGTGCCGCATCTGTACGCGTGGAAGGGCCCGAAGTGGGTCCGCGCCATCGAGTACCTCGTCGCCGACCGGCGCGGGTTCTGGGAGGAGCGCGGGTACCACAACGTCGGGGACCCCTGGCAGGAGCAGCGGTACTCCTACCAGGAAGACTAGGCAACGGGGATCGGGGCAGCGGCGGGATCGGGGGAGTAGCGCCGGGGAAAGCGGGAGCGGCGGTCAGGTGAAGGTGACCGTCACGGTCTTGAAGCCGAGCGACTGCAACAGGCTGACCAGCATGCTGCGGGTGTTGCGCTCGGCGTCGGCCTTGACCTCGCTGGTCGTCGCGGCCTGCTCGATCTTCTTCTGCGCCAGCTCGTAGACGGCCTGCTGGCTGTTCGGATTCCCGCTCAGGAACGAGTTGAGCCGGGTGAACAGGCCCTGCTGCTGAGCGAAGACATAGGACTGCTTCACATCCAGCACGGCCGGATCCAGCTGCGCGTGCGGGAGCGTGAGCGTGGCGGTGAGCCGGTCGGCGGAGACCTGCACCGCGTCGCCCTTCAGATGGGAGAAGTCGACGTACGCGTTGTCCGATCCGACGCCGATGAACATGGTGTCGCTGCCCTCGAGGAAGCTCGGCAGTATGCCGGACGAACTAATGTCGACCACCACCTGGAAGTTGCCGCTGGCGGCCTCGTACTTGGACAGGTCCACGATCGACTTGAGCACGACCGGCTGGCTGCGCTCGGTCGTCGTCTCACCGAACGGGTTGCGCAACTGCGGGAACAGATGCACCGCCGAGCCGATGAGGTAGAGGACGAACAGGGCGACTACGGACGCTGCGGTGCCCAGTATTCGCTTGCGCCACTTGCCCATCGTGATCGCCTTCCAGTTCGGTTTGCGGGTAGCCCGGCCAAGGTACTGTGTTAGCAGACCGCGTCATTGCTAAACGTTGAGCCGTTGTTGAACCGGGTCACCGGACCCGACCGTCGTCGAACGAGGAGGCCGGCGGGTGGTCTACTCGCGACCGCCGTGGAGAAGGCGTCGCCGCGACGCGGTGAACGGAGCCGCGCCCCGGCCGCTCGGCTGCCTGTGGCCGATCTTCTGGCTGATCCTGATCATCGTGATACTCGGGCTGTTGTTCGGCGGCTATCGGAAGGGCACGAAGGCCAGCGCGCCGCAGCCGACGCATCGTTCGTCGTCTTACTCGGTAGCGCTCGCAGCGTCGCCTTCGCCGCGAGACACCGGCGTCTTCGAGCCGGCCGGGGGAGTGTGAGCAGGGCGGCCGCGCTCAGTCGAACTGCTGGTCGGGATCGGCGCACGGCAGCGCCGCGTCCCAGATCTCTGCGAACTGCCGGACCCGCTTGGCGACCAGCATCCGGTTGAGCGCCAGGTGGGTGGAGGAGATAACCGGGCGCGCGTTGCCCGGCGCCAGCGAGGCGACCACCTCGTAGCTGATCTCGTTGTCGAACAGGATGAAGTCGTCCAGCTTGTTGTGCAGGCCGACCGACACCATGTCGGGGACCAGATAGCGGATCTCGAAGCCGAGCCGGCGCTGGCGCTCGCACATCGCCTGGTAGGTCAGGTCCTCGGTGACCTTCGCGTCCTCCAGGATGAACACCCGCCGGATCGTCACGCCGCGACGCACCGCCTCGGCCTGCAGCTCCAGATAGTGCAGACCCA
The DNA here is from genome assembly GCF_035650855.1 of Actinocrinis sp. Taxonomy (GTDB): domain Bacteria; phylum Actinomycetota; class Actinomycetes; order Streptomycetales; family Catenulisporaceae; genus Actinocrinis. Next base: position 3,407 of record NZ_DASRGV010000366.1, on the reverse strand, counting down.
GGTCGCTCTCCCAGAAGCCGCCGCTGAACCGCATCCGGCCGCCGGCGTCGGTAGTGGTCAGGCTGGTCGCGTCCAGGGTACGGGTGCAGGCCCGGGTGAGCGTGAGCAGCCAGTCGCGGTCCTCGCCGTCGTAGGTGCCCTCGCCGGCCCGCAGCTGATGGAGCAGAAGGTTGAATCGCTGCGCCTCGGCCTGGATGAAGGCGTTGGCCAGCGGGGAGGAACGGTGCTCGAAGGCGTACGCGTTCTGCACCACTTTCACCAGTTCCGCCGCCCTGGTGTGATCCAGCGGTTGCAGCCCGAAGGCCTCCGGCACGGTGGTCAGCTGGGCGAAACGCCGGTCGACGTCCGCGCGCATCTGCGTGGCCGCGCTCTCCAGCACGGCGCCGGCCTGGTCGAGCGCGTCGTCGGTGCGGCGTTCAAGCCGCTGCAGGCGCAGCGCGACGCCGTGCAGGAAGTCCCCGGCGACCGAGGCCGCGGCGACCGCCACCGTGATCGCCGCCACCGAGGCGGCGTCGGTGTCACCGGCGGCGAGCGTGGCGGCGACGGCGACCGCGCTGAAGCCGACCGCAAGCAGGAGGCGGCGTGCCAGTGTCCTGATCGAGCCCTGGTATTGGTCCCGGTCCACCGGCAGCCCCTCCCTTGTCAGAACTCGATTTTACTCCCGATCTCGCCGGAAGTGTCCGGTGAAGACAGGTTCGCCAGCAGTTGCAGAGTATGCAACGCCAACTGGTCTCGTACCCGGCTGACGGCCGCTTCCCACTGCCGGGTGAAACCCGGCCGCCGCTCGAAGCCCTCCCAGACCGCGGACAGCTCGTCCGCCACCCGCGCCCCGGGCATCCACAGCGGCAGCAGGTGGTCGATCGCCGGGCCCAGTTCCGCCGCCGTGCGCCGGCGGTCGCCGGAGCCCGGATCGGCGCGCTCGATCCGGCGGGTCAGCGTGGTCAGCACCCAGTCGTGCAGCGCGAGATCCCGGCACAGTTCCAGGATCGCGCCCAGATCCACCGCGCCACTTGGCGTGGCGGGCGGCCGCGGGATACGCAGGCTCAGTGCTCTGACGGTGTCGTCGACGAGCTCGAACTGGGCGGAGGGCTCGGCCGTGTCGTCGTCGAGCCCGTAGCGCGCGGCCCAGCGCAGCCGGGTCCACTGGAACCGCAGCGGCTGGTGGCCGTCGAGTACCGCGGAGCTTTGCAGCCTGCGGGCCAGCCGCTCGCTGACGGAGCCGAGGTCGAGGCAGCCAGGCTCCTGGTCGAGCGCCAGGTAACCGGCGGCCAGGTCCGCCAGGCCGGCCCTGGCGATGGTCTCGATGCGCCCGGGCCGCGCGGTGTAGTGCGACCACGGCAGCCGCCGTTGCGAACCGTGCGAGGCGATCGTGGTGTAACTGGAGGTCTGCAGCACCCGGCCGCCGACTATCACGGCGTGGGTCAGGATCGTGCCGACCGCGCGCATGCGGCCGCCGGACTTGGTGGCGATCTGGCAGTCCACGCCGTTGACCACGTCGGGGGACAGCGCGTGCGCGATCGGCCGCTCGGACCTGCGCACCGGCTCCCCGGGCAGCAGATTGAGCAGTTCGGCGACGGCGCCGTGCGGCAGCGTGCGGCTGTTGCGCAGCAGCCCGGTGCGGATCTCCCCGACGGCGAGCCCGGGCTCCGGCCCGCCGGACAGCGCGGCCGGCGGCTGGTCGGGCAGCGCCTCGGTACGCATGTTCAGAAGTCTGTCATGAACACGTACGCGATGCGGCCGGTCACCTCCGGCGGCACCGGCACACCCTCGCCGCCGGCGCGCTGGGCCACCCGCTCCATGACCTCGCGGTCCTGGCCGACCTGGTTGAGGATGACCCGCACCGCGTGCTCGATCGGCAGGAAGCGGTCGTCGAGCAGGGAGAGCGTGCGATAGCCGTGGAACGAGGAGGCCCGCGGGTTGAGCTGCACCACCGGCGGCATCGCGATCCATTCGTCCGGCAGGTCCAGCGGCAGCGGGCGCGGCTGGATCACGGTCCTGCCGTGGTCGCGCAGCAGGCCCAGGCGCAGCAGCTGCCACACCGCCGCGAGCATCGGGCAGGACCAGCGGCGGGCGCCGTCCTGTTCGTCCCAGAGCTCTACGTCGAGGAAGATCGAGTGGTTGCGCGCCTCGGCCTCCATCGGCGCCTGCCAGGACCGCGGGTGCAGCGCGGCGGCGGGCATGCTCGGGGTGCGCTGGCCGTTCGACAGCCAGCCGCTCTCGGCGGTGGGCGGCCGCGAGCCGTCGGTGCCCTGCACCGGCACCGAGACCAGCCGCCCGGCCACGAGCGCGGCCAGCTCCACCCCGTCGGCCACGGCGCAACCGGACTCGCGGGCCAGGTAATCAATCGTCAGATGCTCGTCGCGCGCAGCCTCAAGCAACTCAGGGATCAGCTTGCCGGGCGGCACCAGGTCGCTGAAGTAGTCGTCCACGAGGAAACACGTGCTGATGCGCGGGCGCGGCGTGGGATGCCGCTCGGTGAAAGCCGCCATGGCGGTGCGATACCAGGGCGCGATGTGCCTTATCCGCTTGCGCAGATGACCAAGGCCCAGCTTGAAGTCCTCCATGTAGAGGTGGTCCAGCTCGATCGACAGGTGCGAGTACGCCACGTCCTGGGTACGCCGCTGCGCCGCGACCTCGTGGAAGCTGGTGTCCATGGGGGTCACGAACCTTCCCACAAACGCTGATCGGTGACGATCTTCACCAGCTCTTCGAAGGCGTCGACGGTGGCCTGGTTCGCGATCTCCGTGACGTGCACGTCCCGGTTAAGGATCAGCTGCTCGCGCCATTGGAGCACCGGGTCGAGCGGGACCGTGCCGATGCGCAGCGCCCTGCCGAGTTCGAGCTTCGCGGCCGTGCGCTCCAGATCCTTGTCCACCTCGGCCAGCCACGTCTGCTGAGAACTGCGCAGCCCGGCCACCTCGGGGCCGTGCGGGTCGATCACGGCGGTGCGCACGAAGCGGATCATCGAGCGCATCTCCTCCTCGTTGTGCCCGGTGCTCTTGCCGGACTCGAGCAGGCCGTGCTCGCCGTATACCAGGCTGTTGGCCGCGATGACGTGCTGCCGGGTCCACTTGTGGAAGACCAGCCAGCGCGTCGGGACGCTGCGCAGCGCCGGCCGCGCGGTCGCCTGGAGCACCAGCTCGACCGCGAACGAGCGGCCCGCGCTCAAGTCCACCACGCACAGGTCGAACTCCTCGTCGAGGCGCACGAGAAGATCGACGCAGCGGTTGACGATCGCCCGGTCGATGTCGAACTCGGCGCCGCCGTGGCTGCCGGGCAGCAGGATGAGCGAGCCGTCGCCGGGCCTGCGGCGCAGGTATTCGTGGCTGGAGTCTTCCCACACGTCGATGCGGCGGGCGGCCGGAGCCAGCCCGCGCAGGTAGTCGTGCAGTCCGTCACCGCGCACC
>NZ_DASRGV010000365.1:0-9553 GCF_035650855.1 Actinocrinis sp. | reverse complement strand
CGGCTCGGCGATGGCGAAGTTCGCGTAGCCGGGGCGCCGCTTGGCCGGCTGCGTGCCGAACAGCTTGCTGTAGAACGCGATGGAGCCCTCCAGGTCGCTGACTCTCAGCGCGAGCTGGACTCGGGACACATCGATCACCCTCTTTGAATAGATGATCGTCTATGTAGAGGGAGCTTGCCTCCCTGCATCGACGACTGTCAAGATAGACGTATGTCGAAGAAGGAGCTGCCGGTCTTGCGGGATTCCGCGTGTTGCACCCCGCTGGCCCGCGAGCCGCTGGGCGAGGCCGACGCCAAGAGCCTGGCCGCGATGTTCAAGGCGCTCTCGGACCCGGTGCGGTTGCGGCTGCTCTCACTGATCGCCTCCCACGAGGGCGGCGAGGCCTGCGTGTGCGATCTCGCCGGCCCGTTCGACGTGACGCAGCCGACGATCTCCCATCACCTGCGGGTGCTGCGCGAGGCCGGGCTGATCGACTGCGAGCGGCGCGGCACCTGGGTGTACTACTGGGTGCTGCCGCAGGCCCTGGAGCAGCTCGGCTCGCTGCTGTCCACCGACGGCCTGATTTCTGCGGGCGCGCGGTGACCGAGCCGCTGGCCCGCCGGGCGCTGGCCGAGGGCTTGGGCACCGGGCTGCTGGTCACCGTCGTGGTCGGCTCCGGGATCATGGCGTCCCGGCTCTCCCCGCACGACCTGGGCCTACAGCTGCTGGAAAACTCCACCGCGACCGCACTGGGCCTGGCGGTGCTGATCATGATGCTCGGCCCGATCTCCGGCGCGCACTTCAACCCGGTGGTCACCTTGGCCGACTGCGCGCTGGGCCGGCGCACCGGCACCGGCGTCGATGCGCGCACCGTCGCGGTGTTCATTCCGGTGCAGACCGTCGGGGGGATCGGCGGGGCGGTGTTGGCGAACCTGATGTTCGCCCTGCCCGCCGCGACTGCCTCGACCCACACCCGCACCGGCGCCCACCTGTGGCTCGGCGAGGTCGTCGCGACCGCCGGGCTGGTGCTGCTGGTCTTCGCCCTGGCGCGTACGGGCCGCGGGCGGTACGGCCCGGCTGCGGTCGGCGCGTACATCGGCGCCGCCTACTGGTTCACCTCCTCCACCAGCTTCGCCAACCCCGCCGTCACCATCGCCCGCGCGTTCACCGACACCTTCGCTGGCATCGCCCCCGGCTCGATCACCGGCTTCGTGGTCGCGCAGCTGCTGGGCGCAGCGCTCGGCGCCGCGCTGGTCCTCGCGCTCTTCCCGCACCGTCCGACTCCGGGCAAGCCGCTGGCCGCCACCGACCGCACGGCCGAACTGGCCGCCGCGGCCGCCAGTGCAAGGAGCGCCATATGACCGACAAGCCCAGCGTGCTGTTCGTCTGCGTACACAACGCCGGCCGCTCCCAGATGGCCGCGGGATTCCTCACCCACTTGGCGGGCGACCGCATCGAGGTGCGCTCCGCCGGCTCCACCCCGGCCGACCAGGTCAACCCGGTCGCCATCGAAGCGATGAAGGAAGTCGGCATCGACATCTCCGGTCAGACCCCGAAAGTCCTGACCATCGACGCGGTCAAAGCCAGCGACGTGTGCGTCACCATGGGCTGCGGCGACACCTGCCCGGTGTTCCCCGGCAAGCGCTACCTGGACTGGACCCTGGACGACCCCGCAGGCCGGGGCATCGACGCGGTCCGCCCCATCCGCGACGCGATCGAGCAACGGGTACGCGTCCTAATCGACGAGCTGCTGTCGCAGTAGGCCGAGTGGGTCTTGTTCGGCCCGGTTTCTGCACACCGTCTGCACACCGCCGTGTTCGGTCCTGCACACCGCCGCGCTTTTCTGAGGTCACCCGACCATGGAGGTGTCTGATGAGAATCGGCAAGCGCGCAGTACTCGTGATCGGCGCGGTGGCCGCCACTGTCGCCTTGACCGGCGGCGGGATCGCTATCGCGTCGGACGCGACGGCGCCGACCCCGCCGATGACGTTCTATCCGCATGGCAACAACCCGAGTTCTGCGACCAGCACGACGACTTCGCACGAGCGGGCACACGACGACAGCCGCGACGACGACCAGACACACGAAACCAGCCAAGCCACAACGCCGAACGCGCACCGCGAACACGACGACAGCCAGTCAGAATGATCACCACGGGGCTGTAGGCGTCGCAGCGCTGCAACACAACCGAGGTCGATAAGAGAACAATGCTTCCGCACATCGGCGGCCGGGTCTGGTCTTGGACCGGGCCGCCGTGGGCTATCTCGCGGGCACGCCGACGGTGAACACCGCGCCACCGCCTGACGGGCTCTCGGCCGTCACGCTCCCGCCGTGCGCCGCCACCAGTTCCGCGACCACCGCCAGGCCGATCCCCGTGCCACCGCGTTTCTCAGCCCCCGATCCCCGCCAGAACCGCTGGAAGATGAACGGAAGCTCTTCGGCGGAAATGCCTGGGCCGGTGTCGGCCACCGTCAGCTGCGCCAACTGCGCGCCGGTTGTGCCCTGTGGATCGATGCGCATTCGAGTGGTGACGGTCACCTCGCCGCCCGGCGGGGTGAATTTCACCGCGTTGGTCAGTAGGTTCGTGATCACCTGCACTAGGCGGTCTTCGTCCCCTTCCACGGGCGCGGCCTGCAGATCCGTGACGAGCCGCAGTCCCGCCTCTTCAAACTGTGGCCGTAGCGTCTGCTCGCAGCGTGCCGCAATGTCGGCCAGGTCTATTGCGGTCGGCATGAGAGTCAGCCCGGCGGCCTGCGCCGCGGCAAGCGCCGAGAGATCGTCGAGCAGGCGGTCAAGGCGCAGCACCTCGTCGTGTAGCGAGGAGATCTGAGCGGTCGTCGGTTCAGCGAGCCCGTCGAGCAGCTGCTCGCTCGTGCCGAGCAGGATCGTGACCGGGGTTCGCAGCTCGTGTGCCACGTCGGCGACGAGCGCGCGCCGCAGCGCGTCTTCCCGCTCGAGCGTCGCGGCCATCCGCGCGAAGGCCGCCGAAACCTGTCCGATCTCGCCCGGACCGCCGCGTACCCGCGCCGCGGCGCCGCTCTCCCTGCGTTCGATCGCTTCCGCCGCCGCGGCGAGCGCGAGCAGCGGCGAAGTCGCCCGGCGCGTGGCGATCAACGCCGCGATTCCGGCGAGCACCACGGCCACCGCGGCCCCGATCCAGACATGCTGCAAGATGGCCCGGCCGGCCTGTGCGGCTGCCGCCTGGTCTGCGGCCGGGAACTCGATCAGCACGCTGCCCACGTTCCTACCGCCGACCACGACCGGAACGACCTGTGTCGTTGAGGGCACTGTGGCGCTCGGCGACGGCGTGACTGCCGCTGCGACGTATTGAATGCCAATCGCATGGGGCGGTGGCGAAGGCGTCGGGGCGATCGGCCCGGCGGCAACGGGTCCGCCGTGATGTCCCGGCGAGGCTGACGGGCCGATGCGGCCGCGCTCTTCCTCCGGGCTTTCGCCGTGCCCCGGTCCGGTGCCCGGGGAGTGCTCTGTCTCGGGCGTCGCGGTGATGGTCGCGATCTGCCCGCCCGAGGTGTCCAGCACGATCAGCCGCGCACCGTTGACCTGCGCCAGCGCGCGCACTGCGGACAGGTCGACCGCGCTCCAGGAACCGGCGGCGGTATACGCGTCCGCCAGCGCCGCCACGATCTCCTGCCGCGCCCGATCACGCTCACTTGCCACCAGCGCACTGGTCTGACTCGTGACCGACACCGCCGCAAGTGCCGCCACCAGTCCCACCGCGCCGACACCGACCAAGGCGAAGGCCGCGAACAACCGCCGGCCCAACGGCCCTAGCATGCGCGTGCGCGAGCTGGCCATGTCGTCATCTCAACCCGCACGAGGCTACCAACGGCAGGGCCGCGCGACCCGGCCATATCGTCCGACCGGCCCTACCGGGGGCGAGCGGGACGTGATCCGATTGCAGCGGAAAGGAGAGTCCGTGCTTGCCAGCGTGCTGATCGTCGAAGACGAGCGCAAGATCCGCGACCTGCTGCGCTCCTACCTTGAAAACGAGGGCTACAGCGTGCTGACTACCGGCTCCGGCGCCGAGGCGATTCGCCTCGCGCGCGAAGCACGGCCGGACTTGGTCGTACTCGATCTCGGCCTTCCCGACATCCGCGGTGAAGAGGTAGCCCGCGAGGTGCGAAGCCACAGCGCCACCGCGATCATGATGCTCACCGCGAGAACCGAGACCGCCGACCGGATACGTGGCCTGGAACTGGGCGCGGACGACTACGTCACCAAGCCGTTCAGCCCGCGCGAGGTGGTGTTGCGCGTGCGCGCCATCCTGCGCCGCGGCGCCGACGCCGAGCCGGACCAGCCGGTCTCGTACGGCGGGGGAGCGCTGACGATTGACGAGACCCGTCACCTGGCCACCGCCCATGGCTTGCCGGTCGAGCTGACCGCCACCGAATGGAGACTGCTGACGACACTCGCCAGCGCGCCGCGCCGGGTCTTCAGCCGCTACGAACTGATCAACCGGGTGCGCGGCTACGACTTCGAGGGCTACGAGCGCACCGTCGATTCGCACATCCGTAACCTGCGCCAGAAGATCGAAGCGCCGTCGCCCGCGCCCCGCCTGATCGAGACCGTGATCGGCGTCGGCTACCGTTTCTCCGCCTCTCGGGACACCACAACCCACGCGGTCGAACCGGCAGGCTGAGAGCATTCCGCCGCAGGGAAAGTCGCGACACGGCTGCGCTGCCCGCGGTCGTGGTGCGACGCGCTGTGGCCCGGTCCCGCAGGGCCGGGCCACAGCGCCCTCGGGTCGAACGCCGGCCGGGTTACCGGTCGGTCTCGTCGCCGTGCTGGTACCGGTGTTCGTACATGTTCTGCATCGTCGTTCCCGGCACCGCACTCGGCGAATCCAGGCAGCTTCCATCGCGCGCCCGCTCGCGGATCTGGTCGCGGTCCTGCGGCTGAGTCACGGTCGCGCTCGGCGCCGCGGCCGGTGAGTTGAGGCAGCTTCCGTCCCGGGCCCGGTCGCGGTCCTGCTGAGTGGTAGCGGTACCCGCAGGCGTCGGGGGGTTGCCCCCGCTGGTCGCGGCGATAGCCACGCCACCGGCCAGCACCGCGGTGAGCGGAACCGCCGCCAGCAGCAGAGCCCTGCGCCCGATGCGCTTGTTGAGCTTGATCGGCTTCATCGTGCACCTCCTTCGATCTCTGCCTCAAGCACACCGCACCGCCGTGCAGACCACGCCGCGCTCTTGTGCAGATCGTGTCGAGATTCGCGGATCGTGCACCCTGACGCTCTCTCCCCGCTTCTTCGCCGCTCAACGCCCTGCGACGCTCGTTCGGTCATCCACTAGTCCTGAGCGTCACCACCGCGGCGCTGTTGAACATGCTGGATTCGCTGAGCAGCTTGATCGAGCACTAGATCATCCATTGACACGTTGTGGGCCGAAATCCTGCCGTCCGGGCTGGACGAAAGCGACGCGCCGGGGCTCTCAGCGGACCTGCGTGGTGTAGGCGGATCGCTGCTCAGGCGTCGCCGACTCTACGCGATGGCGCAGCGGGAAGACGGCGTGTCGGTCACTGTAGTCGGCCGCAGCGGGATGGTTTGCTGGAGACGTTGGCTTCACTGTCCGATCGCAGTCGATCAGTCGGACTCGCGCCTGTCGAACTGCCGCTACGGGACTTTCGCTACTACTTCAGCACCGCGGACCGTGCCAGTTTCGGCAAGGGGCGGAAGTCAGTCGGCGCAAGCACACGGTGACATGGGGATGGGGGACTTGGGCATGTTCGGCATATACGACCATCATGTGGGTCTTCGGCGCGCTGCCCAGCCCCTCGAATCGGCGGCCGTGTCGGGCCGCACGTACATCACCGACAGGCAGCGGGTCTATCCGATCGCGTGCCGGAACCTCGGGTCGTCGTGGCCTGCCATGCCAGTGGATTTGCGCACACGATTCCGGTCGAGCGGACCGTTCGGCACTTCGACCGAGGCAGTCGAGTGTTTCCCGCGGTGCTAGCGGTTGCCGCGCCAATTCCGATCTTCGGCCTGATCCTCGCGATGTTCTGGCTCGAAGATCGCATCTTCCCGCGCACACAAACTCAGGATTCCACGCCCGCTGCCGAGCGCGACGGACCAACGCGCCCCGCTTCAGAGCATCCAGATCGATACCCGCATGAGCCTTCCCGGCATCACGAAGGTCGATCTTTCTCACGCCGCGCGCGCCGCCGTACCGCTCTGCGGTCCTTCGCGACCCGCGTGCCGTCGAACGGCGAGGCCAGCCGTCGATTCGCGCACCATCACGCCCGCCACGCGCTTCGCCGTACGCGCGTGAATCGCGCGGTGACGCTGCAAACGACTATGTCGAGCGCCATATCGGTGGAAGTGGCGGTTTCAGCGAAAGCCGTCCACGAACGTAGGACCGATGAGGTGACCATCGGCCCTATTGTGGCATCACGCGTGAAGCAATGATTTGATATATCTCTTATCTGTCGCGAAACGTCTATCAGAATCGCGATTTACTAGCTCGCTCGTAGTGTCGCGCTCGAAGGCGGTGAATCACGGTGACCTTTTCCAATCGAGCGGAGGCTGCCGATCGGCTGGTCGAGCTGCTGCGCCCCTGGCAATCCGGCCGTCCCATCGTCGTGGCCCTTGCCCCGAGCGGCGTCGCCGCAGCCGTCACGATCGCCCACGCCCTCGACACGCCGCTAGACGCCATCGCAGTGCACGAGCTAACCGCCCCCGGCGTCCCGGCCGGCGTCCTCGGCGCCGCGGCCTCTCTCGCCGTGTCCGTGCTGCGCGGTCAAGGTGTCAAAGGGCTGGTGCTCGCCGTGCCGGTAGGGGCGCGCGCCGCCCTCGATCGCCTGCGTCCCCGCGTGGACGCCCTGGTGTGCGTGCGCGAGATGCCGTGGCCCAGACCTGTCCGGGAATGGTACGAGGACTACCCCGAGATCACCGATCGACATGCCCGCCGGCTCCTACGCGACGAGATCAGCCGTAACTGCGTTGACGAACGCCCCAAAGCGGCCCACGCACGCCACAGAAAAGCATTAAACGCATAACCAAGCCACGTCTGAGCTGACCTGATGCTGTCCGTAGCGATCTCGACTGGCGCGTCGTCGGGTGGAGAACGCCCGGGCGCGCCAGCCCGTGAGCCCCCGCAGGTCAGGGGCCTCGCGAGAAACCGCGAGCGCCTCTTGCGTACCGTTCAGCCATGGACTGCGGTAACGTCTCGCGTTCTGTCTACAGCCGCTTTTCGGCCGGAGGCGGCGTGGCGGCGACGGATTGGCCGATACCGTCGGCCCAAGCTTCAATCTCATGCCAGTCGCGGTGGTCGCCGTAGCGTCCGCCGATCAGACGGAAGATGACTCGGCCGATCCGTGGAAGACACTCGGGCGTGACGACGCCTGAGAACAGGTGGTGCCCGACCGGCCCGACGACGCCTTTGAACTGCGCGCGCAGGATGGCCTCCTCGCTCATCGCCATACGCCGCAGCAGCCTCGGCAACGCGCCGGGCATTCCGACGCTGAACGTCCACACCGGTCTGTCCGACAGGTCCGCGGCGTTTCGTCGCACGAACTCTCGCGCCTCGGGCAGCCATACCTGATTGTGGACCGCGCTACCGACGACGATCGCGTCATAGCCAGCGACGGTGTCCATCTCGTCCACAGGCCGCACGACCGCACTGGGTACCCACTTGCCGATCACCTCGCCGACCCGTTCGGCGATCTCCCGCGTAGAGCCGAACGCAGTCGCATAAGTTACGAGCACTGACATCGTGCGCCTCCCGACTCGCCTATGCCAGAGGCTAAGCGTCCGGCCTGTCGTGGCCCAGGGCCGAACGCCTCGACTGCCCCCTTCCTTCGGCCTGATGTCCTCCCACCACCTCATATGACAGCGGGCTCGGTCTGGGTTATCGTCGAGGAAAGCATACCCCCGGGGGTATATGGACGGAGGCGGAATGATCCGGGAAGTGGACGTGCGCGAGCTGGCGGCGGCGCACCGAGGCGGGGCGTTCGTGCTGGATGTGCGCGAGCGTTTCGAGTACGAGGACGGGCACGTGCCCGGGGCGCGGCTGATCCCCATGTCCAACGTGCCCGCGCGGATCGGTGAGCTGCCGCGTGACCGGCGCATCTACGTGATCTGTGCGAGCGGCAACCGCAGCTACACGGCGGTGTCGTGGCTGATAGCGGCCGGTTTGGACGCATACTCGGTGCGCGGCGGCACCTCGGGCTGGGCAAGGTCCGGCGGGCCGCTGGTGCGCGGACCGAGGGAGCACGCAGCATGAGCGCGCGAGATGTAGAAGTGCATGGTCGGATGCAGATCGTCGCGCTGGACACCCCGCCGCTGGGGGATCGCAGTTACCTGGTGCACGACGGCGAGGTGGCGTTCGTTGTGGATCCGCAGCGGGACATCGACCGGGTGCTGTTGTTGCTCGAACAGGCCGGTGTGCGTCTGCTGCGTGTGTTCGAGACGCACATCCACAACGACTACGTCACCGGTGGCCTCGCGCTGGCGCGGGCGACCGGCGCGGCCTATCACGTCAACGCCGCCGACCCGGTGACCTTCGAGCGCGAACCTGTCGAAGACGGTGACGTGCTTGACGTAGGCCACCGGATGCGAGTGCGGGTCATGGCCACGCCGGGGCACACCTTCACGCACCTGTCGTACATTGCGAACGCTCCGGGCCAGGCGCCCGTCGCCTTCACCGGCGGCTCACTTCTGTACGGCTCGACCGGCCGACCGGACCTGCTCGGTCCGGCGCACACCGGTGCCCTGGTGCGCGCACAATACGCCTCAGCGCATCGGCTGGCGCACGCGCTGCCGGACGAGGCCGCGGTGTATCCGACGCACGGGTTCGGCAGCTTCTGCTCGGCGACACAAGCGCAGGCGCAGGCGTCGACCATCGGGCTGGAGAAGCGGTCCAACCCGGTGCTGACCAAAGATCAGCATACTTATGTCGAGGAACTGCTCTCTGCGCTCGACGCCTACCCGGCGTACTACGCGCACATGGCCCCGGCGAACCTGGCCGGCCCCGGCGCGCCGGATCTCGCCGCCGCGCACCGCGCCGACGCGGCTGAACTGCGCCGCCGGATCGACGCGGGGGAGTGGGTTGTGGACCTGCGCCACCGCACCGCGTTCGCGACCGGGCACCTGGCCGGCACGCTCAACTTCGGGCTCGACGGCAGCTTCGCCACCTATCTGGGCTGGCTGATCCCGTGGGAAACGCCGCTGAGCCTGCTCGGCGAGAGCCCGCAACAGATCGCCGAAGCACAGCGTGAACTCGTGCGCATCGGCGTGGAGCGACCAGCCGCGACCGCCGCAGGACGGATCCAGGACCTCTCCAATGGACGAGAGTTGCGGTCTTTCCAGACGGCTCGCTTCGCCGACCTGGAGCAGGTGCGTCACCACCGCGGCGTAGTAGTGCTCGACGTGCGGCGCGATCTGGAGTGGCGCGAAGGCCACCTCGATGGCGCCGTGCACATTCCGCTGCACGAACTGCCTGCCCGCCTGGACGAGATTCCCGAGGGCGAGGTCTGGGTTCACTGCCGCTCCGGTTACCGCTCCTCGGTGGCTGCCTCGCTGCTCGATGCGGCCGGGCGGCGAGTGGTGTCTGTCGACGAC
>NZ_DASRGV010000364.1:0-15250 GCF_035650855.1 Actinocrinis sp. | reverse complement strand
GCCGATCGCGATCGTGCACAAGCGCCGCGACATCAACGTGGCGAATCAGGTCTCGGTGCACGAGATCGTCGGCGACATCCGCGGCCGGGTCTGCGTCCTGGTGGACGACATGATCGACACGGCCGGCACGATCTGCGCCGCGGCCGAGGCGCTGTACGAGAACGGCGCGGCCGAGGTGATCATCGTCTCGACGCACGCGGTGTTCTCCGGTCCGGCGATCGACCGGCTGAAGAATTCGCGGGTCAGCCAGGTCATCGTGACCGACACGCTGCCGCTGTCGGAGGAGCGCCGCTTTGACAAGCTCACGGTCCTGTCGGTCGCGCCGATCGTGGCGCGGGCGATTTCGGAGGTCTTTGAGGACGGCTCGGTGACGTCGATGTTCGAGGGCGATGCTTAGAGGGATGGGGGAGGGCCTGGGGCGGGGCGGGGGACGGCTCAAGGGCAGGGACAGGGAAGGGGCGGATCGAAGGCGGCGCGTAGGGGACGGACAGGTTGAGGGCGGGATAGGGGACGGTGCGAAGGCCCGCGAACAGGCGGCGGGGCCGAGGGCAGGACGAGGGCGGCTGGGGCTCGGGTAAACTCGGCTGCGTTGCCCGGCGAGGGAGTGGCCGTGATCGGCCCGCTCCGTGATCGACGTGCCGAACGAGGTATCGGGCGAGCGGGTCAGGCCCGCCTCCGCCTCGATGTCGAGTTGCGCCAGATCGCCCAGGCTTCCCGACCATCGAGGAGGAGTATCACCATGTCCGAAGTCCGCATCAGCGCCGAGCCGCGCGACAAGTTCGGCAAGGGCGCCGCGCGCCAGCTGCGCCGCGACGGCAAGATCCCGGCCGTGCTCTACGGCCACAAGGAGGAGGCGGTGCACCTCGCGCTGCCGGAGCACGACCTCTTCCTGGCGCTCAAGACCCCGAACGTGCTGCTGAACCTGGACCTGGGCGGCCGCAGCCAGCTGGCCCTGCCGAAGGCCGTGCAGAAGGACCCGGTGCGCCGCACCATCGAGCACGTCGACCTGCTGCTGGTGCGCCGCGGCGAGAAGGTCACCGTCGAAGTCCCGGTCGTGACCGTGGGCGACGTGGTGGCCGGCGGCCTGCTCGAGCACACGCTGACCGCGCTGTCCATCGAGGCCGAGGCCACGCACATCCCGGGCTCCGTCGAGGTCTCCATCGAGGGCCTCGAGGTCGGCTGGCACGTCCTGGCCAAGGACGTCACCCTGCCGCGCGGCGCCACGCTGGTCACCGACCCGGAGCACGTGGTCGTGCACATCCTGGCCGCGCCGACCGCCGAGCAGATGGCCGGCGAGACCGGTGAGGCCGAGGCCGCCGAGGAGAGCGCCGCCGCCGAGCCGGAGGCCACCGAAGAGGGCTGAGTCCGGCCCCGAGCGGGACGCAGCGATGTAAGCGAAGCGGCAGTGCCGCACCCCGGCTGGATCCGGGGTGCGGCACTGAGCTTGTCAGGCCACTGAACCGGCTGTGAGCGAAAGGCGCGGGTCGAACGATGGCGGCGGACAACGCACCGTGGCTGGTGATCGGCCTCGGCAATCCCGGCCCGAGTTACGCCGCGACCCGGCACAACGCCGGTTTCATGGTGGTGGACCTGCTCGCGCAGCGGATGGGCGGCCGGTTCAAGGCGCACCGCGGCGGCGTGGACGTGGTGGAGGGCCGGGTCGGCGGAACGCGCGTCGTGCTGGGCAAGCCGAAGTCCTTCATGAACCTCTCCGGCGGGCCGACCGCCTCGCTGCGCGACTTCTTCAAGGTCCCGGTCGAGCGGATCGTGGTCGTGCACGACGAACTCGACCTTCCGTACGGCACCGTGCGGCTCAAGCGCGGCGGCGGGGACAACGGGCACAACGGCCTGCGGTCCATCACCAAGTCGATCGGCACCCGCGAGTACCTACGCGTGCGCTTCGGCATCGGCCGCCCGCCGGGTCGCCAGGACCCGGCGGACTTCGTGCTCAAGCCGTTCTCCTCGGTGGAGAACAAGGAACTGCCGTTCCACGTGGACCGGGCCGCCGACGCCGTGGAGGCGCTGGTCACCGAGTCGCTTGAGGCTGCGCAGAATCGCTACCACGCGGAGTCGTGACGCTGGTGGCGGGCACGGTGCCCGCGGCCGCGCTGCCGATCGAGCCGGAGCCGGGAGGCGTGGGGCTGGCCGTGTCCGGCGGGGGGAAGCCGAGCGCGCTGGAGAGCGGCAGCATGTTGACGTTGATGAGGCCGTCCGCGGGGCTCGGGGTGCTACTCGGCGTGGCATTCGGCGCGGTGGATCCGAAGTCGACCCCGGGCATCGGCGTGATCACTCCGAAGTAGAGATGGGCGTCGGCGAACAGCTGCTGGAAGATCGCTGATTTGGCCATCGTCAGCAGCTTGCGGGCGTCGATGTGGGCCACCGGACCGCCGGTGACCGTGAGCATCGACTGGACGTCGCCGACGGTGAAGTCGAATTCCGCCATGTTCTCACCGACGCGCGCCGCGACCGTCTGTCCGGTCGGCAGCTGGCTGCACGCGAAGGTGGACTGCGGACCGGTGTCGGTCGCGCAGGGCGCAAGCGCCTGGCCTTCGGCGACTTTGGCCGGAAGCGAGTGGAACGTCAGCACGACGCGGTAGCTGGCGGTCGGCGTGGTGGCGGCGTAAACGGTCTGATCCGGCTTGCCGACGAACTTGATCTGCTCACCGGCGACCGGCCAGATCCGCTGCAGCGCGGAGACCGCCTCCTGGTGAAAGGTTTTCGCGAGTGGGATGGCTCGGGTGGTGCTCGACGAGCCGGCGCCGAATCCGTCGCCGGATGCGGGATTGGAGGAGTGGACGCCGCCGATCAAGATCGTGCCGGCGCCGATGACCAGGGCGCTGCTGAGCGCCGCTCCTGCGGAGCGTGTGGCGAGCTTTCTGCGGCGGACGATCCGGCGGGCGGTGGGGGCGAGGTCGGGCAGCGGCGGCAGGCCGTCGGAGGCGGCGTCGAAGAGTTCGTGCAGGTTCGGCATGGGGTTCCTCGGTTCCGTTTCTCAATCGCGGTGGTTGTGGTGGTCGCGGTAGTTGTGGCCGTGGTTGTTGTCGGGGCGGTGCTGGGGATCAGGGTTCGGACAGCTCGGTGAACCGGTCTCCGAGCAGTTCGCGCAGCTTGGCCAGCGAGCGTGAGCACTGGCTCTTGACGTTGCCGGTGCTGCATCCCAGCAGCGCGGCTGTCTCCTCGACCGACAGGTCCTCCCAGTAGCGCAGGATGATCATGGTTCGCGGCTTGGGTGGCAGGGCGCGCAAGGCGTCCAGGACGACGAGGCGCAACTCGGCCGGGTCGGCGGCGGTCGCGGCGGAGCCGGGCTCGGCCCGGAGAAACGCGTGCGCGGAGACGCTGCGACGCAGCTTGCGCTGCTCGGTGAGGAAGGCACGCACCAGCGCCTTCTTCGCGTAAGCGTCCGGATTCTCGGCGAGCCGTGCCTTGCGCCACGAGCGCAGCAGCGCGACCAGCGTGGTCTGCACGAGGTCCTGCGCGCGATCACGGTCACCACACAGCAGATAGGCCGTGCGGTAGAGGTGGTGCTGGCGCGCCGCGGCGTAGGACTCGAAATCGGGTGGTTCGGGGTCGGGCGGCTCGGCGACGGCGGCCGGCAGTCCGGTGCAGGCGGAGGGGTCGCCAGGCCGGCCGGGGGGAACCGGTTCGTCGATATCGCGGGTTTGGTGGGCGCTGCGGATCATCACGCAGGGTCCGTCCTCCCTGGAGTGGCGTGAAGGTTCTGTCATCCGGTCTAGAGCGGGCACCTGTGTGCCGGGTTGCACCGATCGTCGTCCGGCGCGGCGATGGTGCGAGGATGGACCGGTGACGTACGACTACGCAGCCCCCGAATCCCAGAAGCTGTTCGACCGCGCGCAGGCGGTGACGCCGGGCGGTGTGAACTCGCCGGTGCGGGCGTTCGGCGCGGTCGGCGGGACGCCGCGCTTCATGGTCTCCGGCAAGGGCGCCTACCTCACCGACGCCGACGGCCGCGAGTACGTTGATCTGGTCTGCTCCTGGGGGCCGCTGATCCTCGGGCACGCCCATCCGGCTGTGCTTCAGGCGACCTCGGCGGCGCTGCTGCACGGCACCTCCTTCGGCACGCCGAGCGAGGGCGAGGTGGTGCTGGCCGAGGAGATCGTGGCGCGGATCGGCCCGGCCGAGCGGGTGCGGCTGGTCTCCTCCGGGACCGAGGCGACCATGTCGGCGATCCGGCTGGCCCGCGGCTTCACCGGCCGGTCGAAGGTGGTCAAGTTCGCGGGCTGCTACCACGGGCACGTGGACGCGCTGCTCGCGGCGGCCGGTTCGGGCGTCGCGACGCTCGGGTTGCCGGACACCCCGGGGGTGACGGGGGCTCAGGCCGGCGACACGATCGTGCTGCCGTACAACGACCTGGAGGCGGTGCGGGCCGCTTTCGCCGAGTTCGGCGCCGAGATCGCCTGCGTGATCACCGAGGCGGCGGCCGGGAACATGGGCATCGTGCCTCCGCTGGACGGCTTCAACGCGGCGCTGCGGGACCTGTGCCACGAGCACGGCGCGCTGTACATCTCCGACGAGGTGATGACCGGATTCCGGTCCTCGCGCACCGGCTGGTTCGGCATCGACGGCGTGGTCCCGGACCTGATGACCTTCGGCAAGGTGATGGGCGGCGGCTTCCCGACGGCGGCCTTCGGCGGACGCGCGGACGTGATGGCGCGTCTAGCCCCGGAGGGGCCGGTGTACCAAGCCGGGACGCTGTCCGGGAACCCCGTCGCGACGGCCGCCGGGCTGGCGACGCTGCGCAACTGCACGCCCGAGGTCTACGACCACCTGGACCGCACCGCCCACACCATCGCCGACCTCGCCGCCGAGGCGCTGGCGAAGGAGGGGGTCGCGCACCGGGTGCAGTTCGCCGGGACGATGTTCTCGATCTTCTTCACCGACGAGCCGGTCACCGACTATGCGGCGGCGAAGCGCCAAGACACCGAGGCGTACAAGGCGTTCTTCCACGCGATGCTCAGCGAGGGCGTGTACCTGCCGCCGAGCGCATTCGAGGCCTGGTTCGTCTCTGCGGCGCACGACGGCGCGGCGGTGGACCGGATCGCGGCGGCGCTCCCGGTCGCGGCGCGCGCGGCGGCGGCTGTGGCGGGCCGCTGACGGTTCAGGTCACCCGTTGATGCAGGTCACTGGTACCGAACCGAACGTCAACCTGTCTCGCATAAGATGCGCGACATGACGCAGATCGATCCCGGTACGCAGACCACGGTCCACCTCATGCGCCACGGCGAGGTGTACAACCCCACCGGGATCCTCTACGGCAGGCTGCCCGACTTCCACCTGTCCGAGCTCGGCCGCAAGATGGCAGAGCGGGCCGCGGAGTTCTTCGCCGACCACGACGTGGTCGCGGTGATCGCCTCGCCGCTCGACCGCGCGCAGGAGACCGCCGCGCCGATCGCCGAGCGGCTCGGCCTCGAAATCGGCACCGACGGCCGGCTGATCGAGGCGGAGAACTACTTCCAGGGCAAGCGGTTCAGCGTCGGCGACGGCGTGCTCAAGCGCCCGGGAGTGTGGCCGCGGCTGTACAACCCGCTGCGACCGTCCTGGGGCGAACCCTACGTCGAGCAGGTGGCGCGGATGAAGGCGGCGCTGGAGGCCGCGCGCGACAAGGCCGCCGGCCACGAGGCGGTGTGCGTGAGCCACCAGCTGCCGATCTGGGTCACCCGGCTCGCCGCCGAGCACCGCCGGCTGTGGCACGACCCGCGCCGCCGCCAGTGCTCGCTGGCCTCGGTGACCTCTTTCCGGTACGTCGGCACGCAGCTGGTCGGCATCGACTACCAGGAGCCCGCGAAGGACCTGCTGCCGGTCAAGACCACGAAGAAGTTCGTCGCCGGGGCCTGACCCGCCCCGGACCCCCGCGGCTTCGCCCGAATCCGACCGTGCGAGACTCTTCGCATGGTCGTACCCGCCCACACCTCCCGTTCCGCCCGCCGCGCGGCGGGCGCGCTCACCGCCGCGCTCACCGGCGCGGCGCTGCTGGCCGGCTGCACCAACTCCACCGGCGGCGGGGGCGACGCCGGGTTCGTGACGAACGCGAGCACCAACATCACGGACGTCGCGCCGGGCCAGCGGGTCGCCGCCCCGGACCTGTCCGGCACCACCCTGGACGGCAAGAAGCTCGCGCTGTCCGACTACCGCGGCAAGTACGTCGTGGTGAACATCTGGGGCTCCTGGTGCGGTCCGTGCCGTCTCGAGGCGCCCGCGCTGGAGGAGACCTACGAGCAGTACCAGGCCAAGGGCGTGCAGTTCCTGGGCATCAACGTGCGCGACGTGAACTCCGCCGCGCTCGCCTTCGTCGCCGACGACCACATCACCTATCCGTCGCTGCAGGACCCGTCCGAGACGCTGCTGCTCGAGTTCAAGACCGTCGTCCCGCCGACCAACATCCCGTCGAGCATCATCGTCGACCGCGACGGCAAGATCGCGACGCGCATCATCGGCGGCACCACCGAGCCGCAGCTCAAGCAGGCGCTCGACAAGGTCTTAAGCGGGAGCTGACATGTCGGGTGTCGCGTCGCTGATGGCCGGCGGCTCGCTGCTGCTGGCGGTGCCGGTGGCGCTGGCCGCCGGGGCGATCTCGTTCGCGTCGCCGTGTGTGCTGCCGCTGGTGCCGGGCTACCTGTCGTACGTCACGGGCATGTCCGCGGTCGACGCCCAGGACGTAGAGGCGCGCAAGGACGCGCAAACCCGCGCCCACGAAGACGGGCAAGAAGCCGAAGCCGGCGCGGGCCAGACGCGAACCCTGACCAAGACGCGAACCATCGTCAGCGCCGGGCGCGTGCTGCGCGGACGCACCGTACTCGGCGCGACCCTGTTCGTGCTCGGCTTCACCGCCGTGTTCGTCTCGGCCGGCGCGGCCTTCGGCTACGCGGGCGCGAACCTGATTCAGCATGAACGGGTGCTGGAGCAGGTCTTCGGCAGCCTGGTGATCCTGCTCGGGCTCTTCTTCGCGGGAGCGATGCCGCAGCGCTGGTCGGGCTGGCTGCAGCGGGACGCGCGGCTGCATTACCGGCCGACCGCCGGGCTCGTCGGCGCGCCGCTGCTCGGCATGGTGTTCGGCATCGGCTGGACGCCTTGCCTCGGCCCGACGCTCACGGCCGTGCAGACGCTCGCCTGGACCCAGGCGTCGGCCGGACGCGGCGCGTTCCTCGCCGCGGTCTACTGCATCGGGCTCGGGCTACCGTTCATCCTGACCGCCGTCGCGTTCCGCCGGGCGATGACCGCGTTCGGCTGGATCAAGCAGCATTACGCGGCGGTGACCCGGATCGGCGGCGGGATGCTCGTCGTCGTCGGCGCGGCGATGGTCAGCGGGGCGTGGGACGACTTGATCCACCACGTGCAGGGGTGGGTCGTGGGCTTCAACCTGCCGCTGTGACGGCCGGCATACCGAGATGCACCGAGGCGGAGAGTGTGACTGAGCAGCAGACGGAGCAGCAGGCCGAGGCGGCGCGCGCCGGCGAGGCCGCGGAGGCGCGCGCCGAGGCCCGCGCCGCCGACACCGTCACCGAGCCCGCAGCCGTCGAGCCCGCAGCTGTCGAGTCGGCAGCCGTCGAACACCCAGCCGACGGCGGCTCTGGCGTGGGGTTCGAAGAGGCTGACCGGCTGTCCACCGCTCCGCGCCCGGAATCATCCGTGGCCGTGCCCCGGCTCGGCACCGCGGAGCTGCTGCGCTGGATGTGGCGGCAGCTGACCTCGATGCGGATCGCGCTGACCCTGCTGTTCCTGCTCTCGGTCGCGGCGATCCCCGGCTCGCTGCTGCCGCAGCGCGAGATCGACCCGAGCAAGGTGCTGCAGTTCTACGTCGCGCACAAGACCTGGGCGCCGATCCTGGACAAGCTCCAGCTGTTCGACGTGTTCGAGTCGGTGTGGTTCGGCGCGATCTACTGCCTGCTGTTCATCTCGCTGGTTGGCTGCATCCTGCCCCGCTCGCTCGCGCACTTCCGCGCGATGCGCGGCCGCCCGCCGGCCGCCCCGCGCAACCTCAAGCGGCTGCCCGTGCACGCCTCGTTCCGCACCGAGGCCTCCGCGCAGCAGGCGCTCGCGGCCGCGCAGAAGCGGCTGAAGGGCAGGCGGTTTCGCACCGTCACCGGCGAGGACGCGGGCGGCACGTGGGTCTCCGCGGAGAAGGGCTACCTGCGCGAGACCGGCAACCTGATCTTCCACCTGGCGCTGCTCGGCATCCTGGTCGCGGTCGCCGTCGGCCACTTCTTCGGCTTCAAGGGCGCCCGCCTGGTGACCGAGGGCAGCCAGTTCTGCGACACCATCGCCGGCTACGACACGCTGACGATGGGTCAGCTGGTCGGGCCGCAGGACCTGCCGCCGTTCTGCATCCACCTGGACAAGTTCACCGCCAGCTACCAGGACAGCGGCGATCAGATGGGCCAGCCGCGCACCTTCGACGCGTACTCCTCCTACTACGCGACGCCGACCAGCAAGGCGAAGAAGGTGGACGTTCAGGTCAACAGCCCGATCACGGTCAACGGCACGAACATCTTCCTGGAAGGCCACGGCTACTCCCCGGTCGTCACCGTCAAGGACGGCGCGGGACAGGTCGTGTACGACGGGCCGGTCATCTTCCTCGGCATCGACGCGAACTTCACCTCCAGCGGCGCGATCAAGGTCCCGGACGCCAAGCCGAAGGGGCTCGGCTTCCAGGGCTACCTGCTGCCCACCGCGGTGACCATCCCGGGCTCGATGCCCGCCTCGGTGTTCCCCGCGGCGCAGAACCCGGTCCTGATCCTGGCCGCGTACGCCGGGGACCTGAGCATGAACGACGGCGAGTCGCAGAGCGTGTACACGCTGGACACCAGCAAGCTGACCCGCCTGCAGGTGAAGGACAAGACGAACCCGGCCGGCGGCAACGCGCTGATGCTGTCGGTCGGGCAGACCGCGACCCTGCCGAACGGCCTCGGCTCGATCACCTTCGACGGGGTCAAGCAGTGGGCGCAGTTCAACATCGCCTACGACCCCGGGCAGCCGATCGCGCTCGGCTCCGCGGCCTTCGCGGTGCTCGGCCTGGTCGGCTCGCTCGGCATCCGCCGGCGCCGGATCTGGGTGCGCGTCAGCGACCAGGCCGACGGAACCCGGCTGATCGAGGTGGCCGGCCTGGCGCGCACCGAGGGCGCGACGCCGACCACCGAAGTGACCGAGGCCGCGGAGGTACTGGCCGCGCAGCTGACCGTCGCGCCGTCACCCGGCGACCCGGCCGGGACCGAGCAGCAACAGCGCAAGTCCACCCCGCGCACTGGAGCGTCCGCGTGATCAACGAAAACCTCGCGCACTACAGCAACCTGTTCATCGCGCTGGCGCTGGTCGCCTACGCGGTCGCGTTCTTCGCGTACTGCGGCGAGTGGGCGTTCGGCTCCCGCTCCCGGATCGGCGCGAAGGCGGCCGCGGTCGGACGGTCGGGCGCCGCGGCGGCCGAGGCCTCGGCGGCGGCCCGGGAGCAGGCCACCGTGTCCGTCGGCTCGTCCGGCGTCTCCGTGCTCACCCGGACGGCTCAGGAGGAGGCGGAGCCCACGGTCGCCGGCGACTCGCTGCGCGCCGAGGCCGTCGGGCGCTTCGCCGTGCTGGCCACCTTCATCGCGTTCGGCCTGCACGCCGCCGGCGTGGTGTGCCGCGGCATGGCCGTGCAGCGGGTGCCGTGGGCGAACATGTACGAGTTCTCCTGCGCCGCCGCGCTCGCCATGGCTTTCGCGTACGTGGTGCTGCTGGCCACCGGGCGCAAGGTGCGCTGGCTCGGCCTGCCGGTGACCTTCATCGTGCTGCTGACCCTCGGCCTGGCCTACACGGTGCTCTACACCGACGCCGAGGAGCTGGTCCCGGCGCTGCACTCCTACTGGCTGTACATCCACGTGACCGCCGCGGTCCTGTCCACCGGGGCCTTCGGCGTCGCGACCGTCGCCACGATCCTGTACCTGCTCAAGGCGGCCGCCGAGGAGGGCAAGCTGCCGCGGCTGAGCGGCATGCTCGAACGCGTGCCCTCCTCCGGCATGCTCGACCGCACCGCGTACCGGGTGATCGCGTTCATCTTCCCGCTGTGGACCTTCGCGGTGATCGCGGGCGCGATCTGGGCGGAGAAGGCCTGGGGCCGCTACTGGGGCTGGGACCCCAAGGAGACCTGGTCCTTCATCGTGTGGGTCATCTACGCCGCCTACCTGCACGCGCGGGCCACGCACGGCTGGAAGGGCCGGGCCGCGGCGTGGATCGCGTTGGCTGCTTTCCTTTGCGTCATGTTCAATTACTTCGGGGTTAATACGCTGCTCACCGGTCACCACAGTTACGCCGGTCTGTAGGGGGACCGGCCGTAGGTCGCCTTATCAAGATCCGTAGCGCCGCCATCGGCAACCGGGTGGGGGACGGGCAGCGTCCTGAAAGGCGGCAACAGGGTGAGCGTGCCGGGTGGACCGGCCGTGCCGAGCCCTACACGCGGAAGGACCTGACCTGATGAGCGACGATCGCGGCTGGTACCCGGCTTACGGGGCCGACGACCGCGGCGAGGGGAGGCGCCGGGACGAAGCCGGCTACGACCCTTACGCGCAGGGTCAGTCGTCTGGTCGTCCCGCCGCCCGTGGCGGGCAGCAGTCGCGGGATCCTTACCGCGTACCGCAGCCGACGCAGCGTCAGCCTCAGCAGCCGTGGTCCGCGGACCCGCAGCAGCAGCAGCGCCGCGACGGATACGGCGGTGCCCAGGGGAACGGCGCGCAGCAGCAGGGGCGCGGCGAGTGGACGCCGGGTTACGGCGGTCGCGGCGCAGAGCGCACGACGCCTGTAGACGCTTATCCGCGGCGTGACCCGTACGGCGCGAACGGCGCAGGTAGGGCGAACGGCAACAGCGCCAACGGCGCGTGGTCACCGGTCGACGCGACGCCTCAAAGCCAAGGGCAGGGGCGGCGTGGGGCGCAAGGCGACGACGCCTGGACGCCTCGCTCGCGCGGCGCCCGGACCGCTACCGCCTCGGCGTCCACCGGGATGGTCGACGGCAACGTCAACGACGATCTCGACCTCGACGAGCTCGACCCTTCCGGCAAGGCCAGGCGCGCCGCGGCGGCGGGCAAGGGCGGCGGCAAGCGCCCGCCGACCCGCCGGCGCAAGATCGTCAAGTGGACCGCGATCAGCGTCTCCACGCTGCTGGTGCTGATCCTGGGCACCAGCGCCTACGTGATCATGCACCTGACCGGCAACATCAAGCACACCGCGCTGCTGCAGAACGGCACGACGCAGTCGCCCGAGCCGGTCGACAAGTACGGCCGCTCCCCGCTGAACATCCTGGTCATCGGCTCGGACCAGCGGAACAACCCGGCCGACTGCGCCATCGGCCACGACTGCGGGCCGGGCTCGAACGCGGACGTGGAGATGGTCGTGCACCTCTCCGCCGACCGCTCCAACGCCACCGTCATGTCGATCCCGCGCGACACGATGGTCACGATCCCGCACTGCACCGACACCGCCAACCACACCAGCGGCGGCGGCTTCCTCAGCACGATCAACAGCTCGCTGCAGTGGGGACCGTCCTGCACGGTGCTCGCGGTGCACAACCTGACCGGCCTGACCATCGACCACTTCGTCATGGTCGACTTCGTCGGCGTGGAGACGCTGTCCAACGCGCTCGGCGGCGTGCAGGTGTGCGTCTCGGCGAAGATGTACGACCCGAACTCCGGGCTGCGGCTGAACAAGGGCGTCAACATGGTCGAAGGCGCCAGCGCCCTGGCGTTCGTCCGCACCCGCCACGGCTTCTACGACGGCTCCGACCTTGGCCGCGAGAAGGCCCAGCACTACTTCCTCGCGCAGATGATCAAGGAAGTGCGGGCCAACATGAACCTGTCCGACTTCGGCACCCTGTTCAAGGTGGCCGACGCCGCGACCAAGGCGCTCACCGTCGATGACGGACTCAGCGGGGTGAGCGGTCTGGAAGGCCTGGCCACCACGATGAACCGGGTGCCGACCAACCGCATCTCCTTCGTCACCATGCCGTGGAACATCGACCCGAACAGCCCGGCCCACGTCCTGGTGGCCCAGCCGTACGCGCAGGAGATGTTCCAGAACATCCAGAACGACGTGTCGTACTCGACCGTGGCCGCGAAGGCCAGCACCTCGACCGCGCCCGCCGCACCGAGCAGCCAGGCCGCGCCGACCACGCCGGCGGCCGTTAACGACGCCGCGGTCCACGTCCAGGTGTTCAACGGCAGCGGGGTCTCCGGCCGGGCGACCACGATCAAGGACGCCCTGGTCACCGACGGCTTCTCGCTGGCGACGGTGGCAGGCAACCACGCCTCCGCCGCGACCACGAAGATCTACTACCCCTCGACCCGCAGCGACTCGGCGGCGGCGGTGCAGAAGGCGCTCGGCCTGCCGAGCTCGGCGATGACGCAGTCGAACGCGTACTCGGAAGTCACCGTGGTCCTCGGTACCGACTGGACCTCCGGCACCACCTTCGGCGGCGCCTCGACGGCCGGCGGCAACTCGACGGCGACCACGGCGGCCAGCGCCCCGGCGGTCTCCTCGCTGTCGAACGCCGCGGACAGCGGCAACACCTGCGTCCCGGTGAACCCGTTCTACATCGTCAAGTAGCCCCCACAATGGAGGCGTGACGGAGCCAAGATCGACGACGAGGGGCGACGCGGCCGCCGCGCGGCCGTGGGTCATCCTCAGTTGCACGACCTCGCTCGACGGCTGCCTCGACGACACGACGTCGCGGCGGCTGCTGCTCTCGAACGACGCGGACTTCGACCGGGTGGACGCATTACGCGCCTCGGTGGACGCGATCCTGGTGGGGGCCGGCACCGTGCGTGCAGACAATCCACGGCTGCTGGTGCGCTCGCCGGAGCGCCGCGCGGCCCGCATCGCCCGGGGCGAACCGGCAAGCCCGCTGCGCGTCGTGGTTTCCGGCTCCGGCAAGCTCGACCGTGACGCGGCGGTGTTCACCGCGGAGGGCGCCGAGACCGTCGTTTACGGCGCCGCTGGCAGACACGGCAGTGGCGGTGGCAGTCGCAGTGGCGATAGTGGCAGTGGCCGAACGGTTGACTTCGGCGAGCTGCTGGACAACCTGGCCCGCCGCGGAGTCCGGCGCCTGATGGTCGAGGGCGGCGCCTCGGTGCTCACCCGCTTCCTGGCCGAGGATCTGGCCGACGAAATCCAGCTCTCCATCGCGCCTTTCCTCCTCGGCGACCGGGACGCCCCGCACGCCTTCGGCCCCGGCGGCTACCCGCAATCGCCGAGCCGCCGGATGATCCTTGGCGAGAGCCGCACGCTCGGTGACGTGCAGTTCAGCCGCTATCTGGTCAACCGCGCCGCACCTGACGCCACCTCAGACGCACATATGCTCCGGCTGGCGGTCGAGCTTTCCCGTTCCTGCCCGCCGGTCATGGGCGCGTTCTCGGTCGGCGCGATCGTCACCGACGCGAACGGAGCCGTGATCTCCACCGGCTACTCTCGCGAACCGCGCAGCGGCCTTGGCGATCCGGACAAGAATCACGCCGAGGAGGTCGCGCTCGCCAAGCTCGACCCTGCCGACCCGCGGCTCAAGGCCGCCACCCTCTTCACCTCCCTCGAACCCTGCTCGCCGCGCTCCTCCCGACCGCTCAGCTGCACCGACCACATCCTCGCCGCCGGCATCCCGCGCATCGTGCTCGCGCTGCGCGAACCGGCCCTGCTCGCGGTCTGCGACGGAGCCGACCGGCTGCGCGCCGCCGGAGTCGACGTGGTCGAGCTGCCTGAGCTGGGCGAACACGTGCGCGCCATCAACGCGCATCTGCTCGGCTGACCGTCGCGTCGCCGCCGACGACCGCCATGGATACTTGACTGCATGGCCTATGAAGATCTGCGCTCCTTCCTGCGGACGCTGGAGCGCGAGGGGGAGCTGCGCCGGATCAAGGCCCAGGTCGACCCGTACCTGGAGGTCGGCGAGATCACCGACCGGGTGCAGAAGGCGCAGGGCCCGGCCCTGCTGTTCGAGAACGTCAAGGGCTCCGGGCTGCCGCTGGCGATGAACGTCTTCGGCACGCAGCGCCGGCTGTGCCTCGCCCTCGGCATCAAGAGCCTGGACGAGATCGGCGAGCGGATCGGCGAGCTGCTCAAGCCCGAGCTGCCGCACGGCCTCTCCGGCTTCAAGGACGCGCTCGGCAAGGTGGCGCAGCTGCGCTCGGTCCCGCCGAAGCACGTCAAGGGCGCCCCCTGCCAGCAGATCGTCCTGACGGATGATCAGGTCGATCTCAACGCGCTGCCCGCACTGCATACCTGGCCCCAGGACGGCGGTTCGTTCTTCAACCTCGGCCTCACGCACACCAAGCACCCGGAGACCGGCCAGCGCAACCTCGGCCTGTACCGCCTCCAACGGCACGATTCACGCACCATCGGCATGCACTGGCAGATTCACAAGGACTCGACCAACCACTACGCGGTCGCGCAACGCCTCGGCGAGCGACTGCCGGTGGCCATCGCGTTCGGCTGCCCACCGGTCGTCACCTACGCCGCGACCGCGCCACTGCCCGCGGACATCGACGAGTACCTGTTCGCCGGTTTCGTGCAGCGCGAGCGCGTCGAGCTGGTGGACTGCAAGACCGTGCCGCTGCAGGTGCCGGCGCACTGCGAGGTCGTGCTCGAAGGCTGGCTGGAGCCGGGAGTCACCCGCCCCGAGGGTCCCTTCGGCGACCACACCGGCTTCTATACGCCGGTCGAGCCGTTCCCGGCCCTGACCGTCACCGCGGTCACCATGCGCAAGAACGCGCTGCTGCAGTCGATCGTGGTCGGCCGCCCGCCGACCGAGGACGGCCCGCTCGGCAAGGCCACCGAGCGTTTCTTCCTGCCGCTGCTCAAGATGATCGTCCCGGACATCGTGGACTACGACCTGCCGGAGACCGGCGGCTTCCACAACTGCGCCATCGTCTCCATCGACAAGCGCTACCCGAAGCACGCGCAGAAGGTGATGAACGCGATCTGGGGCGCACACCTGATGTCGCTGACCAAGCTGATCGTCATCGTGGATGCCGACTGTGACGTCCACGACTACGCCGAGGTCTCCTGGCGGGCGTTCGGGAACGTGGACTACGCCCGCGACCTGCTGCTCACCGAGGGGCCCGTCGATCACCTGGACCATGCCTCGTATCAGCAGTTCTGGGGCGGCAAGCTCGGCATCGACGCGACTCGCAAACTGCCGACCGAGGGCTACCGGCGCGGCTGGCCGGACGAGTGCGTGCTGGACGAGTCGACCCGCGCGCTCGTCGACCGGCGCTGGCGTGAG
>NZ_DASRGV010000363.1:0-31863 GCF_035650855.1 Actinocrinis sp. | reverse complement strand
CCTGGGACCGGCACGAATGGATCGAGCTGCTCGGGCGCACCCAGGTCGAGTTCACGCGCGTCGCCCCGCCGCGGGCCGGTGACGAGGTGCGCCCCTATCTGGCCGCGCACGCCTTCGTGCTCGGCGGTTTGCGCGACTTCCACGAACTCGGCCGCTTCCAGCGACTGACCCTCGCTCGCCAGATCTTCGGTGCCGACCTGGTCAACGCAGAGATCTCACGGGCACGGGCGGTCCTTGCGACCTGGGGCTACAGGCTCGGCGAGCCCGACGACCAAATGCTGCCGATCGTGCTGAGCCTGGTGCTGCTGCACAACGGCAGCCCGCACCTGGAAGACCTGACCACCACGGTGTTCGACGAGGTGCGCGAGGCCAGGATGCTCACCGGAGCCCGGGCCAACAGCCTCCACGCGCTCCAACGCGCCGTCGCCGAGCTCGGATTCTGCCAGGCGCCGGCCCGCCGGACCGGGGCGCACGTCGCGAAGGCCGGCGGCGGGGCCGGGCTGTGGGAGGCCTGGGCCGATCGGTGGTCGGCCACCTCGACACTCACGCCGAGGGTGCGCGGGTCGGTGCGCGCGGACCTGCTGAAAGTCGGGCGGTGGGCCGCCGAGCAGGAGCCGGAAGCGCAAGACCCGTCCACTTGGACCAGGGCCATGTGCGCCGCATGGGTCGCGGCGGTCGATCGGATGTGCGTGGGCGACTACGTCCAGCGCACCGTGGGGATCGCCGCCGACATCGGCAAGCCGTTGAACCCGGCGACGAAGGCCGCACGGATCTCCGCGCTGCGCCGCTTCTTCCTCGACGCCCAGGAATGGAAGTGGCTGGCGCGCCGCTTCGATCCGAATCGGGCGCTTTCGACGCCGCGGACCATCGCCGCGATGCTCGGACCGAACCCTCGTGTGATCGCCGACGAGATCTGGGCGAAGCTGCTGTGGGCCGGGCTGAACCTGACAGAAGAGGATCTGCCGCCGTCGAAAGCAGGGTTCTTCTACCCGATCGAGTTGGTCCGTGCCGTGACGTTGACCTGGCTGTTCTCTGGGCAGCGGTCGGATGAGATCGCGCGGCTCCGTCTCGGGTGCATCCGCTGGCAGCACGACGGCCGCCCGATCCCCGGCAACGCCGACGTTCCAGTCGCCGATGCCGTGTGCCTGCTGGACGTGCCGGCGCACAAGACCGGCACCTCCTTCAGCAAGCCGGTCGACCCGATTCTCGGACAGGCCATCGACGCCTGGCAGGCTATCCGCCCCGACCAGCCCCGGCTGCTCGACCGTCGCACCGGCGAGATGGTCGACGCGCTCTTCGCCCTGCGCGCCCGCCGGATATCCGTGGCCTACATCAACAACACCGTCATCCCCATGCTGTGTCGCAAGGCCGGGGTTCCGGCCGCCGATGTGCGCGGCAACATCACCAGCCACCGTGCCCGCTCGACGATCGCCAGCCAGCTCTACAACGCGAAGGAGCCGATGACGCTGTTCGAGCTGCAAGCCTGGCTCGGCCATCGCTCCCCGCAGTCCACCGCGTTCTACGCGAAGATCAGCCCCACGACCTTGACCCGCGCCTACGACGATGCGGGCTACTTCGCCCGCAACGTGCGCGCGATCGAGGTCCTGGTCGACCGCGACGCCGTCATTTCGGGAGCCGCCGCTGCTGGCGAACCGTGGCAGTACTACGACCTCGGACACGGCTACTGCTCCTACACCTTCTTCGAACAATGCCAGCACCGGATGGCCTGCGCGAAATGCGACTTCTACGCTCCCAAGGACTCGGGCAAAAGCCAGTTGCTCGAAGCGAAGCAGAACCTGCAGAAGATGCTCGCGAACATCCCGCTGACCGAGGATGAGAGGGCTGCGGTCGATGACGGACACGCCGCGCTCGACGCACTCCTTGACCGGCTCGCCGACGTGCCGACGCCTGCCGGCCCAACCCCACGCCAGCTCGCGATCCCGGCCACCGCGAAGCCCCTACCGATCGTCGGTGTGACACACCCGAGTTGATCTCCTGCGGCGCGGCCGAGTTGGCCGCGCCGCAGCAAGCCGCCTGAGCGTTAGCCTTCCCTGGTGGCCGACACTCCCACCGAGGCGCCGGACGTCGCTTGGAGCATGCTCACTTCAACCAGCGACGTCAGCCGCAAGGTGGCGCTGTCATGGCTTTCCGGGCTCGGCTTCAACCGTGCGGCACCCGCCGACGTGCTCCTCGCCCTGCTGGATGCCGACGAACCCGGTCTTTTGTGGCGCGAGGACCTGCCGCCCGAGGTCCTGGACGCCGCGGTCGTGCACACCGCCAGGCGCGTGCGCGCGACTGCTGCCGAAACCGGCCACCTTTCCCAGGACCAGTGGGAACGACTCATCGCCACCTCGCAGAGCTCGCGCGAGCGAGAACTGCTGACCGAATTCGCGGCAGAGCACCTGGCCACACAGCGGCTTTCCCGCGGCGGCCGCGGCATCGGACGCGCTCCGCACCCCGGGGCCACGCCGCCCACGACCCCCGAGCAGATCGCGGCCGCGGCCGCCGAGGTACCCGACATCGACCCGGACGGCCAGACGACCGCGCTGTGGTGGATCGGCGCTCTCCACCACAGCGCTGAAGCCATGCGCCAACTGGCAGCCTCACCGAAACTTCTCGTGCGTCGCAGCGTCGCGAGGGCGGCGCACCTCCCAGAGGACGTAGTGGCCTTACTCGCTCGCGACGAAGACCGCGTTGTACGGCTGTTTCTCGCCGAGTCCTGCGACGACGCGCCGCCGCAGATGCTTCTGGAAGTCGCATCGTGGTGGGACGGCAGCCTCTCCTTCCCAGGCCGACCACGCAACCACCCGAACTTCCCGCGCGACGGCCTACTGCGCTACGCAACCGACCCGAACCCGCGCCTACGGGCGCTCACACTCGACGACCCCGCGGCCACAAGCGCCCTGGTCGAAGAACTGAGCCTGGACCCAGACCGACTCGTTCGCATGGCCGCCGGCGCAGACCGCCGTCTCTCGCCGGATTCGCTGCGGCGGCTCACAACCGATCCGGACCAAGCCGTGCGATGGCGCGCTTGGATGAACCCATCCCTTCCGGCAGACGCGCTCGTGCGGCTCCTTCTCGACGCCCACAGCGCCGAATACTCCGCACACAACCCTCTTATCCCGATCCCCGCCATGCGCCACATGATCGCTCTCGGACAACACCACGCAGCGCCTCACTGAACCAACGACGTAACCGCAGCTCGCTCCCAATGTCGTGCGTACCCGAACCGCAGGGACTGTACGGTCTTCGGCTCTGTCGCACACTTTCGGCTCTGTCGCGCTTTCGGCTCTGTCGCGCTTTCGGTGGTGACGGTGTGTCAGGATGCTGCATGATGTGCCGTGTGTGATGTCGATCATCTTGTGAGCGTGGTGTTCTCCGGGCTGGCGCCGCTGGTCATCGAGGGCGTAACCGATGAGGGCGGCTTGATCCGGGTGTGGGCGCGGACCCCGTGCGGTCCGGTGGCCTGCCCGGGGTGCGGGACTGGGACGAGCCGGGTGCATGCGTATCAGAAGCGGGTCGTGGCTGATGTGCCGCTCGACGCGCGGCGGGTGCGGATCGTGGTGGGCGTTCGGCGGCTGAAGTGCACAGTCGTGCAGTGCGTGCGCCAGACCTTCCGTGAGCAGCTTCCCGGCGTTCTCGAGCGCTATCAGCGGCGCACCTCGCGCCTTGCCGGGCAGATTGGCGCGGTGGTGCGGGAACTGGCCGGACGTGCCGGATCGCGTGCCCTCTCCGTGCTGGCCATGGGCGTCTCGCGGCACACCGCCGTGCGTCTTCTGCTGCGCTTGCCGCTTCCCGAACTACGGATCCCACGTGTGCTGGGAGTCGACGACTTCGCTCTGCGCCGGCGGCACCGGTACGCCACGATCCTGATCGACGCCGAGACCCGCCGGCGTGTCGATGTGCTGCCCGGCCGCGGTGCCGATGCACTGGAGGCCTGGCTGCGCAAGCATCCGGGGGTTGAGATCGTCTGCCGCGACGGTTCGGGTGCCTACGCCGAGGCCATCCGCCGCGCTCTGCCGGACGCGGTGCAGGTCGGGGACCGCTGGCATATCTTCCACAACCTGGCCGAGGCGGTCTTGAAGGAGGTCGCCGCGCACAGCGCGTGCTGGGCGAAGGTCGGCCCGCCGATCCGCGAGGGCAAGCGCGCGGCCACCACCCTGCAGCGCTGGCAGCAGGTGCGCGACCTGCTGGACCGGGGCGTCGGGCTGCTCGAGTGCGCACGCCGATTGAACCTGGCGCTCAATACCGTCAAACGCTACGCGCGCGTGCCCGAACCCGAACGCCTGATCCGAGCTCCGCAGTACCGGCCCACCCTGGTAGATCCCTATCGTGACCACCTGCGGCGCCGTCGCGCCGAAGAGCCCGCCGTCCCGGTGCTCCAATTGCTCGAGGAGATCAAGGCACTGGGATACACCGGCAGCCAGAACCTGCTCTACCGCTACATCACCCAGGGCAGGGTCGAGGCCGAACGCTCAAGCCTCTCACCACGCCGCGTCAGCCGCCTGCTGCTCTCCAGGCCCGAGGGACTCTCGGACAAGGATCGCAGCCTGCTTGGCGAGTTGACGGCCGCCTGTCCGCAGATGACCGCGCTCGCCGATTGCGTCCGCCCCTTCGCCGATCTGCTCACCCCGCGCGCGGGAAACGCCGAGCGCCTCCAGCAGTGGACCACCGCGGTCCGCGCCGTCGACCTGCCTCACCTTCAGGCCTTCACCCGCGGCCTCGACTTCGACAAGAACGCCGTGCGCGCGGCCCTGACCCTGCCGTTCCACAACGGCGGCACCGAAGGCGTGAACACCAAGACAAAGCGGATCATGCGCCAGATGCACGGCAGAGCAGGCTTCGACCTCCTACGCCACCGGATACTCCTGGGCTGACCTCACACCCTGTCACCACCGAATGTGCGACAGAGCCGTTGACTGGACACTCCCCCTGCTGACCTGAGATGATCCGCGACAACGTCGACTGCGAGATCCCCGTCACGTCGGCAAGGGCGCGCTGGCTCAGTCCCGCGGCGACGCGGGCGCGTTCGATCAGAGCACCCCCATCCGTGGTTGGCATAGCTGCTCCTTGCGCGCTGAATCATGATCTCCCCGATTGATTCAAGTGTAGATCAGGCGGCCGCGGCCGCTAGCGACTGGCTCGACGCGGTGAGCTAGCGCTGAGTACTGAGGCGACGGACGGCTAGCGAGCGGCCCGGAGGGGCAGCGCAGCGTACAGGGCGCAGCCCGTGCGCGGCAGCGCCCTGAGTCCGTGGAGCGGCCGAGCCGCCAGGCGAGGAGGCGGAGCGGGGCGGGCAGGTGGGCCAAAGCAACCACGAGCCTGACGGGAGATGCCGCGTGCGTGTCACAGCATGCTGAGAAGTGGACGGTGGTTGGGTCGGCGTTGCGGTGGCGGGCACGTAGGCGACGGCTCCGGGGGTCGCCGCACGCGCGGCCCCTCACGCGGCGCCCCTCAAGCCCGCGCGGACAGCCCGTCGGCCATCAGGCGGCTGAGGGTGACCTGACCCATCTGGCTCATCGCCAGGTTGCTCTCGCGGTAGTACCAGGCCGCGCCGATCGCCTGCTGGAACGCCCACGCCTTGCCGCGCTGCCACTGCAGGTCGTCGCAGGCCAGGTCCTCGCGCAACTGCAGGCGCGCGGCGGCGTCCAGCAGGTGCCACGCGCAGACCAGGTCGAGGGCGGGGTCCGCCGGGCCGAGGCCGCCGACGTCAAGCACGCCGACGAGTCGGCCCCGGGAGACGAGTACGTTGCCGGGAATCAGGTCGCCGTGCGTCATCACGTCTTCGGAAGCGCGTGGCAGTAGCCGCAGTTCGGCCCACATCTGCCGCAGCCGCGGCACGTCGAGGAAGCCCTCGCACTTTTCGAGGCAGGTCTCGATCCACGGGTCGTGCGGCTTCAGGTCGCCGCCGCGGCCGTCTCCGCTGAACCTGCGTCCCCGCGTGTCGATCGCGCGCACGCCGCGGATGAACTCGGCCAGGTCGTGCGCGAACGGGATGGAGTCGGCCAGGTCCGTAGGGGTGGCGATGTCGCCCGGAATCCAGGTCTGCACCGACCAGGGAAGCGGGTAGCCGCGGCCCGGCTCGCCGATCGCGACGGGTTCGGGGGTAGGAAATCGGGTGCGGCCGGCGAGTTCGCTTGCGGCCTGCGCTTCGCGCTCCATCGAACGCCGGGTGGCTTCGACGCCGTCGGGCTTGAGCGGGAACCGGGCAGCCAGATCGTCGCCGATGCGGAAGATGGCGTTGACCGTACCCTGCGACGCGACCTCTCGAACGCGAAAGTCGCGCCACGCGGGGAACTGGTCACGCACCAGGTCGCGCACCATGTCCGGCGTGATGGTCAGCTGATCGGCATGCATGGTTCCCGCCACGCGTCAGCCCTCTGTCTTGATGAGCGGCACGTCTCGGGAGAACTGCCGGAACCCGACGCTGTAGTACAGCCCACGCGCCGCGCGATGTCCCGGCGCGCCCAGGCAGGCGACCGTCATGTGAGTGGCGCCGGCCGCTCGCGCCCGCTGCATTCCGTGCAGCAGCAGCGCCCGGCCGAGGCCGCGCCGCCGGTAGTGCGGATGCGTCCCGACCGGCTCGAACTCGGCTGTCCGGTTCGCCTCGTCGAGCCACATGATCGCCGATGCGGCCATGACTCCGTCCGGCGCCTCGACCAGCACGTGCAGGTCCCCGCGATAGGGCGGCGTTCTCCGCACGCCTTCGTAGGCCTCGACCGTATACGGCGACGGCGCCCAGGCATCCACGTGCGCCTGGACCACGGCCTGCGGCCCGGCCTCGTCCGCGGTGCGGAATCGGAACCCCTCCGGCAGCACCGGCAGCTCCACGTCGTCCAGATCCCGCACATTGAGCTGAGTCCACGAGCCGGTGTCGCCGAACGAGTCCGGATCGGGCACATAGCCATGCGCGGCCCACCGCTCCAAGGCGGCCTTGTCAGCAGCCTGCGCGACCACCGTGCGCTCAAGTCCGGGCGTCAAACCGTCGTACCAGTCGATCACCTCGTCGACCAGCTCGCTGTGGCCGGGATGAACCTGATACGCCAGACAGGCGCCGGTGACGTCCTTCACCGAACCGTCGTTGCGCCGCACCCGGTGCGGCAGCGCGGCCCAGCCCCAGCCGACCAGATCGTCACCGGAGAACCACAGCCGCCGCCGCCAGCTCTCGCCGACGCACGCGTGGCCCTTGCCCCAGATCCAGGCCAGCTCGCCATACGACGCGTCGCTGTTGACCAGGTCGAGCCGCACGGCCGTGACCCGCTGCGCCAAGCCCTGCATGAGCCGCACGTCCGCAGCGGTCACAAGATCGGCGTCACTCATGGCGCGCCACTGTGCCAGGGCAGCGCGAAGCCGTCGAACCATTTTCCGCTTCCGCCCGCGGCGACTACGCACTCGCGGCGGCTTCCTCCCGCAGCCGAACGCCGATAAGGCAGGTGTCGTCGTCCGTGTCCGCATTGCTGTGCCTGAGCAGGTAGTCCAGCTGCTCGCCGAGCGCGGGAACCGCGACCTGGGCCGCCGCGCGCAGGTGCTCCAGCGACTGGTCCAGCGAGGAGTCTTTCCGCTCGATCAGTCCGTCCGTGTACATCATCAGCGTGTCACCGGGATGCAGGGTGAGCTCCTGCTCGTCGTAGTGGGCCTCGCTGGTCGCGCCGAGCAGCATGCCGGTCGGCAGGGGCAGCGCGGTGGCGCGGCCGTCGCGGATCAGCAGGGGCGGCGGGTGACCCGCGCGCGCCCAGCGCAGCGTCTGGCTGCTCGGGTCGTAGATGCCGCACACGGCGGTCGCGGTGACGTGGTCGGTCAGGTGGTGGGCGACCGTGTTGAGCCAGCTGAGCAGCTGCGCCGGGCCGGCCCCGGTGGCCGCGAGGCCGCGCAGGGCGTTGCGCAGCGCCACCATGTCGGTGGCCGCGTCGATGCCGTGGCCAGCGACGTCGCCGACGGCCAGCAGGATCTGCTCCGTGGGCAGCACGACCGCGTCGTACCAGTCGCCGCCGACCAGGTGGTCCGTCTCGGCCGGACGGTAGCGCACCGCGATGTCCAGACCGGCCGCGTCGACGGGCCGCGGCGCCGAGGGCATGATGGCCCGCTGCAGGCGCAGCGCGAGCCGGTTGCGCTCGGCCGCCTCCTGCTCCGTGTGCGCCAGCTGGTCCCGGGTGGCCGCCAGCGCGATCTCGGTCCAGTGCTGCGATGAAATGTCCTGACACGCGCCGCGCACCGCGATGAGCAGGCCGGCGTCGTCCACGACGGGCTCGGCGACGATCCGGATGTAGCGCAGCACGCCGTCCGGGCGCTGGAGCCGGAAGGCGGCCGACGCGGCCGCGTGGCGGTGCATCAGGGCACGAAGGAACCGGCTCAGCGCGTCCGCGTCGTCCGGGTGCGCGTGGTTCTCCAGCCGGCCCAGCGGGATCGGCTGCGCGGTGGGCGGCAGGCCGTAGAGGTCGAACAGCTGGGCGTTCCACGTCGTCTCGCCGGTGACCAGGTTCTCCTCGAAGCCGCCGATCCGGCCCAGCCGCTGCGCGTGCTGCAGCAGCGTCGCCAGCCTGGCCGCCTCGTCCTGCAGCCGCCAGGTCAGCAGCACGCTGCGGCCGAGCCGGCTGATGCCT
Organism: Actinocrinis sp.; assembly: GCF_035650855.1. Taxonomy (GTDB): domain Bacteria; phylum Actinomycetota; class Actinomycetes; order Streptomycetales; family Catenulisporaceae; genus Actinocrinis. The sequence continues at coordinate 23,263 of NZ_DASRGV010000363.1, read as the reverse complement.
ACCGCCGCGACGGAGGAGACCGGCACCTGGTCGATGCGCGAGTTGAGCACCAGCTGCTCGGTGCTGAACGGCTCGCCGGTCGCGTATACGTGCTCGACCTTGTCGAAGAGCGCGCCGGGCTCCGCGGCCAGCGGGTAGGCCTCAAGCAGCGGAAGGCCGGTCACCACCGCGCGCGGCCGCCCGGCCGGATCCGCGAAGTTCTCATTCGTGTATTCGATGGTGAAGTCAACGAGCCGGCCCTCCGCGTCATGCAGGGGGCTGAGAATGAGCGCCGGGTCGAGCAGGGTGTCGACGAGGTCGGTGAGCTGCGGATCGGCGGCTCGGCCCCGCGTAGCCGCGGGGGCCCCGGCGCGTGGGGTGGTGTGCGCGGCGATCTGCTGGCCGCCGTCGAGGGTGTAGGCGCACAGTTCGGCGAGGGCCTCCAGCTGCCTGATGACCACCGGCTGCAGGTCGCCTATGGATTGCGGCCAGCAGACCTCCAACACGCCGAGCACCCGCCCGCCGAGCTCGGCGGGCAGGGCCACCCGGCCCCCGGCGTCGTCCCGCCGATTCGCTCCGATGCTGGGCACGTCGCAGTCCGAGGCGTCCATGATGAACTGCAGGCCGCGTTCGACGACGGCTCGGCGGGCCAGCGTGGCGACGTGCGGCGGAACGTGCCGCCAGCGCTGCGCCTCCGCGGGGCTGAATCCGGCGTATCCGGCCAGCACGAGGGAACCGTCGGTGCCCAGCTCCCAGATGGCGACCGCCTCCGCGCCGAGCGGCCCGAGCGCGTGCTGCTTGAGCGACTGGGCCGCGGCGTGCGCGTCGGTGGCGCTGATCACGCCGGACTCGGCGGTGCGAAGCCGCGCGCCCGGGCTGGCTTCGGGCTCTGAGAACACCACGGCGGGGGAGCCGGAGAACGCCGCGATCGCGGCGTCGACGTCTGAGTCGTCCGGGGTGCGGACCGCGCCGGCGGCCGAGCCGGGGTGCTCTCGGGCGATGCGGGTGAGCGGGTCGTTGGAGATCTCGTTGACCAGGTCCGCGGCCAGCTCGAGCGCCGGCAGCCCGCTGCGCTCGGACAGCACGTCGAGCTGCTTCGCCGCGTCGGCCTGGCCGCAGCGCAGCCGCTCCATCAGGATGCCCTTGGCCAGCTCGACCAGAGCCCGGGCGTCCGCCGTCGTCTCAGCGTTCCGCAACTGCCCGCGCAACCGGTCGACCGTGGCGGCCAGCCTGCCGATGCCCGGCGTGACCACCTCGCTCGACCCGGCGGCGGTCTCGGCGGTCTCGGCGGCTTCGTCGGGCTCAGCCGCCGAATCGCCGCCGAGTGGGGGAGTAGGGGTAAGGGTCATGATTCAGTGCCGGTTCGCCCTCTGTCGGTTCTGCGGTCGGACTCTCAAGGCGCCGGGCCTCACAGCTTCAGCGCGCGGCGGATGCAGTCGATGAGCACGGCCGCGTCCACCGGCTTGGTCACGTAGTCGCTGGCGCCGGCGGCCAGGCTCTTCTCCCGGTCGCCCTGCATGGCCTTGGCGGTCACCGCGATGATCGGCAGGTCCGCGCGCTCCGGCATGGACCGGATCCGCGCGGTCGCCTCGTAGCCGTCCATCTCCGGCATCATCACGTCCATCAGGATCAGCTCGATGCTCGGATCGCTGCGCAGCACCTCGATGCCCTTGACGCCGTTCTCCGCGTTGAGCACCCGCATGCCGTGGAACTCCAGCATCCCGGTCAGCGCGAACACGTTGCGCGCGTCGTCGTCCACGACCAGGACCGTGCGCCCGGCCAGCCGGCTGTCGCTCTCCGGCAGTTCGGCCGGCTGCCGGCTCTCCGTGCTCGCCAGCGGCACCACGTCCGCGGGGCGCTCCGCGGTCAGGTGCAGCGCGATGCGCTCGCGCAGCTCGTCGAGGCTCGGCAGCAGCTCCAGCGGATAGACCTGGGCGTGCGCCTGGATCAGCCGCTCCTGCTCCGCGTCGAGCCGCCGGTTGTGGTGCGCCAGGACCGGGATCGCGTGCAGCGCCGGATCGTCGCTGCGGGCCTGCAGGAACCGCGCCGCGCCCTCGTCGGCCATGTTCAGCTCCAGGACCACGCAGTGGTACGGCTCGGTCGCCAGCGCCGCCGCGGCCTCCTGCGCGCCCACCGCGGTGCGGATCTGCACCGGGCCGCGCCCGTCCAGCAGCGGCCTGTTGTCCGCGAGATCCGCGACCGCGCTCTCGGCGACCAGCGAGAGCAGTCCGCGCGGCCGGTCCTCGATCACCAGCAGCCGGCGCGCTCCGGGCGCCGGACCGTCATCAGGGTCCTGCGGGATGGAGGTGACCGTCACCGCCGCGGCCGCGGCCGCGCCGCCAGCCGGGCGCCGCGCGCGGTCGCGCCGGCCCACCGCCTCGGATTCGACCACTGACACCGACTCGGCCTGCGGCTGCGCCGCGGCCGGCTGCAGCGGGAGCGAGGCCCAGTCCGGGTGCGCGACGGGGAGGTACAGCGTGAAGGTGCTGCCCTCGCCGACCGCGCTGTGCGCGGTGATCGCCCCGCCGAGCAGCTGTGCGATCTCCCGGCTGATGGACAGGCCAAGGCCGGTGCCGCCGTACTTGCGGCTGGTGGTGCCGTCGGCCTGCTGGAACGCGCCGAAGATGGTCTCCAGCTGCTGGTCCGGGATGCCGATGCCGGTGTCGCGCACCCGGAACGCCAGCGCCGGGCCGTTGCGCCGCGCGGCCGGCGGCAGTTCTTGCGCGGAGGCCGGCTCGATGCTCAGCTCGACGCTGCCGGCCTCGGTGAACTTCACCGCGTTGGACAGCAGGTTGCGCAGCACCTGCCGCAGCCGCGAGTCGTCGGTCAGCAGCTCGCCGGGCACGTCGCTGGCCGTGCGCACCCGGAACTCCAGGCCCTTCTGCGTGGTCAACGGGTGGAACGTGGCCTCGACGTAATCCAGCAGACGGCGCAGCGAGACCCGCTCCGGGTCCACGTCCATCTTGCCCGCCTCGACCTTGGACAGGTCCAGGATGTCGTTGATCAGCTGCAGCAGGTCCGAGCCCGCGGAGTGGATCACCCCGGCATACTCGACCTGCTTCGGCGTCAGGTTGCGGGTCGGGTTCTGCGCGAGCAGCTGCGCGAGGATCAGCAGGCTGTTGAGCGGGGTGCGCAGCTCGTGGCTCATGTTGGCCAGGAACTCAGACTTGTACTTGGAGGCCAGCGCGAGCTGCTGGGCGCGCGCCTCGAGCTCCTGCCTGGCGTTCTCGATCTCCAGGTTCTTGGCCTCGATGTCGCGGTTCTGCGTCGCCAGCAGCGCCGCCTTCTCCTCCAGCTCGGCGTTCGAGCTCTGCAACTCCTCCTGCCGCACCTGCAGCTCCTCGGAACGGGCCTGCAGCTCGGCGGCCAGGCGCTGCGACTCGACGAGCAGCTCGTCGGTGCGGGCGTTGGCCACGATGGTGTTCACGTTGACGCCGATGTTCTCCATCAGCTGCTCGAGGAACGCCCGGTGCACCGGGGTGAACGCGTGCACCGAGGCCAGCTCGATCACGCCGAGCACCTGCTCCTCGACCACGATCGGCAGCACCACGAGGTTGGACGGCGCGGTCTCGCCGAGCCCGGAGCTGATCGCCACGTAGCCGGGCGGCACGTCGTCGACCGCGATGATCCGCCGGCTGCGCGCCGCCTGACCGATGAGCGACTGGCCGAGCCGGAACCGGGTGGGCCGGCCGCCCGGATCGCCGTACGAGCCGATCAGCCGCAGCTCGGTGCCGCTCGGCGCGTCCTCGGCCAGGAAGAACGCGCCGTACTGCGCGCCGACCAGCGGGGCCAGCTCGTCCATGATCAGCTCGGCGACCACCGACAGGTCTCGCTGACCCTGCATCAGGCCGCTGATCCCGGCCAGGTTCGACTTGAGCCAGTCCTGGTCCCGGTTCGCCCGGGTGGTCTCGCGCAGCGATTCCACCATCGCGTTGATGTTGTCCTTGAGTTCGGAGACCTCTCCCGAGGCGTCCACGGTGATCGAGCGGGTGAGGTCGCCCTCCGCGACCGCGCTGGTGACCTCGGCGATCGCACGCACCTGCCGGGTCAGGTTCCCGGCCAGCTCGTTGACGTTCTCGGTAAGCCGCTTCCAAGTCCCTGACACGCCCTCGACCTCGGCCTGTCCGCCCAGCCTTCCCTCGCTGCCCACCTCGCGGGCCACGCGGGTGACCTCCGCGGCGAAGGAGGAGAGCTGGTCGACCATCGTGTTGATGGTGGTCTTCAGGGCCAGGATCTCGCCGCGCGCGTCGACGTCGATCTTCTTGGTCAGGTCGCCCTGCGCGACCGCCGTGGTGACCTGCGCGATGGAGCGCACCTGGTTGGTCAGGTTGTTCGCCATCACGTTGACGTTGTCGGTCAGGTCCTTCCAGGTTCCTGATACGCCGCGCACGGTGGCCTGGCCGCCGAGGTTTCCCTCGGTGCCGACCTCGCGGGCCACGCGGGTGACCTCGTCCGCGAACGCCGAGAGCGTGTCGACCATGGTGTTGATGACGTCGGCCAGCGCCGCCACCTCGCCCTTGGCCTCGACGGTGATCTTGCGGGTCAGGTCGCCCTTGGCCACCGCCTCCGCGACCTGCGCGATGGAGCGCACCTGGTTGGTCAGGTTGGAGGCCATGACGTTGACGTTGTCGGTCAGGTTTTCCCAGGTTCCTGATACGCCGCGCACGGTGGCCTGGCCGCCGAGGTTTCCCTCGGTGCCGACCTCGCGGGCCACGCGGGTGACCTCGTCCGCGAACGCCGAGAGCTGGTCGACCATCGTGTTGATGGTCTCCTTCAGCTCCAGGATCTCCCCGCGCGCGTCGACGCGGATCTTCTGGGTCAGGTCGCCCTTCGCGACCGCCGTGGTGACTTCGGCGATCGAACGCACCTGGGCGGTGAGGTTGTCGGCCATGACGTTGACGGACTCGGTCAGGTCCTTCCAGGTCCCTGATACGCCCTTGACGTCGGCCTGGCCGCCCAGCCGCCCTTCGGTGCCGACCTCACGGGCCACACGCGTGACCTCGGCGGCGAAGGAGGAGAGCTGGTCGACCATCGTGTTGAGGGTGTTCTTGAGCTCCTGGATCTCGCCGCGGGCCGCGACGTCGATCTTCTGGGTCAGGTCGCCCTTCGCGACCGCGGTGGCGACCGCGGCGATCGACCGCACCTGGGCGGTCAGGTTGCCCGCCATGAAGTTCACCGAGTCGGTCAGGTCGCGCCAGGTTCCGGCGACGCCGGGGACCTGCGCCTGGCCGCCGAGGTTTCCCTCGGTGCCGACTTCTCGGGCGACTCGGGTGACCTCGGCGGCGAAGGAGGAGAGCTGGTCGACCATCGTGTTGAGGGTGTTCTTGAGCTCCAGGATCTCGCCGCGGGCCGCGACGTCCATCTTCTGGGTCAGGTCGCCCTTGGCCACCGCCGTCGCCACCTGCGCGATGTCGCGCACCTGGGTGGTCAGGTTGCCGGCCATCGCGTTCACCGAGTCGGTCAGATCCTTCCAGGTGCCCGACACCCCCGGCACCTCCGCCTGACCGCCCAGTCGCCCTTCCGTGCCCACTTCGCGGGCGACGCGGGTGACTTCGGAGGTGAACAGGGACAGCTGCGCGACCATGCCGTTGAACACGGTCTCGATCTCGCCCATCACCCCCTCGCCGGTCTCCGGCAGCTGCGTGCCGAAGTCCCCGTCCCGCACCGCGGTCAGCCCGGCCAGCAGCTGGCGTAGCCCCGCCGCCTCGGCCCCCTCCGCGATCTTCGCCGAGTTCGCGGCAGTGCCCCGAACCCTTGTGACCGTGTCGCCACCAGCCCTGCCGGCCATTAAGCGTCCCTATCCCTCTTCGCCGTTAGGCGACCCACAACGCGAACGGCCCGGATACCCGTGATCACCGGTTCCATGCGAGCCGATTTCGAGAATCTTCGGGCCGATCGAGGAGCGCGCCGCCGTTCACTGGATCGTCCGCCCTAGACCTTGCTTACCCTAACTAAGCTTTCGTAAGGTGGTCGATTGTGAGCACTACTCAGCAGCGCCTCGACGCCTCAGCCCCGCCCCCGAGCCGCGACCCGGCGCGGCAGGGGGAGCCGGGGCCGCGCTACAAGTGGGTCGCGCTGTCGAACACCACGCTCGGGGTGTTCATGGCGGTGCTCGACGGCTCGATCGTGATCATCGCGCTGCCGGCCATCTTCCGCGGCATCGGGCTCGACCCCCTCGCCGCCGGGAACATCGGCTACCTGCTGTGGATGATCATGGGCTACCTGCTGGTCACCGCGGTGCTGGTGGTGGCGCTCGGCCGGCTCGGCGACATCTACGGCCGGGTGCGCATCTACAACCTGGGCTTCGCGGTCTTCAGCGCCGCCTCGCTGGCGCTCTCCCTCGATCCGCTGCACGGCCAGAGCGGCGCGCTCTGGCTGATCGGTTTCCGCATCGTGCAGGCGGTCGGCGGCGCGATGCTGATGGCCAACTCCGCGGCGATCCTCACCGACGCCTTCCCGGCGCACCAGCGCGGCATGGCGCTCGGCGTGAACCAGATCTCGGCGCTGGCCGGGCAGTTCCTCGGCCTGGTCGCCGGCGGGGTGCTGGTGACCATCGACTGGCGCGCGGTCTTCTGGATCAATGTGCCGATCGGCTTCATCGGCACCATCTGGTCGTACCGCACGCTGCGCGAGATCGGCACCTCGAGGGCCGCGCGGATCGACTGGCCCGGGAACCTGACTTTCACCTGCGGCGCGCTGGCGCTGCTGGCCGCGATCACCTACGGCATCCAACCCTACGGCGGCGCGTCGACGGGGTGGACCAACCCGCTGGTGCTCGGGCTGCTGAGCGGCGGGGTGGTCCTGCTGCTCCTGTTCGGCGTGATCGAGACCCGGGTCGCCGAGCCGATGTTCCAGCTCGGCCTGTTCCGCATCCGCGCCTTCGCGGCCGGGAACGCCGCCGCGCTGCTGACCGCGATAGCCCGCGGCGGCCTGCAGTTCATGCTGATCATCTGGCTGCAGGGCATCTGGCTGCCGCTGCACGGCTACGACTTCGCGGACACGCCGCTGTGGGCGGGTATCAGCATGCTGCCGCTGACGGCCGGGTTCCTCGTGGCCGGGCCGCTGTGCGGATTCCTGTCCGACCGTTTCGGCGCGCGCCTCTTCGCCACCAGCGGCCTGGTGTTGATGGCGGGGGCGTTCGTCGGCCTGCTGCTTCTGCCGGTGGATTTCTCGTACGCGGCGTTCGCGGTGCTGGTCTTCGTCAGCGGCGTCGGACAGGGCATGTTCTCGGCGCCGAACACCTCGTCGATCATGGGCGCGGTACCGCCGGAGCGGCGCGGCGTCGCCTCCGGGATGCGCGCGACCTTCCAGAACTCGGGCACCTCGCTGTCCATCGGGGTGTTCTTCTCCCTGATGATCATCGGGCTGGCCTCGAGCCTGCCGCACGCGCTGACCACGGGATTGCAGGCGCAGGGCGTGCCGGCGCCAGTGGCCGCCGGCGTCGCGACGCTCCCGCCGGTCGCCACGCTGTTCGCCGCCTTCCTCGGGCAGAACCCGATCGGACACCTGCTGGCCCCCTCCGGCGTGCTGCACACCCTTCCGGCGCACAACGCCGCGGCCCTGACCGGAAACCACTTCTTCCCACAGCTCATATCAGGCCCGTTCCATCATGGGCTGACGATCGTGTTCGGCACGGCCGCGGGGATGGCCTTGATCGCGGCGGTCGCGTCGCTGTCCCGGGGAAAGCCGCAGCCTGTCGACCGGTAGACCGGCACCAGGGAGCCCGTGGGCGCGCAAAGGGACACCGTTCGGTAAAGAACGGCGATACTTACGGTCATGGGCGGCGGCGACAATGACCCGATGACCGACGGTTGTCACGACTGGACCGGCCACGTCATCGTCTGCGGCCTGCGCGGCGTCGGGCTGCGCGCCGTCGAGCAGCTGCGTTTCGCCGGCGTGCGCGTAGTAGTCCTGGACGACGACCCGGATCCGCGGATGACGGCGGTTGTGCGCAACTGGGGCGTTCCGCACGTCGTCGGCAGCGCGCGGCTCGGCACGCTGGAAGCGGTCGGACTGGCCGGCGCGTCGGCGATCGTGTGCGTGCAGGAGGACGACCTGCACACCTTGGAGACCGCGCTGCTCGCCCGCGAACAGCGGCCGGACCTGCGCGTCGTCGTGCTGCTGCGCAATCCGGCGGTCGGGCGGGCGATGGCGGGGATCGGCGTCGCGGTGCTCGACGTCGCCGGGCTGTCCGCGCCCTCGGTCGTCGAGGCCTGCCTGCGCTCGGCCGTGCACGAGATCGAGCTGGCGGGGGAGCGGTTCGTCGCGGTGACGGTGACCGCAAGCAGAAAGGCGACGCTGCGTTCCCTCTACGGTGACCTCGCTCCCGTGGCGGTCGTCCCAGCCGGAAGCACGCGGGTTGTCGTGTGCCCGGGCCGCGACCACCTGGTGAACGAGGGCGACGCGGTCACCCTGCTCGGCACACCCGAGCTGGTCCCCGCGCCGACGCACGATCGCGCGGTGCCTGCGCAGCACCACTCCGGGCCGGGGTTATTGAGCCGCATCCGCACCGCGTTCGGCTCGTTCTTCGCGGCGGCCGACCGACGCCTGCTGCTCCCGTTCGCCGGGCTGTTCGCCCTCGTCGTGGTCTCGACCGCCGTGCTGCGCATGGGATATCGCGGGTCGGACGGCCGCGGGATGACCGTGGTCGACGCGCTCTACTTCAACGTGGAGACGGTCACCACCATCGGCTACGGCGACTTCTCCTTCCACGACCAGCCCGCCTGGCTGCGCGTCTACGCGATCGGGCTGATGATCGTCGGCACCATGCTGGTCGCTGTGTTCTTCGCGATGCTCACCAACCTGCTGATCAGCCGCCGGATCGAGGAGGCGCTCGGGCGCGGGCGGCTGACCGGGCTGCGCGGGCACGTCGTGGTGGTCGGCCTCGGCTCGGTCGGCGCGCGGGTGGCCGAGCGGCTGGCGGCCGAGCAGGCGCGGGTGGTGGTGGTCGAACAGAACCAGGACAACCGGTACCTGGCGCAGATGCGCGCTCTGGGCGTTCCGGTGGTCATCGCGGACGCCACCCAGCCGCAAGCGCTGCGTGCGGTCAACCTCGCCGACGCGCGGGCGGTGGCGGTGCTCACCAGCGATGACCTGGTGAACCTGGAGACCGGCCTGGCGGTGCGCGACCAGCTCGGCGCGCGCTGGGCGCAGGTTCCCGTGGTGCTGCGGCTCTTCGACGAGCAGCTGGGCCAGACCGTGGAGCGCAGCTTCGGCTTCGGCTCGGTCCGCTCCACCGCCGCGCTCGCCGCGCCCTGGTTCGTCGGCGCCGCGCTCGGCCTCGACGTGCTCGGCACCTTCTACGTCGGGCACCAGCCGATGCTCGTCGGCCGGCTGACCGTCGCGCCCGGCGGGGGTCTGGACGGGCTGGCGATGGGCTCGCTGTCCGCGCGCACCCGCGTGGTGGCCATCGGCCGCGCGGACGGCGACCCCGGCAGCGGGCTTGAGTATCCGCCGCGGCGGGGAACCCGGTTCCGGGCCGGCGATCAGGCCTACGTCATCGGCCCCTACGAGGAGCTGCTGCAGCTGCTGCGCCGCGACTCCCTCTCGCCGGGCCAAGTGACGCCGCCGACGCTCCTCGCGCCCGAAGCGACCGCGCCCCGCGGCGTGATCCCGCGCTCCGCCCGCTGACCAGCGTGGTCAACACGCTGTTTCGTGCCCGGTTCGTACGTAAAGCGTTGTATGGGTAGGCCCGATGGGTCGCTGCCTCAGCAGAGTATTGCCATCGATCATCCACACGCATAGCGTTCGAACGTCGCCGGATCCGCAAATCACGCGGAACCGTGTCTCGAACGCGCCGCGCCGGACCGGCCGCGGCGTAAGGGAGGGAGAGACCAGCTCATGCACCGCATACGCCCAGTTCAGGGCGTGCTCATCGCCGCGGCCTCGGCCGCACTTGTCGCCGTGAGCCCGGGATTCGCCAACGCGGCGGCCACCGGCTCGCCGGGCGGGGACCATCCGGCCCCGCTCGAATCCGCGAAGGTGGCCCAGCGTGCCCACGCCAGCGCCGCGGCCCGCACCCACACGACACCCAACCCGCTGCTGAAGGAGCAGTTCGTCTCCGGCACCGACGAGATGGCGGACGCGCCGAGCGTCTCGGCGCTGTGCACGTCCTTCCTCGGCCAGCCGAACCCCTATGCCGCGCTCGCCCCGAACGTGGACGTCATCAAGGGCGACACGGTCGTCCCGGTGGGCAGCCAGACCGGCTGTGACTCCGCGCAGAACGAAACGACGGTCACGCAGAACCCGTGGAACCCGGCCAACCTGGTGTCCGGCTCCAACGACTACCGCGTCTTCAACAGCCGAGAGCAGCGCAACGACGCCTCCGGCTGGGCGTATACGACCTTTGACGGCGGCAAGACCTGGAAGAACGTCCTCGCGCCGCACCTGACCTTCCAGACCGGCGCGAGCGCCCCGCTCTCCCTGGCCGACTCGGCCGGCGACCCGGCCCTCGCCTTCGGCCCGAACAACACCGTGTACTACGCCAACCTGGTCTTCTCCCGGGCCGCGCCCGCCAACGGCGGCTCGCAGTCGGCCAGCGGCATCACCGTCTCCGTCTCCCACGACGGCGGCAAGACCTTCGGCGACCCGACCATCGTGCACCTGGACGGCTTCAACGCGAACGGCACCGAGGGCCCGACCGACATCTTCAACGACAAGGAATGGATCGCCGTCGACCAGCACACCGGCGCGGTCTACGTGACCTGGACCCAGTTCACCTTCGACGCGGCCGGCAACTACCTGTCCTCGCCGACGGTCGAGGCGAAGTCCACCGACGGCGGCAAGCACTTCTCCGCCCCGGTCGGCATCTCGCCGACGCTGGCGAACTTCAAGACCGGCATCACCCCGTTCGGCACCGGCACCAACCCGGTGGTGGCGAACGACGGCACGCTGTACGTCGCCTATGAGGACTCCGTCTGCCAGACCGCGGCCTGCAACGCGCCGACCGACCACGACGCGGTGATCATCGCCACGTCCCGGGACGGCGGCAAGTCCTTCACCAACCAGGAGGCGGCGCAGGACTTCGACTTCCCGTTCAACGCGGACATCGGCAACAGCTCGCTGACCGGGGAGAACTTCCGGCTCAACTCCTTCCCGCAGCTGACCTACGACCGGGTCCAGAACCGGCTGTACGCGACCTGGGCGGACGACCGCAACGGCCTGTACAACTCCTCCGGCGTGTCCGTGCGCACCAACGGCAACGCGCTGCTGATCTCGGCGGAAGCGCACAGCCACGGCGCGCTGTCCTGGTCGGCCGCGCAGAGCGTGGGCGCCGGCACCGACGAGGTGTACCCGGCCGTCGCGGCGTACAACGGGCACATCGCGGTCAGCTACTACACCCGCTACTACGACCCGGCGGGCATCGGTCTGGACTTCGCGATGGTCTCCGGCGACCGCTGGTCGGTCGGGCACAACCCGCAGCGGCGGCTGACCAAGCAGACCGAGAACCCGCAGGTGCAGTTCGTCTCGATCGGCCTGGTCTCCGGCAACGTGCTGCAGGGCGTGTTCATCGGCGACTACACGGCGATCGCGATGGGGCCGGACTTCCAGGCGCACCCGGTCTGGACCGACTTCCGCGGCAACCCGGGCGTGAACGACCCGAACCAGGACGTCGTCACGCAGTCGGTGTACATCTTCCGGTAGCCGTGACAGAGTTCTGATCTAGTCGATCCGGCGAAGCCCGCCTCGCGGAGACCTCCGCGAGGCGGGCTTGCGCGTTCAGCCGACCGGTTCGAGCACGCGCCGCACGCGGCGCCGGGTGCCTTGTCCGCCGGCCCGCCAGATCAGCGCCGCGTAGGCGGCGAGCATCCTGCGGCGGCCGAACTGCTCCCTGGCTGCCAACAGCGCGGGAGCGAACTCGCTTCGACGGGCCAGCGCCTCGCCCCACGCCGCGGCGATCGCGTCGGCGTCAGGCGGGGTGAGCAGCCCCCGGCCGGCCACGATCGCGGCGCAGTCGCCGACGTCGGTCGCCACCGGGATCGCACCGCACAGCAGCCCCTCGATCAGGCACAGCGGCGCCGCCTCGCCGAAGGTGGACGTGAGCGCGACCACGTCGGCGGCGGCGAAGAGCGCCTGCGGGTCGTCGCGCGGGCCCAGCAGGTGAAGGCGACCGGATTCATCGAGTCCTGTGATGCGCAGGTCGGTGAGCAGTTGTTCGTTCTCGCGCGTCATGCCGGTTCCGCACATGAGCACGTGCGCCGTCGGCCGTCGGGCCAGGAAGCGCGCGGCGGCGGCGAGGAACAGCGGCACGTTCTTCATGCCGTCGTAGCGCGCCGCGAACGCGACCACCGGGGCCTCGTCGGGGATGGCCAGCGAGCGGCGCAGTCGCGCGCGGGCCAGCCGGTCGGGCCGGAACCGGCGCAGATCGACGCCGTTGGGGATCACGTGCAGCAGGCTGTCGGGAACGCCCGCGGCCCGGTAGGCCGACTTCGTCGATTCCGCGCAGCACACCAGCGCCGTGACGCGTCCGGCGGCCACCGCGGCGCGCAGTTCGGCGAGCGCGGAGCCCTGATTCTCCGGATCCGAGCGGTGCAGGCAGGTGACCAGCGGCCCGCTCCAGCCGGCCTGGTTCACCAGCCGTAGCGGCTGTTCCTTGAGCGTGAGCACCACCCGCGTCGCGGCGGCCTCCCGCTCGAAGAGTGTCAGCTCCCGATCGTCGAAGCGCGCCGATTTCCGGTCGGCGGCGCCTCGTTCCGCGCCGCGCAGCGCGGTGACCGGGATTCCCGCCGCGACGAGTCGCTGATAGCAGGCGTCATCTCGCATCCGCTGGAACGTCGCCTCCCGGTAAACGTTCTCGTGGATGCTGAGTACGCGGTGACGTTGACCGCGGCCGTGCAGGCCCGCGAGCACGTCGGTGTGGAGGATCCGGGCGCCGCCGCGGAAGAAGCCCTCATAAAGGGAGAGCACCCCGATTTCGTGAGACACCAGTTCATCATGGTCTTTCCACGCCGGTAACCGTGGATATCGGGGAAAACTCCGTGTGAACTTTCCTGCTCATTCCCGAGCGGCGCGGGACCGCCCGGGAACGGGCGAGCTCACGAGGAGGCCGACCTGGCCGCGAGCGCCGGCTGCAGCAGGCTGGGCTGGAGCCGGCGCACCGCCTCGAGATGGTCCCCGGTCCAGATCATCCGGACCGCGGTGGCGGTGGCCTTCCCGTCCTCGTCCCGCAGGTCGTGCTGCACGGCGCGCACCAGGCGGTTGTCCGCCTCCGGATCGCGCTCGAGGGTGGGCGGGATGGTCCGCTCGCCGTCGAGGCTGCCCGCCAGGTCGTCGTACCAGTTGCGGATGTGTTCGACGCTGCGCAGCAGCTCCATCCGGGCCGACGCGCGGTCGTCGGAGACCGGGTCCTCGTCGCGCTGCCAGAGATCGAGGACGGCGTCGGCGGCGAGGCGCAGCGCGGTCACGCCGCTGACCAGTCTGGTGATCTCGGCCAGCGGCACCGTCTTCGCACCGCGCTCGACCAGGTACTCGCGGAACGTGTCGTCCATCCGGCGCGCGGCCGCGGCGGCCCGGACCGCCTGCTGGGTCGGCACGAGCGTGGCGGCGTCCACCGAGGAGCCGGATCCGGCCGCCGCGGCTCCCGTGATGTCGAAGCGCAGCATCCCGTACTCGACGGCCGCGGCGAGGTACCGCGCGCTGTCCGCGTAAGCCTCGGACAGCGCCTTGCTCAGCGCCGCCGCCGCGCCGCGCGGCCAGAACAGCACGCCGACCGCGAGGCTCACGCCCGCGCCGATCGCGATGTCCTCGACCCGCAGCAGCCCGACCCGCCAGCCGGTCGGCTGGATGATGTTGAACAGGATGACCAGGACGAGGGTGAAGCCGGCCTGCCCGGCGGCGAAGGAGATCGCCGCCGGGGCGATCCCGGCCAGCACGATCGCGGGCGGCAGCAGGAACCACAGCAGCCCGGTCGAGTGGCCGATCGGGAACAGCAGCAGCGCGCCGATGACGAAGCCTGCGGTGGTGCCGAGGACCGCGCGAAACGCGTTGAGCCCGGTGTTCAGCGCGCTCGACCGCAGCACGGAGAGGGTGCCGAGCACCACCCAGAAGGAGTGCTGAACGCCCGTCAGGTTCGCGACCAGCACGGCAAGGCCGAGGCCGACCGCGCCGCGCACGCTGTTGTGCAGCCAGACCGAGTGCCGCTCGACGTGCGCCGCCGCGCGTTCCTGAGCCGCCGTCAGGGTGCCGGGCAGGCCCTCGGGCTGGCGGCCGAGCAGCCGGTCGAGCCACGAGCGCCGCTCCGCCCGCGCGGCCAGTTCGATGTTGCGGCCGATCAGGGAGGCGACGAAGCTGATCTCCTGCGCCCGGAAGCTCGGGTCGAGCGCGTCGATGACCTCGCTGACGTGCTCGTCCAGCATGATCGACTCGGCCCGGCGCAGCTGCTCCGGCGTGGGCGGCGCGTCATCCGAACCGGAAACCGCCGCGCCGGAGACCGTGGCGCCTTCGAACTGTGCCCCTTCAAACACCGTGGACTGCATGGGCAGCTGGCCGATGGCGTCGCGTTCCAGCTTGGTCAGCGCCTCGCGCAGCGCGGTGAGGGCGTCGTGCAGGCCGTCCAGGCTCGCCCGCGGCGATTCCAGGAGTTCGGCGCCGCGTTCCAGCACCGCCGCGGCGGCGTTCTTGACCTTGCACGCGGCCGGATTCGGCATGGCGCAGTTGAGCGAGCGCGACTGCGCCAGGATCGCGCTGAGCCAGCTCAGCTCGTCGACAAGTCGCACCACGGCCCGCGCCGAGGTGCTCAGCCCGGTCGGCCGGTTGGGCGTGGCGAGGAAGACGCGGTTCAGATCGGCCATCGCGGTCTCGGACGCGGTCACCGCCGCCTGATACTGCGGCGCGGACTTCACATCGACCCCGGCGCGGTGCAGCGAGACCGAGAGGTACAGCCTGGTCGCGATGGCCCGGCACGCGGCCGCCGCCCTTCCGCGCAGCGGGTCGCTCGCCGGCGCCGGCCACAGCAGCGAGACCGCGAGCAGCGCGGCGGCCGTGGCGATGCCCCAGCCGGCCAGCCGGTCCGGGATCACCCCGGGCCTGCTGGCCAGCGAGACCGGGAGGATGAACGAGAGCAGCAGCGCGGTGGTCGCGCCGGCGAGCACCGAGCTGACCACGCCGACGAACAGCGCACCGAAGCCGACCAGGGTCATCGCCGCGGCCGCCAGCCACTGCTCGCGCGAGGCCAGCGTGCCCAGGCACACCAGCACCGCGCTGGCGACCGCGAGGGTCAGCTGCGCCTGCAGCCGGTCCCGCATCGAGCCGCCGAAGTCGACCAGCATCAGCATCGCGAAGGAGCCGAACGCGGCGTAGGTCGCGATGTCGCCGTTGTGGAGCACCTTCGCGCAGAACGCGAACAGCACCGGCATCACGATCGCCGCCCGGCCCGCGCGGCGCAGCGCGAGCAGCCCGCGGTCGTGCGTCGTCAGCCAGTTCCAGAGTTTTCGCCTCAGTTGCCCTATGCCCCGCATCGGCCCCTCCGTGGGACTTGTCGCGCGCTCTTCGAAGAGCCGTCTAGCACGGTGCGTATCCGAAATTTCGTTGACTGACAAGCGAATTAACCGGCTGCCGCCTTCACCCGGTCCACCTCGCGCAGCAGCGCGGCCGCGGCCGCGCTGGTCGGGTCGGTCGTGACGCTGACCGTCTCCCACGCGGGCACCTCGCCGGCCAGTTCGATGAACCGCACCCGGTCAGTCTTCACCGAGTAGGACCGCGGCACCAGCGCCACGCCCAGTCCGTACGCCACCAGGTCCAGCAGCGAGTGCACGTCGGTGACCTCCAGGGCGACCCGCCGCTCGATGCCGGCCGCGGTCAGCACCCGGTCGGCCAGGTCGCGGGTGCCCCAGTCCGCCGGGAAGTCCACGAACTGCTCCTCGGCCAGGTCGGCCAGCTTGACCTGCCCGTTGCCCGCCAGCGGGTGGTCGAGCGCGCAGGCCAGCGCCAGCGGTTCGCGGTCGAGTGCCTGGATGACCACGTCGTCGGGGCAGCGTCCGGAGCCGGGCTTGGAGACGAACGCCACGTCGAGCCGGCCGGTGCGCACCAGCTCGATCAGCTCGTCCGAGCCGCCCTGCCGCAGCTGGATCTCCAGCCCGGGGTGCTCGGAGAGGAACCCGGCCAGCAGCGTCGGCACGTGCACCGCGTGCAGGCACTGCAGCGAGCCGATCGAGAGCCGTCCGCGTAGCAGGCCCTGCACGGCGGCGACCGCGTCCTTCGCCGCGTTGCTCGCCGACAGCGCGCGCAGCGCCTCGCCCAGCAGCGCCTGGCCGGCCGGGGTCAGCTGGACCTGCCGGGTGCTGCGCAGGAACAGCGGAGCGCCCAGTTCCCGCTCCAGCGAGCGGATCGAGGCGGACAGGCCCGACTGGGCGATGTGCAGCCGCTTGGCCGCCCGGGTGAAGTGGCACTCCTGCGCGACCGCGACGAAGTGCTCCAGCTGGCGCAGTTCCACGTCCCTCACCCCTATTGAGCAGCAGCTGTGCTGAGCGGCATCAGATTTCTCTGTTGGACAGCTTAATCCTGGGCAGGGAGGCTGGGACTGTACCTGTCAGATACGGGAGGAACCCCCATGCAGACTCGCCGCATCGGCGACGTCCAGGTCGGCGCCATCGGTCTCGGCGGCATGCCGATGTCGATCGAGGGACGGCCGGACGAGCAGCGCTCGATCGCCACGATCCACGCCGCGCTGGACGCCGGAATCACCCTGTTCGACACCGCGGACGCCTACCACCTGCACGCGAACGAGGTCGGGCACAACGAGTCCCTGATCGCCCGCGCGGTGGCCAGCTACGGCGGGGACACCTCGGATGTGCTGATCGCGACCAAGGGCGGCCACCTGCGTCCCGGGGACGGCAGCTGGACGGTCAACGGCTCGCCGGAGTACCTCAAGCAGGCCTGCGACGCCTCGCTCAAGCGCCTGGGCGTCGAGGCGATCGGGCTGTACCAGTTCCACCGCCCGGACCCGCGCGTGCCCTACGCCGACTCGGTCGGCGCGATCCGCGACCTGCTCGACGCGGGCAAGATCCGGATGGCCGGCATCTCCAACGCGAACCCGCAGCAGATCCAGCAGGCCAACGAGATCCTCGGCGGCCGCCTCGTCAGCGTGCAGAACCAGTTCTCGCCCTCGTTCCGCTCCAGCGAGCCGGAGCTCGAGCTGTGCGCGCGGCTCGGCATCGCGTTCCTGCCGTGGAGCCCGCTCGGCGGCATCTCGAGCGCCGGCGACCTCGGCTCCAGGTTCGGCGCCTTCGCCGAGGTCGGCAAGGCGCACGGGATCAGCCCGCAGCAGGTCTGCCTGGCCTGGATGCTGGCCAAGGCGCCGGTGGTCATCCCGATCCCCGGCTCCTCGCGGCCCGAGACGATCCAGGACTCGGCGCAGGCCGTGGACCTGAAGCTGTCCGCCGAGGAAGTGGCCCGGCTCGACGCCGCGTGATTCCTTCGCGCGCCCGGCCGGCCGGTACCCTTGGTAATAACTGAACGCACTGGGTGGGGCTGACAGCGCCGTCGCCGTCCCGACACAAGGAAGTTGGCAGCGACATGCTTTCCGGCGCTGTACGCCGTGCCCTGCTCTCCCTCGCCGTCGGCGGATTCGCCATCGGCACCGGGGAGTTCGTCGTGATGGGCCTGCTGCCGCAGGTCGCCTCCGACCTGTCCGTCTCGATTCCGCGGGCCGGGGAGCTGATCTCCGCGTACGCGCTCGGGGTGGTGGTGGGCGCGCCGCTGCTCACCGCCGCCTCGGTGCGGTACCGGCGCAAGCCCGTGCTGCTGGTGCTGATGAGCTGGTTCGCGGCCGGCAACCTGCTCTCGGCGCTGGCGCCCAGCTTCGGCCTCGTGCTGCTCGCCCGGTTCGCCACCGGACTGCCGCACGGCGCGTTCTTCGGCGCCGGCGCGGTGGTGGCCGGCTCCCTGGTGGACAAGACGCGCAGCAACAGCGCGATGGCGGTGATGTTCGCCGGGCTGACCGTGGCGAACATCGTCGGCGTACCGCTCACCACGATCCTCGGCCAGCACGCCGGCTGGCGGCTCGTCTACGCGATCGTCGGCCTCATCGCGGTGCTCGCCGTACTCGCGGTCGCGCTGGCCGTGCCCGCGGATGCCGGAGCCCGGACGCAGAGTGCTGATGAACAGGGCGCTGCTTCCGCGCCGGAGGCCGCCGGCGGCGCACAGTCCTCGCTGCGCGGCGAGCTGCGCGCCTTCGCCAAGCCGGAGGTGTGGCTGGTGCTCGGCGTGGCGATGGTCGGCGGCGGCGGACTGTTCGCCACCTTCAGCTACATCACCCCGATGATGACGAACGTCGCCCACTACGCCGACTCCAGCATGACCTGGCTGCTCGCCCTCTTCGGCCTCGGCATGACGATCGGCAACCTGGTCGGCGCGCCGCTCTCGGACCGCTGGCCGGCGCGCACGCTGCTGTGCTCGCTCGGCGCGCAGATCGCGGTCTCGATCGCGTTCCTGGCCGCCGACCACAACCGGGTCACCGCCGGCGGCGATCTTCCTGTTCCCGCTCTGCTCGCTGGCCGGGCTGCCCACGCTGCAGGGGCGGATTATAGCGCTGGCGGGCGGCGCGCCGAACCTGGCCGCCGCCTCGATCCAGGCGGCCTTCAACATCGCCAACTCCATCGGCGCCTACTTCGGCGGCCTGGCCATCGCGGCAGGGTTCGGATACGGCTCGCCCAACGCGGTGGCCGCCGCGCTCGGCGCCGTCGGCCTCGCCCTGGCGATCACCGCGGTGCGCGTCGAGCGCGGTCGAACCGGGCGCACGGCAGAGGCGTTGAATACTCCGGAGGACCGCGACATGGCGCGGCGCGAAAAGGCAGCGCCCGAAAGGATCGCCGCGTGACCACACCGACGCCCACCACCTTCGGCATCATCGGCAGCGGCTGGCGCGCGGAGTTCTTCGTGCGCCTCGCCGCCCTGCTGCCCGACCGGCTCACGCTGGTCGGGGCCGCCGCGCGTCGCGCGCGGAGCGCGGAGCGCATCACCGCGCACTGGCGGGTGCCGGCGTACCTCTCGCCGCAGGAGCTGATCTCCAAGCAGAGCCCTGACTTCGTGGTCACCAGCGTCAGCTGGCCGGCCAATCCCGAGGTCATCGCCGCGGCGGTGGAGGCCGGGGTCAAGGTGCTGGCCGAGACCCCGCCCGCGCCGGACGCCGACGGCCTGCGCGCGCTGTGGGCCCGGGTCGGCGAGCGGCGGATGGTGCAGGTCGCCGAGCAGTACCTGCTCATGCCCGGCCACGCGGCCCGGCGCGAACTCGTCGAGCGCGGCACGATCGGCCGGCCGACCTCGGTGCAGGTCTCCTCGACGCACGGATACCACGCGGTCTCGATGATCAGGGGCCTGCTGGGCGTGGACTTCGAGCCGGTGCGCGTGACGGCGTCGCGATTCACCGCGCCGCTGCTCGATCCGCTGACCCGCGACGGCTGGACCGGCGACGAGTCGGCCAAGGATGCCGAGACGACGCTCGCGACCCTCGACTTCGGCAACGGTGCCTCAGGGCTCTACGACTTCACAAGCAACCAGTGGCACAACCGGCTGCGCCTGCGCCGCATCGTGATCCGCGGCAGCCACGGCGAACTGGCCGACGACACGGTCGTGCGCTGGGCCGGCCCGCGCACCGTGCTGAAATCGCAGCTCGTACGCTCGCAACTCGGCCAGGACCTCAACCTCGACGGCCACGACACCGAGCACTTCTCCTTCGACGGGGAGGTGGTGTACCGCAACCCGTTCCTCGGCCTGCGGCTGATGGACGAGGAGATCGCGATCGCGAGCATCCTCGCCGCGACCGCGGCCTGGGTGCACGACGAGGGGCCGGAGCCGTACCCGCTCGCGCAGGCCTGCCAGGACCACCTCATCGCGCTCGCGATCGATCAGGCCGCTGAGACCGGCGAGCGGGTCACCACCGGGGTAGAGGCCTGGGCGCACTGAGGGTCGGGTGGGCGTGAGGATGCGGGGACGGGCTCAGTGCCCGCCCCCGCACCGCCTACCGCCTACGCCCGCGTTACGCGGGAGTCAGGCTCACGCGACGGTTCTCGACGTCGAGCGCGAGAATCCGCACCGCGACACGCGATCCCGGTTCGGGCCGGGTGCCCCAGGCCGACTCGTGCAGCAGGCCGTGGACGCCGTCGCCGACGTCGACGAACGCGCCGAACGGAACGACGCTGACCACCGTGCCGTCGATGACGCCGCCGCTCGCGTGGCGAGCGACGAATTCGTTCCAGACGGCTGGTTCCACGCTGTGCTTCGGGCGGGTCATGCGATCACCTCCTCTCCCTGCAATCTCCGCCTATGCGGGATCGGCGCAGGGGGCGGGCCTCGGGCCCGCGCGGTGATCAAGCGATAGCCGGGTAACCGTTCCGCTCGCGGTCCAGTCGCACGCGGCGAAGAACCAACCCGGCAGTCATGTGATCGATGTTAGCTCAGCTCGCGTTGCTTGCGCCGCAGGAATTCTTGTTCCGCAGAGTTCTGCGTCAGCTCGATCGCGCACTGATAAGCGAGCGACGCTTCGTTCGCGCGGCCTAGCCGGCGCAGCAGGTCCGCGCGCACGACGTGGTACACGTGGAATCCGTCGAGCCCGAGGGAGTCGACGAGCCCGAGCGCCGCCTGCGGACCGTCGACCTCCGCCACCGCGACCGCGCGGTTGAGCGCCGTGACCGGAGTCGGCGCGATCGTCATCAAATGGTCGTAGAGGCGCAGGATCTGCGACCAGTCGGTGGCTGCGGCGATCGGCGCGTCGCAGTGCACTGCGTTGATCGCGGCCTGGAGTTGGTACGGGCCCGGCCGGTCGCGCTTCAGGCAGCGGCGCACCAGTTCCCGGCCCTCGGCGATCAGCGCCCGGTCCCAGTGCTCGCGGTCCTGTTCGGTCAGCGGCACCAGGCTTCCGTCCGGGCCGGTGCGCGCGGACCGGCGCGCCTGCGTGAGCAGCATGAGCGCGAGCAGGCCGAGCGCCTCCGGCTCGTCTGGCATCAGCTCGACCAGCAGCCGGCCGAGCCTAACCGCCTCCGCGCACAGATCGTCGCGCACGAGCCGGTCGCCGGAGCTGGCCGTGTAGCCCTCGTTGAAGATCAGATAGACGACGGCGAGAACGGCGCGCAGCCGGTCCGGCAGATCAGCCTCCTTCGGCACCCGGTACGGGATGCGCGCGTCGCGGATCTTTCCTTTCGCACGCACCAGCCGCTGCGCCATCGTCGGCTCCGGCACGAGGAACGCGTGCGCGATCTCGGCTGTGCTCAGACCGCCGAGCAGACGCAGCGTCAGGGCGACCCGCGCCTCGGGGGAGAGGGCCGGGTGGCAGCAGGTGAAGATCAGCCGCAGCCGGTCGTCGTGCACGGGGCCGTCCTCCTCTGCGCTGTCCTCGGCGCCTGTGATTCCTACCGCGCCGCTGATGCCCGCAGTTCCGGCGGTTCCCCCGTAGCCGCCGAGCAGCAGCGCGGCCCTGGTCTGCCGGTCCTCCCGCGAAGACTCCCGGCGCAGCCGGTCGATCGCCCGGTTGCGGGCGGTGGTGATGATCCATCCGGCCGGGCTCGGCGGAGCGCCGTCGGCAGGCCAGCGCTCCGCCGCGACCGCGAAGGCGTCCTGGACCGCCTCCTCGGCGAGCTCGATGTCGCCGAAGGAGCGGACCAGGACCGCCACCGCGCGGCCGTACTGCTCGCGGAAGACCCGCTCGATCGCCGAGCCGGTCCCCTGATCCGGTGCCGCCACGCCGCGCTCAGCGCCCGGTCGGCTCGGCGAAGCGCCCGGAGTCGTCCACGAACGGCCGCACCTCGATCGGCAGGCCGATCACCTGGGCGAGCTTGCGGCCCCACTCCAGCGCCCCGTCCAGGTCGGGCGCCTGGACGATGGTGAACCCGCCCAGGTACTCCTTGCCCTCGATGAACGGGCCGTCGGTCATCAGGACGTCGCCGTCCTTGCGGCGCAGCACCGTGGCCGTGCTCGGGGCGTGCAGCCCGCCGTTGAAGACCCAGGCGCCGGCGTCCTTGGCCTCCTGGATCACGTCGGCGACGCCCTTCATGATCGGGCCGAGCACCTCGGGCGGCGGCACGGGGCCCTCGGGGGTGTAGATGCCGAGCAGGTACTTGTTCATGGGAAGCTCCAGGTCGTCTCTGGTTCGCGGCCGCCTTCCGGCCGGCCTTCACCCTCTATACGAACGGCCGGCGGCCGGATCGACACCGGTGCCCGAGATTTTCTCTCCGATTCTCGGCCGACCGGTCCCGAGACGCGAGCCGGGCGGAGCTCAGACGGCGATGTTCGCGTAATCCACCTTCACCGCGTACCCCTGCGCGGTGGGGCTGGTCGGGATCGGCACGAACGAGACCGTGCCCGTGCCGCCGCAGGGCAGGTTCAGCGTGGTCGGGATGGGCACCTCCACGAAGAAGTTCTTGATCACCACGGGCGGGTTGACGGTGGAGGGGACCGCGCCGCTGAACAGCGCGTCGATCTGGTCGGCGGCCGAGCCGGTGTAGCCGACGAAGCTGGAGGTCGGCGGGACGACCGCGTACGCCTCGACGTACTGGCCGGAGATCGGGTGACCGGTCTGTCCCGGCTGGTAAGGGCCGGGGCAGATCACCTTGATGACGGGCACCGTGCCGGTGGAGGCGGCCTGCGGGTTGACGGCGGCGGTGAAGTACATGTTCGGGCCGACCGGGATAGGGTCCTGAACCGGGTCGGCGGAGGCGGCCGGCGCGGCCAGCCCGGCCAGGGCGAGTGCGGCGAGCGCGGGTATCAGCGCGCGCATACGTGCGGTCATGAGCGACTCCTTCGGCGCAGCGAGGAAGAAATTGCGAACCAAGGGGTGCAAACGCGCATGGGTAAGGGTATTGCGTGACGAGTCAGGGTTTTTACCCCTAACCGCCAGCGCGGATCGTAGGAGACCACTGACTTAGTGTCAACGCCCGGCCGCGCGCGGATCGGGCCGAGCAGCGCATCTCTCAGCCGCCGTGTGAAACCGCCGCGGCGAGCTTGCCGAGCGAGTGCGCGATGCCGAGCCGGACCACCGGGCGCACCAGCGGCCAGCCGATCCGGCCGAGCACGCCGAGCGGCAGCTTGATGTCCTCGGTCCAGGTCAGCCTGCTGACACCGAGGCCGGCGTCCGCCACCTCGAACGCGCCGCTGCCCTTGAGCAGCCGGCCGGTGTGCTCGACCAGGCAGCGGTGCGGCGGCTCCCAGGCCGTGATCACCATGGTGTCCAGGAAGCCGATCGGGCCGATGCCGGTCCACGCCTCGATGCCGCCACCGACGCCGCGCCCGCCGTGCACGGTCCCGCGCACCCGGGTGCCCAGCATCCACCCGCTCTGCCGCTCCCAGTCGGTCGTGG
>NZ_DASRGV010000362.1:0-17493 GCF_035650855.1 Actinocrinis sp. | reverse complement strand
AGTCCGCGGGGTGGGCCGAGAACGCCATCGCCGCCGCCACGCCGCCGGGGCCGCCGACCACGGTTCCGGCCAGCGCCGCCGCGGTGATCGCGGGATAGCGCCTGGTCCACGACTGCTCGGTGCCAGCACGAGTCAGGGCTTTGCTATGCCGGTAGTCGCCGCGACCCTTCGGCTTGCTGTGCGAGCCCACGGGCGAACCCGACCTCCCCTGCGCAGCGATCTCGGACTGTTGGCGGACGAACATATAAGAGGGTGACTCGACCTGTCACGAGCGCGGCGGCGGCCCGGTTCGGAAGTTAGCCGGGCAATGGGCGGATCTTGACGCTTTGTTGACTTAGCGGAAATGCGGCCGTGGGCCGGCCGGCCCGCCGGGGCACCGTCACTCGGTTTGCGGGGCGATCACCTGCCGCCTATAGTTAGTTAACGTAAGCTAACTATATGGGAGCCGCCAGCATGCCGTCGGACAGTGACATCGGAGAACTCGAAACCGAGGGGCTCGACACCGAAGAGCGTCAGACCGCGAACGCGATGGCGAATGCCGCCGGCGTAACCGACGCCGGGACCTCCATAGGCACCGCCGCGATCCCGCAACCGCGCGGGTTCCGCGGCGCGCTGTCCTCAGGCCCCGATCACCCGCACTACAAGTGGGTGGCACTGTCCAACACCACGCTCGGCATGCTGCTGGCGACGATCAACAGCTCCATCGTGCTGATCTCGCTGCCGGCCATCTTCAACGGCGTGCGGCTCAACCCGCTCGAGCCGGGCAACGTCAGCTATCTGCTGTGGATGCTGATGGGTTACATGCTCGTCACTGCAGTGCTCGTGGTCACGCTCGGCCGGCTCGGCGACATGTACGGCCGGGTGAAGATCTACAACCTCGGCTTCGCGGTCTTCACCGTCTGCTCGATCATCCTGTCCCTCGACCCGTTCACCGGCGGGCACGGCGCGCTCTGGCTGATCGGCTGGCGCGTGGTGCAGGCCGTCGGCGGCGCGATGCTGATGGCGAACTCGACCGCGATCATCACCGACGCCTTCCCCGCCCGTCAGCGCGGTACCGCACTCGGCATCAACATCGTCGCCGCGCTCGCCGGCTCGTTCATCGGGCTAGTCCTCGGTGGAGTGCTGGCCGACTGGGACTGGCGCTCAGTGTTCTGGGTCAACGTCCCGATCGGCGTCATCGGCACCATCTGGGCGTACAAGTCACTGCACGACAACTCCACCCGCCGCCCCGGCCGCATCGACTGGTGGGGCAACGCGACCTTCGCGATCGGCCTGACCGCGCTGCTGGCCGCCATCTCCTACGGCATCCAGCCCTACGGCGGCCACACCATGGGCTGGACGAATCCGCTGATCATCGCCGGACTGGTCGGCGGCGCCGTCGTCCTGGCCGCCTTCCTGGTCATCGAGGCGCGCACGGCCGAGCCGATGTTCCCGCTGCGGCTGTTCCGCTCGCACGTCTTCGCCGGGGCCAACGCCGCCAGCCTGCTGATGTCGGTGGCCCGCGGCGGCCTGCAGTTCATGCTGATCATCTGGCTGCAGGGCATCTGGCTGCCGCTGCACGGCTACGACTACGCGCAGACCCCGCTGTGGGCCGGCATCTACCTCGTCCCGCTCACCGTCGGGTTCCTGGTCGCCGGGCCGATCGCCGGCCGGCTCTCGGACCGGTTCGGGCACCGCTCCTTCGCCATCGGCGGCCTGCTGCTCATGGCGGCCACCTTCGGCGGGATGCTGCTGCTGCCCACCGACTTCAGCTACCCGGTGTTCGCGGCGCTGATCCTGCTCAACGGCCTCGGCTCCGGCCTGTTCTCCGCGCCGAACGCCTCCGCGATCATGAACAGCGTCCCGGCGCACCAGCGCGGCGCGGCCTCCGGGATCCGCTCGACCTTCCAGAACTCCGGCATGGTGCTGTCCATCGGCCTGTTCTTCTCGCTGATGGTCGTCGGCCTGGCCTCCAGCCTGCCGAGCACCCTCTACAGCGGGCTGACCGCGCAGGGCGTCCCCGCGCAGGCCGCCCACGCCGTCGCCGCGCTGCCCCCGGTGGGCGTGCTGTTCGCCGCCTTCCTCGGGTACAACCCGATACAGCAACTACTCGGCTCCCACGTCCTCGGCGCGCTGCCGGCGCACAACGCGGCGACGCTCACCGGCCGCCAGTTCTTCCCGCACCTGATCTCCGGGCCCTTCCACGACGGACTGATCGTCGTGTTCTGGCTCGCCATCGGGATGAGCCTGGTCGGCGCGCTGGCGTCCGCGATACGGCCCCGGCGCGAGAGCCGAGCTAAGGTTTGACAATGACCACCCCGCCGACGGATCCGCAGGACATCACCCGCCTGCGTGTCGCGGTCGGCCGCCTGCACCGGCGGCTGGCCCAGCGCTCCACCAGCGAGCTGACCTTCGCGCAGATCTCCGCCCTGGTCATGGTGGAGAAGCACGGCCCGATCCGGCAGGGCGAGCTGGCCGCGCGCGAGAAGGTGGCCGCGCCTTCGATGACCCGCACCGTCAGCGGCCTCGTGGAGGCCGGCCTGGTCCAGAAGATCCCGGACCCGGAGGATGGCCGCTCCTGCCACATCGTGGTTACCGAGGCCGCGCGCACGCTGCTGGAGAAGATCCGCACCGAGCGCTCGGCGATGCTCGCCGAGCGGGTCGCGCGGCTGACCCCGGAGCAGTACTCGACGCTCGTCGACGCGCTGCCCGTGCTCGAACAGCTGGCCGAAGAGGCCGACTGAGCACCGGGCGGCGACCCGCGGTGCGCCGCGCCGCACCCCCGGCACCGGCCGCCGCGGCCGCAGGTGGGAGACTTGCCGTATGAGCGAGACTGACACTCCCCGCGACGCCGCGCCGCAAAGCCGGGACGCGGCGGCGCAGCCGGAGGAGGAGTGGCCGCCGCGCGAGTGGCGGGAGACCACGCGGGCGGCCGGACGCCGCCAGGCGATGTACGTCGCCCTCGGCATGGTCGCGATCTTCGCCGTGCTGGTCGTCGTCGCGATCTGGGGTTCGCACAACGGCTGACCTCTGACGGCCGGTCAGCGGCCGCCGCTCAGGCCAGCTCGAACTCGCCGAGCGGGTCGGACGCGAGCAGGTGCACGAGCCAGCGCGCCACGCTGGCGTTCGACTCCTCGACGCCGGCGAAGCACGGGAAGACCCGCCGCCAGGTCGTCGCCCGCGAGATCGGCGCGATCCTGATCGCCAGGTCGGCCGCGCGCTCCAGTTCGGCGAGGCGGTACCCGTCCCCAAGCCACGGCTCGAGGTAAGCGGCGCGCAGGCGGCTGAGATCGGCCGCGCCGAAATGCGCTCTCGCCGCGCGCAAGACCACCAGCAGGGTGCTGAAGGGATGGCCGATCGACGCATCCCCCCAATCGAACACCAGCCCGCTGTCGCCGGACCCGAACACGTTGTTCGGGTGCAGGTCGTTGTGGTCGAGCGAAGCCGCGATGCCGAACGCATCAAGCAGCGCGCAACGCTCGCGCAGCTTGGGCAGGAAGCCGTGCAACGCCTCGGATCGGGTTTCGCCGATCGCAGCCAGCAGTGCTTGGTCAGCGAGGAGCGTCTCCAGCCGCTCGGGCAGCGTCGTCGGCCGCAGATCCGGCACGCCGAGCGCGAGCAGTTCGCCGGTACGCGTCGAAAGGTCTCGTTGAAGGCGGGCGTACCTCTGCAGCACCGGGATCAGATGCGCCGGATCCGGGTCGCGATCGAGCACCTCATGTAGGCGCGATCCGGCATCAGATGCCAGCATCCACGCACGCTCGGTGTCCACGGCGAGCACCGGCGGCACCATCCCCGGCGCCCACTGCCCGAGCGCGGCGATCAGCCCCGGTTCGAAGGCCGAGCCCGGCGGGTTTGCCTTGAACCACACTGTTCCGTGCGCGCCGACCGGCACCCGAGCCACCACCGACCACATGCGTCCCCGCAGCGCCGGAATGCTGGAGCGCCGCAGTCCCACAGCCCCCAGCCGCTCGTCGATCCACGCCACCGCCTCGGCCAGCCACCGCGGATCACGCCACGGCGGCACTCCCGCGCCCGGCTCGACCGGCGTGAGATCGACCATATCCATGACCGGCGAGGTGGTTTCGGCACGCGCTGACACGGCGTCATCCTCGCAGCTCACGACCGCGCCGTCCAAGGCATTACCCGGCCGCGCACAGAAAACCGCAGGCCAGCGCAGCCGCCGCGCGGGCCCGCTCCGGCGAGCGATAGCGCCGCGGCGCACCCACAATGGCAGCATGACGGAACGCGACGAGCTCGAAAACGCCACCGAGGCCCGTACCGCAGCCAACGGCGCTCCACCCGCTGCCGCCACACCCGCCCCCGAGCCCGACACCGACGTGATTCCCGCAGTCGCGGCGGACACAGAAGTTCCAGCGGACACAGGCCCGCAACGTCCGGCAGGCGTCTGGTACGAGATCAAAGACGCCGTCAGGCCGCGTTCCGCCATCCTCGTCATCGCGACCCTGTGCCTCGGCGTCGGCTTCATCCTGTCCTATGTCGGTGCCCTGCATCACCCGACGGCCAAGAACCTGCCGTTCGACGTCGTCGCGCCGACCACGGTTCAGGGCCAGGCCGTCGCCGGCCTTGCCAGCCTGCCCGGCAAGCCGCTCACCCCGCGCCTGATCGCCGACGAGCAGACCGCTCGCTCCCGCGTCGCCGACCGCACCAGCACCGGCGCGCTGATCATCGACCCGACCAGCAGCACCGACACCCTTTACGTCGCCTCCGCCGCGAGCCCGTCCATCTCCAACGCGGTGACCCGGATCATCCAGAGCGCCGAGGCACAGCAGCAGCGCACTGTCACCGTCCGCGACGTCGTGCCCGTCGCGGCCGCGGACAACGGCGGCCTTTCCTCCTTCTACATGGCCGTCGGCTGGACCGTCACCGGCTACCTGATCGCCTCGATCCTCGGTGTCAGCGCCGGAACACGCCCCGCGACGCCCACCCGCGCCGTCGTGCGCCTTATCGCCCTCGCCCTGAGCGCCTGCGTGGCCGGCGGCGTCGGCGCCTGGCTCGTGCAGCACGAACTCGGCGCGCTGCCCGGCAGCTTCTGGCACCTGGCCGTGGTCGGGGCGCTCGTCGTGTTCGGCGCCGGTGCGGTCACCATGGCGTTGCAGGTCGCCCTCGGCGTGCTCGGCATCGGCGTCGCCGTGCTGCTGTTCGTGATCCTCGGCAACCCGTCGGCCGGCGGGGCCTACGCCCGTGCGCTCATCCCGCCGTTCTGGCGCGGGATCGGCGCGTTCTTCCCGCCGGGAGCGGGCACCGACGCCACCCGCTCGGTCGCCTACTTCGGCGGCGCGAACACCGCCGAACCGCTGTTCATCCTCGGCGCGTACTGCGTCATCGGCCTGCTCGCGACGCTCGGCCTCGCCTCAGTCCTGCGCCCGAAGCCCGCGACGACACCAGCGACCGCTCAATAGCGCGGCAGCACGCAGACGCACGCACCGACGTCAGGCGTCCGGTTCGGCCCCCATGGTCTCCGCGACGCCTGACGCCTCGTCCGCCTCCTCGACTTCTTCGCGCGGAATCCCCAGCAGAAACAGGATCGTGTCGAGGAAGGGGACGTTCACGGCCGTGTCCGCCGCCTCGCGCACCAACGGCTTGGCGTTGAACGCGACGCCGAGCCCGGCCGCCGCCAGCATGTCCAGGTCATTCGCCCCGTCGCCGATCGCCACGGTCTCCGACAGCGGCACCCCGGCCGTCGTGGCGAACCGCAGCAGCGCCGCCGCCTTACCCGGCCGGTCGACTACGTCACCGACGACCCGGCCGGTCAGCCTGCCCTCCGCGACCTCCAACGTGTTGGCCGCCGCGAAGTCCAGCCCGAGCTGACCGACGAGCGTGTCTGTGATCTGAGTGAAACCACCGGAGACGATCCCGACCTGGTAACCCAACCGCTTGAGCGTACGCACCAACGTCTTAGCGCCCGGCGTGTAGCGCACCTCCGCGCGCACCTTGTCGAACACCGTCTCGGGCAGGCCTTCCAGCAGCGCCACCCGCGCGCGCAGGGACGCGGTGAAGTCCAGCTCGCCGCGCATCGCCGCCGCCGTCACCTGCTCAACCTGCTCCAGGCAGCCCGCGTGCCGGGCCAGCAGCTCGATCACCTCGTCCTGGATCAGCGTGGAGTCGACGTCCATCACCACCAGGTGCTTGGCCCGCCGCGCCAGCCCCGAGCGCTGCACCGCGATGTCCACCCCGGCCTCGGCCGCCGCGGCGGCCAAGACCCCGCGCAGCCGCGCCGGATCCACGCCCGACACGTCCAGCTCGATCGCCGTGACCGGGTACTTCGCCAGGCGCACGATCCGGTCGATGTTGCCCTGCGCCTCGGCGATCCGCCCGGCCACCGTCCCCATCGCCCCGGCGGTCAGCGGCGCCCCGAGCACCGTCACCCGGCTGCGCCCGGCCCGGCGCCTGCGGTTGTCGCCGCGCCCCTCGGTGATCTCCACGTCCAGCTTCCACGCCGCCGCCCACCGGTGCAGCGCGATCCGGAACTCGGTCTGGTCCTGCGGGGCCGTGACCAGCACGCCGAGCACAAGCCGGCCGCGCAGCACTATCTGCTCGACGTCCGCGACCTGCGCGGCGTAGCCGGTGCGCGCCTCGAACTCGGTGATCTGTTCGAACAGCGCGGCGGTCACCCCCGGCCGGTCCGCCCCGAACACCGTGACCAGCAGCGTCGGCGCGTCGTCCGAGAGGCCCAGAGGGCGCCCGTCCGGCGCCCCGACGATCTCCGATTGCATGGCCCCACGCTACCGGCCCGTCATCCGCACCCTATAGGTTTGGCCACATGACGGACGTGCTCGACCTGGTCGACGTCTCCCTGGTGCGGGACGGGAAGAAGCTGCTGAGCGGGATCACCTGGCGGGTCGCCGAGGGCGAACGCTGGGTGGTGGTCGGGCCGAACGGGGCCGGCAAGACCACGCTGCTGCAGATCGCCGCCGGGAACCTGCATCCGAGCAGCGGCACCGCCACCATCCTCGGCGACACCCTCGGCAAGGTGGACGTCTTCGAGCTGCGTCCCCGCATCGGCCTGACCTCCGCGGCCGTCGACCAGCGGCTCGGGCGCACCGCCAGGGTCCGCGACGCCGTGCTGACCGCCAGCTACGGCCAGCTGGGCCGCTGGCGCGAGAAATACGACGAGATCGACACCAGCCGCGCCGACGACCTGCTGGCCTGGTGGGGCATGGAGGGCTTCGCCGAGCGCACCTACGGCACGCTGTCCTCCGGCGAGCGCAAGCGGGTCCTGATCGCCAGGGCCCTGATGACCGACCCCGAGCTGCTGCTGCTCGACGAGCCGGCCGCCGGGCTCGACCTGGCCGGCCGCGAGGACCTGGTGCGCCGGCTGGCCAACCACGCCGCCGACCCGAACTCCCCGGTGACGATCCTGGTCACCCACCACGTCGAGGAGATCCCGCCCGGCTTCACGCACGTGCTGATGCTGCGGCAGGGCGGCGTCGTGGCGGCCGGCCCGGTGCCGCTGACCCTCACCGCGGAGAACCTTTCCGCCTGTTTCAACATCCCGCTGGCCGTGGAGAGCACCGGGGGCAGGTACTACGCGCGCGGGCTGTGACCGCGGCCCGCGCCGTGGGCAGCGGCTCGGCCCCGCCCGCCGAATCAGCAGGCTGAGCTAAGCGGCCGTCTCAGGACGCTGCAAGCGCTGAAAAACCAGCTACGGACTGCGCAAAGTCGATCGCCGTCAGTACCATGGTCGGCATGGGCTGGGTGTGGTGGATGGTCACAGCCGTCTTACTGCTGTTGGCCGAGAGTGCGACAGCGACCCTCGCCTGTGTCATGGCGGCCGCGGCGGCGGCGGTGGCCGCCGCTTTGGCGGCGCTGGGCCTGCCGCTGGCCGGGCAGATACCGGTCTTCATGGGCGTCAGCGTCGGCCTCATCGTCTTTCTGCGCCCGGCCGTGATGCGCCATCAGTCGCGTCCGGGACTGCGCACCGGCGTCGCCGCTTTGGTCGGCAGCGACGCCCTGGTCACCAGCCGCGTCGACGCGCACGCCGGCCGGATCAGGCTCAGCGGCCAGATCTGGACCGCCCGCGCCTACGATCCCGAGGCCGTCTTCGAGCCCGGAGCCGTCGTGCACGTCCTGGAGATCGACGGCGCGACCGCGCTGGTCATTTGAACTCATCCGGGCTTCCGGGCGCGCGCCGTACCCCCGGCGCGCGACTCGGCCGACGCCCGCGCCCCGAGCGGTCATCTTTTCGGCCCGGCGCGTTAGGGCTGACGGGCTGAAACTTTGGGCATAATCGCAGTATCGTGTGGGCTCGTCAGTACTTTAACTTTTGCAGCTCACCGCATCGTCATATCGCGGCACGGCAGTGGGGTCGAAACGACTGAGGGCCGTCGCCAAATTCAGGGGAGGCAGGGATGAGCGTGGTCACCGCGATTCTCGTGGTGCTGATCGTGGTGCTTTCGGTCACCTACTTCCTCTACCGGTCCGTGCAGATCGTCCCGCAGGCCAGCGCCCAGGTCGTCGAGCGCTTCGGCCGCTACCGGCGGACCCTTGAGCCAGGGCTGCGCTTCCTGGTCCCGGTGGCGGACACCATCCGGGCCACCGTGGACATGCGCGAGCAGGTGGTGCCCTTCCCGCCGCAGGAGGTCATCACCGAGGACAACCTGCTGGTCTACATCGACTGGGTGGTCTATTACCAGGTCACCGACCCGCGCCGGGCCACCTACGAGATCCAGAACTACGTGCAGGCCATCGAGTACCTGGTCTCCACCACGCTGCGCAACATCGTCGGCGGCATGGACCTGGAGCGCACCCTGACCAGCCGCGACGAGGTCAACACCGAGCTGCGCGACGCCCTGGACCAGGCCACCGGGCCCTGGGGCATCCGGGTCAACCGCGTGGAGCTGCGCACCATCCAGCCCAACCGCGACATCACCGAGGCCATGGAGAAGCAGGTGCGCGCCGAACGCGAACGGCGCGCGACCGTCCTGCAGGCCGAGGGCGTCAAGCAGGCCGAGATCCTGCGTGCCGAGGGCGACCGGCAGTCGATGATCCTCAAGGCCGAGGGCGAGGCCAAGGCCGCGGAGCTGCGCGCCGGCGGCGAGGCCCAGGCGATCAAGAAGGTCTTCGAGGCCATCCACGAGGGCGACGCCGACTCCAAGCTGCTCAGCTACCAGTATCTGCAGATGCTGCCGAAGCTCGCCGAGGG
Organism: Actinocrinis sp.; assembly: GCF_035650855.1. Taxonomy (GTDB): domain Bacteria; phylum Actinomycetota; class Actinomycetes; order Streptomycetales; family Catenulisporaceae; genus Actinocrinis. The sequence goes on along the minus strand of NZ_DASRGV010000362.1, from coordinate 8,348 downwards.
CGAGGCGAACAAGGTCTGGATCGTGCCGAGCGAGCTGGGCAAGGCGGTCGAGGGCATCGGCGGCGCGTTCAGCAAGATCGGCACCCCGCAGGCCAACGGCGAACCCGGCCCCGGCTCCGGGCCCGGCAACGCGGGTGGCAGCGGGGGAGAGGGCGGCGACCCGGCCCGCCCGACCGGTCCGCGCCCCTCGGCCGCTCCGGCGGCGCAAGCGGCGGGCGGCGGCCCGGCCCGCGAGCCCTCCGACCGTCCGGCGCACACGCCGCGGCCACGCCGCCTGTCACCGGCCGACGTGCTTTACGGCGCCGAAGACGAATAGGCGACGAGCACCCACAGTGTCGAGGGACACACGCGGTAAGGGGCACGTCTCGGCCGACTGCTAGACGCGCCCCGGTACGCTGATCGCGTGACGCATGGGATTGGCGAGGCGGCCGCGCTGCTCGGCGCCGGGCTGGCGGCCGGGACGATCAACACCGTCGTCGGCTCCGGCACGCTGATCACCTTCCCGACCCTGCTCGCGTTCGGCTACTCGCCGGTGCTGGCCAACGTCACCAACACCGTGGGCCTGGTGCCCGGCGTGATCAGCGGCGTGCACGGGTATCGCAGGGAACTGCAAGGGCAGCGCGCCAGGCTGCTGCTGCTCGGCAGCGCCTCCGTGCTCGGCGGCGTCACGGGCGCGATCCTGCTGCTCACACTGCCCGCCGGGGCCTTCAAGGCGATCGTCCCCGCGCTGATCCTGATCGCGCTCGCGCTCGTCATCGCGCAGCCGGTGCTCGCCCGGTGGGTCGCCCGCCGCCAGGCCGCCCGGGGCGGCCGGGGCGAGGCCGGACGCGCGAACGCCGCCGGCGGCCCGGTGCTCTGGACGCTGGTCTTCGGCACCGGCGTCTACGGCGGCTACTTCGGCGCGGCGCAGGGCGTGATCCTCATCGGCCTGCTCGGCATCGCGTTCACCGACACCCTCCAGCGCCTCAACGCCGCGAAGAACGTGCTGGCCGCGCTGGTCAACGGCGTCGCGGCGGTCATCTTCATCGCCTCCACGCACATCGCCTGGGGCGCCGCCGGGCTTATCGCCGCGGGGTCCATCCTCGGCGGCCAGCTCGGCGCGCGCATCGGCCGCAAGCTGCCGCCGACGGCGCTGCGCGTCGTGATCGTCTGCGTCGGGATCGTCGCGCTCGTCAAGCTGCTCGCCTGACCCACTGACGCCTGACCCACTGACGCCTGACCCACGGGCGCCGGACACAGCGCGGGGCTGCCGGCGCCCTCGCGCGCCGACAGCCCCGGGAACCGGTCGAGATCGTCCGGTTCAGATCATGCTCAGCCGAACATCCCGGGCTGGTAGTCGCCGGCCGGCTGCTGAAGGATGACGTTCATCCGGTTGTAGGTGTTGATCAGGGCGATCACCGCTACCAGAGCCGAGAGCTGCTCCTCGTCGTAGTGCTTGGCCGCGTTCGCCCACACCTCGTCCGGCACGCCGCCGGCCGCGTCCGCGATGCGGGTGCCCTGCTCGGCCAGCTCCAGCGCGGCGCGCTCGGCCTCGGTGAAGGACTTCGCCTCGCGCCAGGCCGCCACCATGTTCAGCCGCAGCGGGTCCTCGCCGGCCGCCACCGCGTCCTTGTAGTGCATGTCGGTGCAGAACCCGCAGCCGTTGATCTGGCTGGCCCGCAGCTTCACCAGCTCTTGGGTGGCGAGCGGCAGCGACGAGTCCGAGAGCACCTTCCCGGCCGAGTTGACGTACTTGATGACCTTGCCGAGCAGCGGGTTGTTCTGGGTGTTCAGACGGGCTTCCATGGGGAGCTCCTTAGCCGTTCCCGTTGGTTACACGGCCTTGACGGAACGGCTCGGCGGAACGTGACAGCGAAGAATGTGACGTAGGTCTCGCAGCGCGCGGACCCGCCGGAGCCTAGATCCGCGCGGTCCAGTAAACGTCAGTCACGTACGGGATCTCGATGCGGTCGCCGCGGCTTTCCTCGTGCCGGTCGAGCACCGCCTCCAGCTCGTGGCGCACCTGCGCGCGGCTGTGGGCGTCCAGGGTGCTGATGACGCTGGAGGTGAGCGCCTGCCCGAGCACGCCTTCGCGGTCCGTCACAAAGGGATTCGGCACATGCTGCGCCGCGAGCGGAGACCAGCCCGGCAGGTCGTCGAAGAACCGGCGCCACCGTCCGTCCCGGTGCCCCGGCACCGCCTCGGTGCGCCACTGCCGGTAGATCTTCGAGTACTCGGCCACCCACGGCACCGTCTCGTCCAGGGTGTTCCACACCAGCCCGAGCCGCCCGCGCCGGTGCGTGATCCGCTCGACCTCGGCCAGCGCCGCCTTCGGATCGAACCAGTGCCAGGCCTGCGCCGCCACCACGGCGTCCATCGCGCCGTCCGGCAGGCCGGTCGCCTCCGCGAGCCCGTCCACCGCCTCGACCTGGGGCAGCAGCTCGGCCAGCCGGTCCCGCATCGCCGCCACCGGCTCCAGCGCGACCACCCGCGCCCCGGTCAGCGCCAGCAGCCGGGTGAACTTCCCGGTGCCCGCGCCCACCTCGGCGACGCACCGGCCGGCGCGCAGGTCGAGCGCGTCGGCGAGCACGGCCAGAGACCGCGTCGGATACGAGGGGCGGACGCGCTCATAGTCCGCCGCCGCGCGCTGGTAGCCGAGTTCTGCGGCGTGGTGGATAGCCACAGTGCGAACCTAACACCAACGATCATGCTTTGACCGTATTGGCCGGTGACCAGGTGGCGACCGAAAGGTGACGATCGGATAACGACGCCGGGGCGATAGGCTGGCGATCCGCCGCGCGGCGGCCCGGTGACCCGGTCCACGGCACCGGATCGGCGCCGCGACGCCCCGGGGTCCTCCGCCGAGCGGATCAGGCCCCTGATCCGAGCGGCACTCGACGCATCGACGCGAAAGGCAGCGCCCGCACAGTGTCCGTGGAACGCCCCCCGACGATCCTGCTGGTCTCCACCGCCGACACCGATCTGCTCGCCGCCCGCGCCGCGAGCGCGCCGCAGCCGGCCGCGCAGCCCCGTGCCGATTACCGCGTGGCCAACCCGGCCCGAGTCGCCACGGCCGAACTGCCGGCCCTGCTCGACGGGGTGCGCGTCGCGATCGTGCGGCTGCTCGGCGGAGCGCGCGTCTGGGAGGACGGGCTCGCCGCCCTCGCGCACGCGGGCATCCCGACCATCGCGCTCGGCGGCGAAGCCACGCCCGACGCCGACCTCATGGCGCTCTCCTCGGTGCCGCTCTCGGTGGCGACCGCAGCGTCGGGATACCTCCTAGCCGGAGGACCGGAAAACCTCGCACGGCTATCGGAGTTCCTTGACGCCGCTGTCCTGCGCGACGAGCCGGGCGGCGACTTCGAGCCCCCGCAGCCGACGCCGCTCTTCGGCCTCCGCACTGACGCCGGCGACCGCGCACGCGCCGTGGATCCGGACCGGCCGACCGTCGGCGTGATCTACTACCGCGCACACGAACTTTCCGGCAACACAGCGTTCGTCGACACGCTCTGCGACGCCCTCGAGACCGCGGGCGCCAACGCGCGCCCCGTCTTCTGCGCCTCGCTCCGCTCGCTCGGCGACCAGGACAACACGGGCCTGACCGACCTGCTGCGCGGCTGCGACGCGCTTATCGTGACAGTCCTTGCTGCCGGCGGCGCGGTCGCGGCCGACGCCTCGGCAGGCGGTGACGAGGACGCCTGGGACGTCGGCGCCCTCGCCCGGCTCGACGTGCCGGTCATCCAAGGACTCTGCCTTACCTCGACCCGCGAGGCATGGCAGGACTCGAACGCCGCGCTCTCGCCGATGGACGCCGCCATGCAGGTCGCCATCCCCGAGTTCGACGGCCGCCTGATCACCGTTCCGTTCTCGTTCAAGCAGCACAACTCCGATGGGATCGCGGTCTACGTCGCGGACCCCGAACGCGCCGCCCGCGTGGCCGGCATCGCCGCCCGGCACGCCGCGCTGTCGCGCAAACCCAACCGCGACAAGCGAATCGGTGTTCTGCTTTCCTCCTATCCGACCAAGCACGCGCGCATCGGCAACGCCGTGGGCCTGGACACTCCGGCGTCGGCCGTGCGCCTGTTCACGGCCATGCGCGAGGCCGGATACGCGGTGGGGGAGTTCCCCGACGACGGCGACACCCTCATCCACTCGCTGATCGCCGCGGGCGGCCACGACGTGGAATGGCTCACGGCCGAGCAGCTGGCCGCCGCGACCGCGCGCGTGCCGCTGGCCGACTACGAACGCTGGTTCACCAGCCTGCCCACCGACCTGCGCGAGGCGATCCGCGAACACTGGGGCGAGCCGCCCGGTTCGCTGTACGTCGACGACTCCGGCCCGGACGCGCCGCAGATCGTGCTCGCCAGCCTCACGTTCGACAACCTCGTCCTGCTGATCCAGCCGCCGCGCGGCTTCGGCGAGAACCCGATCGCGATCTACCACGACCCGGACCTGCCGCCCAGCCACCACTATCTGGCCGCCTACCGCTGGCTCGCCGCACCCGCATCAGAGGGCGGATTCGGCGCGGACGCGCTCGTGCACCTGGGCAAGCACGGCACGCTGGAATGGCTGCCCGGCAAGGGCCTCGGCTTGTCAGAGTCCTGCGCCCCCGACGCCGTGCTCGGCGACCTGCCGCTGGTGTACCCGTTCATCGTGAACGACCCCGGCGAGGGCACGCAGGCCAAGCGGCGAGCGCACGCCACCGTCGTGGACCACCTGATCCCGCCGATGGCCCGTGCCGACGCGTACGGCGACCTCGCGCGGCTCGAACAGCTCCTCGACGAGTACGCCACCGTGCAGGCCCTGGACCCGGCAAAGGCACCGGTCGTGCGCGCGCAGATCTGGGAACTGGTCACGGCGGCGCAGCTGCACCACGACCTTCATCAGGACTCGATGCCGGGCGAGGACGACTTCGACGACTTCGTGCTGCACATCGACGGCTATCTGTGCGAGATCAAGGACGTGCAGATCCGCGACGGCCTGCACATCCTCGGCCGCGCGCCGGAGGGCGAGGAGCTGGTCAACGACGTGCTCGCGATCGTCCGCGCGCGCCAGATCTTCGGCGGCGCGGCGGGGTACGAGGGCCGCGGGGGAGCGCTGCCCGGATTGCGGCGCGCCCTTGCCGAGGCGCGCGGCCTGCCGCAGGACGCTGAGACCGACCCGGCGCACGTGGACGAGCTCGAAGGCGAGGCCAGGGCGCTGATCGAGGCGTTGGCGGCGGCGGAATGGGATGTCGACGCGCTGCTCAGCGGAGCTGACGGGCTTGGGCTTGGTGAAGTTAACAGGCCCACTGAAATCGGAGTGGGAGCGAACAGCGAGGGGGTGAACAGGCCTCGGATCACTCCCGACGTCGCCGCGGTGCTGCGGTTCGCCGCCCGCGAAGTCGTCCCGCGGCTGCGTCGGACCACTGACGAGATCGGCAACGTCCTGCGCGCTCTCGACGGCCGCTACATCCCGGCCGGGCCCTCGGGCTCGCCGACCCGCGGCCTGGTCAGCGTGCTGCCGACCGGCCGCAACTTCTACTCCGTGGACCCCAAGGCGATCCCGTCGCGCAACGCACACGACGTCGGCCGCGCCCTCGCCGATTCCCTGCTCGCGCGCCACCTCGCCGACACCGGCGCCTACCCCCGCTCGGTCGGCATCACGGTCTGGGGCACCAGCGCGATGCGTACCCAGGGCGACGATATCGCCGAGATCCTGGCGCTGCTCGGCGTCGAGCCGGTCTGGGACGACGCCTCCCGCCGCGTCACCGGGTTCGAGGTCATTCCCGCCGAACAGCTCGGCCGGCCGCGCATCGACGTGACCGTCCGCATCTCAGGGTTCTTCCGCGACGCCTTCCCGCACGTGGTCTCCCTCGTGGACGACGCGATTCAGGCCGTCGCGCAGCTGGACGAACCGGTCGAGGTCAACTACGTCAAGGCGCACGCCGACACGGACGAGGCCGCGCACGGTGACCGGCGGCGCGCGACGACGCGCATCTTCGGCTCAAAGCCGGGCGCGTACGGTGCGGGCCTGCTTCCGCTCATCGACGCCCGCAACTGGAGCAGCGACGCCGACCTCGCCGAGGTCTTCGCGGTCTGGGGCGGCTACGCCTACGGCCGCGGCCTCGACGGACGCGAGGCGCGCGCCGACATGGACGCCGCGTTCCGCCGCATCGAGGCCGCCGCGAAGAACCAGGACACCCGCGAGCACGACATCGTCGACTCCGACGACTACTTCCAATACCACGGCGGCATGGTCGCCTACGTCCGGGCGCTGACCGGCTCCTCCCCGGCCGCGTACGTCGGCGACTCGGCCGTTCCCGACACCGTGAAGACGCGCACGCTCGCCGAGGAGACCCACCGCGTCTTCCGCTCGCGCGTGGTCAACCCCAAGTGGATCGCCGCGATGCAGCGCCACGGATACAAGGGGGCCTTCGAGCTCGCGGCGACCGTGGACTACCTGTTCGGCTACGACGCGACCGCGGGCGTCGTCGACGACTGGATGTACGAGAAGCTCGCCGCCGCCTACGTCTTCGACGAGACCAACGCCGACTTCATGCGCCGCTCGAACCCCTGGGCGCTGCGCGGCGTCGCCGAGCGTCTGCTGGAGGCGGCCGAGCGGAAGCTGTGGTCGGCCCCCGACCCGGACACGCTCGACCGCCTCCGCGAGGTCTATCTCGACCTGGAAGGCGACCTCGAGGGCGAGTAGCCGGCTGCGGCCGATCCGGCGGGCGGGCGTGGCCGCGACAACGGCCGCTCATGGTCCGGCTATGCTCTAGGCGACGGTCACGGAGGAATCCGGTGCCGATCCACCCGGGCGGGCTCCTGCCTGCTCACGGTGGGTCCAGTCCGGAGCGGTCCCGCCACTGTGAGCGCAGCGTCACCGGTCAGCCGCCGGGCGCGCCGCGTGAGTCAGGAACTCCCAGCCGTCCGCCGGTTTTTTCTGCTCGATCGGGCGTGGGCTCCCGAGAGAAGGAAGGCACTTCTGTGGCCGTTGCCGCGCAGGCTGCGGCGGACGCTGCGCACACCGCGTCCGCGACCGCCGGACAGTCCGCATCCGCGAAAGCGGCCGATCCGCACTTCCCGTTCTCGGCCGTTCTCGGCCAGCACGACCTGCGGCTCGCGCTGATCCTCAACGCGATCCACCCGGGCGTCGGCGGCGTCCTGGCCCGCGGGGAGAAGGGCACCGCGAAATCCACGCTCGTGCGCGCGCTGGCCGCCGTGCTTCCGTCGGTGTCCGTCGTCCCGGGCTGCCGCTTCGCCTGCGATCCGGCCGCGCCCGACCCCGGCTGCCCCGACGGTCCGCATCCGGCTGACGGGACTTCGCCGGCTGAGTCGCGGCGGGCCCGGCTGGTCGAACTGCCGGTCGGCGCGTCGGAGGACCGGCTGACGGGTTCGCTCGACCTGGAACGCGCGCTCGGACAGGGCGTCGCCGCGTTCCAGCCCGGACTGCTCGCCGCCGCGCACCGCGGGATGCTCTACGTCGACGAGGTCAACCTGCTGCCGGACCACCTCGTGGACGTGCTGCTGGACGCGGCCGCGATGGGCATCGCGCACGTCGAGCGTGACGGGGTGTCGGTACGGCACGCGGCCCGGTTCATCCTGGTCGGCACGATGAACCCGGAGGAAGGCGAGCTGCGGCCGCAGCTGCTTGACCGGTTCGGCTTGACCGTTGAGGTCGCCGCGAGCCGGGAGCCCAAGCAGCGCGCCGAGGTGGTGCGCCGCAGGCTGGCGTACGAGGCCGACCCGGCCGGGTTCGCGGACGCGTGGGCCGCGGCGGACCGGGAGGTCGGCGAGCGGATCGCGACGGCACGTGCGGCGCTCGGGGCGGTCGTGCTGCCGGACGCGGAGCTGGAGCGCATCGCACGGGTCTGTGCCGCGTTCGAGGTGGACGGAATGCGCGCGGACCTGGTGACCGCGCGCGCGGCTGTGGCGCTCGCGGCTTGGCGTGGCCTGCCGGAGGTGACTGCGGCCGAGGTACGCGACGCCGCACGCCTCGCATTGCCACACCGGCGTCGGCGCAATCCGTTCGACGCTCCGGGCCTTGACGAGGACAAGCTCGACGAGGCGCTGCGGGATCAGGGCGACGACGAGCCGGAGCCGGATCCCGACGGGCCGGGTGGCGAGGACTGTCCCGCTGAGCCGGACAGAATTAACAGGCCCACCGCCGATGGAGAGGCCGAGGACACTCGGGAGAACGATCAAACTAACGATCAGACTCCGGCCGCAAACAACAGCAGCGAGGAAGGTTCACGACAGAGCGAAGGGACACGGGAGGACTCGGCGACTGGCGAGCAGTCAGCTGCGGCTTCTGCGGTCCGTCCCGCGCTTGAGCAGGCGGCAGTCGCGCCGGCCGATCCCTACCGCACGAAGCTGTACGCAGTCCCC
>NZ_DASRGV010000361.1:0-5905 GCF_035650855.1 Actinocrinis sp. | reverse complement strand
CTCGGCCCGGTGGCGACCACGGACCGGCTGGCCCTCGGCTCGCGCCGGCGGATGCTGGCCGGCGAGGGCGTGGCCGCCGTGGACATGGAGTCCTCCTGGCTCGGCACCCTGGCCAACCGGCCGTTCGCGGTGGTGCGGGTGATCGTGGACGACGCGGAGACCAGCCTCTACCACCCGGCCACCGTGCCGAGAGGCCGCGCCGCCATCAACCTGCTGACGAAGATCGTCCCGGCGCTGGAGCGGTGGAGCGACGCGCTCAGCCCGCACCGGCGGGTCGTGCTGGCCTCGCCGCGCTCGTTCTGCGCGGGCGTGGAACGGGCGATCGACATCGTCGAGGAGGCGCTGGAGCGCTACGGCGCACCGGTGTACGTGCGGCGTCAGATCGTGCACAACGCCTACGTGGTCGCGGATCTGGAGCGGCGCGGCGCGGTGTTCGTCGAGGAACTCGATGAGGTCCCCGACGACGTCCCGGTCGTGCTCTCCGCGCACGGCGTGGCGCCGGCGGTCCGCGAGGACGCCACCCAGCGCGGGCTCACCGTCGTGGACGCGACCTGTCCGCTGGTCGCCAAGGTGCACACCGAGGCGCGGCGGGCGCTGCGCGACGGCAACACCGTGGTCTTCATCGGGCACGCCAACCACGACGAGTCCGAAGGCCTGCTCGGCGAGGACCCGGACCCGGCGAACCCGCGCATCCGGCTGGTGGAGAACGCCAGGCAGGCCAAGGAGCTCGAGGTCGACGACCCGAGCAGGCTCGCCTACCTCACCCAGACCACGCTGGCCGAGGACGAGGCCGCGGACATCGTCTCGGCGCTGCGGGCCACCTTCCCGACCATCGTCGAGCCGCCCTCCTCCGACATCTGCTACGCGACCACCAACCGGCAGCGGGCCATCCGGGACATCGCCGCCGAGGTGGACGTGGTGCTGGTGGTCGGGTCGCAGAACTCGTCGAACTCCAAGCGTCTGGTCGAGGTGGCCGAGCGGGCCGGGGCCGCCGCCTACCTGATCGACGGCGCGGACGAGATCGACCCGGCCTGGCTGGTCGGGGCGCGCTCCGTCGGCCTGACCGCGGGCGCCTCGGCCCCGCCGAAGCTGGTGGACGAGGTGGCCGACGCGCTGGCCGGGCTCGGCCCGGTGCGCCGGGAGGACCCGCCGGGGGTGGAGGAGTCGTACAAGTTCACCCTGCCGCCCATGCCGCCGCTGCGTACCGCTCGGCGCACCGGGGACGGCGCGGAGCCGTCCGCGGCCGAGGCGCGGACCGATACTGAAGTTGACCTTGATTCGGAAGTTGATGACGGGTCAGAAGTTGTCGAAGCACGTTCGGAAGTCGTCGACGGGGCCGAAGTGGCGGCGAGCACGGTCCCTGACGCAAGCACCGGGAGCTGATCGCCTTGTCCATTCCCATGCGGCAGTCCGCACGGATCGGCGCGTACCTGTTCAAGCAGAAGCTGAAGGGCGTCAAGAAATTCCCGCTCATCGTCGAGCTTGAACCGCTGTTCGCCTGCAATCTGGCGTGTCCCGGCTGCGGGAAGATCCAGCATCCGGCCTCGGTGCTCAAGCAGCGGATGCCGGTGGAGCAGGCGGTCGGCGCGATCGAGGAGTGCGGCGCGCCGATGGTGTCGATCGCCGGCGGCGAGCCGCTGATGCACCCGCAGATCGACGAGATCGTGCGCCAGCTGATCAAGCGCAAGAAGTATGTGTACCTGTGCACGAACGCGCTGCTGCTGCCCAAGCACATCCACAAGTTCGAGCCCTCGCCCTACTTCGCCTGGGTCGTGCACATCGACGGCCTCGAGGAGCGGCACGACGAGGCGGTGGACAAGAAGGGCGGGTTCCAGGGCGCGGTCGACGCGATCAAGCTGGCCAAGTCCAAGGGCTTCAAGGTCAACACCAACTCGACCTTCTTCAACAACGACACGCCGCAGGCCGTGATCGACGTGCTGGACTACCTCAACGACGACTTGGGCGTGGACCAGATGATGATCTCTCCGGCCTACGCGTACGAGAAGGCCCCGGACCAGGACCACTTCCTCGGCGTCACGCAGACCCGTGAGCTGTTCAAGAAGGCGTTCGCGAACGGCAACCGCAAGCGCTGGCGGCTGAACCACTCCCCGCTGTTCCTGGACTTCCTGGAGGGCAAGAAGGACTTCCAGTGCACCGCGTGGGGCATCCCGTCGTACTCCCTGTTCGGCTGGCAGCGGCCGTGCTACCTGATGAACGACGGGTACGTGAAGACCTACCGCGAGCTGATCGAGACCACCGAGTGGGACAAGTACGGTCGGGGCAAGGACGAGCGCTGCTCGAACTGCATGGCGCACTGCGGCTACGAGCCGACCGCCGTGCTGGCCACGACCTCCTCGCTGAAGGAGTCGCTGCGCGCGATGCGGGGCTGACCGAGCCCGCGTTTGGGGCGAGTATCGTTCGGGCAGGTCAAGGCATTCAGGACACTTTCAGAGAGCGCGGTTAGGCTCGAAAGGACCTAGACCAGCACGACGGTCGGCTGACGGCCGCGCAAGCACGGCGAGAGGCGATGCGAGAACTCGACCCGCAGCGCACGAGACGGCACAGGCAGCGGCGGCGGCGTTACGCCGCCATCTCTTCGACCTCGGCCGGGGTGGCGGCGCAGGATTCGCGACGGGAGGCGGCCGCGCCGAGCGGCGCGAATCCTACAGCGGCCCTTAAACCCCGGCCGAGGCCGAAGAGACGTTTTGCCGCCGCTGCACTGTGCCTGGGTGTTCTCGCAATTGGCGCGGTAGCCGGGTGCTTCGCCGAGCAGCGGGCCGACGCGCGGGGCGCAGCGAGCTTCACGCACACCACGCCGAAGGCGGTGCCCGCGCCACGGCCGCGGTCGAGCCGGTCGGCGGCGCCGCTCAGCCCGAAGGGGAAACTGAACCCGCAGAGCGAGCTGAAAATCGCTCCGCAGGGGGCGGAGCCGCCAACCGGGTCCGGCACCGTACCGTCGGCCGCGCCCGACACCGAGGCGGGTCCCGGGGTCTCCTTCGACGGGGCGTTGCAGGCCCAGTCCACGCTCCCGTCGATGACGCAGTCCAATCCGCTGACCGGGACCGCGTTCACCGGGCTACCGCAGATCGGCGCGCTGTTCGGCTACGACGGCACCTCGACCAGTACGCATTTCTGCTCAGGCAGCGTGGTCGCGAGCAACACCGGCGACCTGGTGATCACCGCCGCGCACTGCGTGTACGACTCGTCCTCCGGATCGCTCCTCACCGACATCGCGTTCGTGCCCGGGTACCACGACGGCCAGCAGCCCTACGGAGTGTGGACCCCGTCGCAGATCGTGGTCGCCCCGCAGTGGCTCAGCGACCAGGACCCCGACTACGACGTCGCCTTCCTGGTGGTGCATCAGTCGGGATCCACCCAGCGCATTCAGGATGCGGTCGGCGCGGACCAGCTCGGCGTCGATCCGGGCTTCGCGGCGCTCACCCAGGTCGTCGGCTATCCCAGCGACACGGACCAGCCGATCACCTGTACCGACTACACCAAGCAGTTCAGCCCCACGCAGCTGGAGTTCGACTGTCCCGGCTACCCGGACGGCACCAGCGGCGGGCCGTTCCTGACCGACGTGGACCCGCAGACCGGCGTGGGCACCGTGGTCGGCGTGATCGGCGGCTACGAGACCGGGGGCGACACTTCGGACGTGTCGTACAGCGCCTATTTCAGCGACGCGATCGACTCGCTTTTCCAGCAGGCCGAGGCGGCCGGTTGATCCATTCTTGAATTCCCGGAGATCTTTTCCGCGGCGGCCACGGGTGATCATTTCACCGGCGGCCGCTTTTTGATGTTGCCGCCGTTCTTCGGCATGGTTTCGGATTTGATATTGTGCGCAGCTCGTTTCATCCGTGAAACAGATCCGGAACTGATGTGACACCAGCGGCTGACACGGTGCGCGCACGTATTGAACGCAGGAGCTTTCTGCGCTCGACGTGCTCAACGAAGGTAAACGGCTCCACGTTCCCTCCGATCTCCCTCACCAATATCTGGACGGACGCTGTGCACCTCGATTACATCCCGTATCCCGCGACCGGCTATTCCTCCGGCGACGCCGCCTGGCAGCTGACCGCCGCCACCCTGGTCGGCCTGATGAGCCTGCCCGGCCTGGCCGTCCTCTACGGCGGCCTGGTGCAGAAGAAGTGGGCCGTCAACACGATGTTGATGGCCTTCTCCGCCTTCTCCCTGGTTTTGATCGTCTGGGCGCTGTGGGCGTTCAACATGGGCTTCGGCCATCCGTGGATCAAGACCACGGTCAACGGCTCGCCCAGCGGCTTCCTCGGCAAACCGGGGCCGGCCATGGGCGCCGGCCAGGAGGCGCAGGCGGATATCCCGCTGCTCGACGGGTTGATGCCGAAGTTCAACTTCTCGCAATCCGCGCTGTTCTATTTCCAGTTCGTCTTCGCCGCGATCACTCCGCTGCTCTGGCTCGGCAGCGTCATCGGCCGGATGAGCTTCAAAGCCTGGCTGGTGATCGTCCCGCTGTGGACCACCATCGTGTACAGCGCCGACGCGTTCATGCTCTGGGGCGGCGGCTATTGGGCCGGTAAGGGCGCCGTGGATTATTCCGGCGGCTATGTCATTCACCTGTCGGCGGGCACCGCCGGTTTCGTCGCGGCGGCGGTGATCGGACCGCGGCTGAAGCGCGACCGTGAGCACGGCGCGCCGAACAACCTGCTGCTGTGCGCGACCGGCGCCGGCATCCTCTGGCTCGGCTGGAACGGCTTCAACGGCGGCGACCCGTACTTCGCCGGGGCCGACGCCGCGGCCGCCGTGGTCAACACGAACCTCGCCACCGCGGCCGCGCTGCTGGTCTGGCTGATCATGGATTACGCGCTCAGCCCGACGAAGAAGCCGACGCTGCTCGGCTCGATCAACGGCATGATCGTGGGCCTTGTGACCATCACGCCCGCCGCCGGTTACGTCAACGGGCTCGGCGCGATCTGCCTCGGCGTGATCAGCTCGGCGATCGTGTGGACCGCCTGGTACAAGTTGTCGAAGGTGTGGATCTTCAAGAAGGTCGACGACACCCTCGGCGTCGTGTACACGCACGGCATCGCCGGCCTGTGCGGCGGCCTGCTGGTCGGCCTGTTCGCCGACCCGAACATGATCGTCTACCCGGCTGGCACCGCGAAGGGGTCGAGCGCCTTCTCGGTCACCGGCCTGTTCTACGGCAACCATTCCTGGCATCAGTTCTGGATGCAGCTGTTCGCGGCGCTGACCGTGATCGTGTGGACCGCGATCGGCACCTTCGTGATCCTGCGCGTGGTCGGCCTGTTCATCAAGCTGCGACTACCTGACGCGGTATTGGAGACCGGCGACCTCGCCGTGCACGACGAGGAGGTCTACCCGCCGCAGACGCTCACCGCGGTCGGCGCCGCGGCCGCACCTGCGGTCGCGCCCGCTCCGGCCGAGGAACCCGAGTCCGCCGCTTCATCCGGCGCATCGGAACCCTGATCCGTTGCGGCCGGCAGGTGAAGCTGATCACGGCGGTCATCCGGCCGGAGCACCTGGAGACCACGCGCCGGGCGCTGGCCGCGTTCGGCGCGCCCGGGATGACCGTGACGCCGCTGCTGTCCGGCTCGCGCTGGAATCGGCACCTGGAGGTCTACCGGGCCGAGGTGCTGGTCGCGGACCTGGTGCCGCGGCTGCGGATCGACGTGCTGGCGAACGACGAGGACGTCCCCGATCTGGTCGGGCTGCTGGCCCGCATCGGCAGGCCGCCGCACGGCGGGGACGACACCGGCCGGGTCTGGATCAGCGCCGTCGAACAGGTCGTCCGGGTACGCACCGGAGAACACGGCGAACCGGCGATTTGAGCGGACGGTAATCCGGCCACCTCGGCGAATCCGGCCGCGGCCACACCTGCGGGTGCGGTCCGCGCGCCGGATTCGCGCCC
>NZ_DASRGV010000360.1:0-39795 GCF_035650855.1 Actinocrinis sp. | reverse complement strand
TGAAGACGATGCGGCAGTCGATCAGGTCCGCCGGGGTGTCCACCACCTTCGCCCCGAGCGGCGCCAGTTCCTCCGCCTTGACGCGGGTGCGGTTGCACACCGCCACCTGCTGGCCGGCGCCGAGCAGCCGCGTCACCAAGGCGCTGCCCATGCGTCCGGTGCCGATCCAGCCGATGCTGTTGGTGACCGCACCGGCCTGGGGCGCGCCGTTGCCGGCCACTGCACCGCTCACCGCCGTGCTGTTGCCGGCGGCGGTATTTCCAGAACTGTCGTTGTCGGCAGCCATATCCTCTTTCCCCCTCTTCTCCACTGCTTCTGCGCGCATCGTCGCGATGCGAACCGGTGCGCTCAATCCCACGATACGGTGTGTTGAAACGTGCTCAGGCGGCACCTGGTTCGGCGCGGGTCCGCATGGTGACCGAAGTGGTCCGCTATACGGAACCGCACTTCGTTGGCGATATGATGATCGATCATGGACCTCGGGCATCGCACCGCACGTGAAGCCACCGGCAGGCGCCGCGCGGCGCGCCGCCGCATCGCCGTGACGCTGGCCTTCGCGGCAGCCGTCGGTTCCGTAGCGGCCTGCTCGTCTTCGTCCTCCTCGGCCTCGGCCTCGTCCGGCTCCGCAGGCGGCTTCGCCGGGCCGACGAGCACGGTCACGCTGGCGCTGGACTGGACGCCGAACACCAACCACACCGGCATCTTCGTCGCCCAGCAGCTCGGCTACTACAAGAGCGCCGGGATCGACCTGAAGCTGGTGCCCTACGGCTCCACCGCGCCGGAAACGCTGGTCGCCACGCACAAGGCCGACTTCGGCATCTCCTACCAGGACGGCCTCACCGAGGCGGCGGCCACCGGCGGCGACATCACCTCGGTCTTCGCGATCACGCAGAAGACGGACGTGGTGATCGGGGTGCGGGCGAACAGCGGGATCACCTCCCCCAAGCAGCTGGACGGCAAGACGTACGCGGGCTATGGCTCGCCGCTCGAGCAGCCGATGCTCAAGTACGTGATCAAGCAGGCGGGCGGCGCCGGCACGTTCAAGGATGTGACCCTCAACACAGACGCTTACCAGGCGCTCTACGCGGGCCAGGCGGACTTCGCGCTGCCCGAGCCGACCTGGGAGGTCATCCAGGCCAAGCTGGTCGGCAAGCCGCTGCGCACCTTCGACGTGTCCGACTACGGCTTCCCGCCGATCTACTCCGCGCTGATCGCCTCTTCGCACCAATATCTCAGCGCGCACGCGGACCTCGCCCGCAGGTTCCTCGCGGCGACGCTCAAGGGCTACCAGTACGCCGCCGCGCAGCCGCAGCAGGCGGCGAATCTGCTGATCCAGGCGAACCGGTCGGTGCTCGGCGGGCAGCGCGAGCTGGTGGATCAGAGCGCCGCGCTGGAGGCCGCGCAGTACTACAAGGATCCTGACGGCAAGATCGGGGTGCAGAGCGAGGCGCGCTGGAAGGCGCTGACCGACTTCTTGTACGGCAACGGGATCCTGGCCGACGCCTCGGGTAAGTCGCTGTCCGCGGAGCCGCAGCTCTCGTCGCTGTATACGAACGCGTATCTGCCTGCTTCCGACCAGAGCCCGTGACCGCTGCGGTGACCGGTCGCCGGGTGTGGCGCACGCTGTGGCCGCCGCTGCTGCTCGCCGTCGCGCTGATCGCCGGCTGGCAGCTGGTCGCGCAGTTCGCGATCCGTGACGCGCAGGTGCTGCCCACTGCGTGGCAGGTGGTCTCGGCGGGCTGGCAGGTGCGCGGCGATCTGTGGCACAACGCGGTTCCGACGCTCACGGAGACCGCGACCGGCTTCGGCCTTTCCTTCGCGCTGTCCTGGCTGATCGCTACCGCGATGGACTTCTCCGACGCGGCGCGCCGCGCGGTTTATCCGCTGCTGGTGGCCTCGCAGACGATCCCGGTCGTCGCGATCGCCCCGCTGTTCGTGGTGATCTTCGGGTTCCAGCTGCTGCCGAAGGTGCTGCTGGTCGCGCTGGCCACCTTCTTCCCGCTGACCGCCTCGCTGGCGGAGGGCTTCGCCACCGCGGACGGGGACGCGATGCGGCTGCTGCGCTCGATGGGAGCGAGCCGGTGGCAGTCCTTTGCGAAGGTGCGGGTGCCTGGGGCGCTGCCGTTCTTCTTCACCGGCCTGCGGGTCTCGATCACGTACGCGATCGGCGGCGCGGTGTTCGCCGAGTACGCCGGGGCGGAGAACGGCCTGGGCATCTACATGCAGCAGATGCAGCAGAACTTCCGCATCGACCTGGTCTTCGCCACGATCCTGGTGATCGCGCTTCTCAGCGTGCTGCTGTTCGCCTCGACGTACGCGCTGGAGCGGCTGGTGACGCCCTGGCGCCGGTTCGAGGCACCGCGCGCTGCGGTCCGGGACCGGCCGTGAACGCCGGCGGCGGGTACCGGCTCGAAGTACGCGGGCTCGCCCACGAGTTCCCCCGGTCGGGCCAGGAGCCGCTGCGCGTGCTCGACGGCCTGGATCTGGCGGTACGGCCGGGCGAGTTCACCGCGGTCATCGGCCCGAGCGGAAGCGGCAAGTCGACCCTCTTCAACATCGTCGCCGGGCTCGACCGGCCGTCGCAGGGAACTGTCTTCATCGACGGACACGCGGCCACCGGGCACAGCGATCAGGTCGCGTACATGCCGCAGAAGGACCTGCTGTTCCCGTGGCGGACGATCGAGGACAACGCCGCGCTCGGCCTGGAAGTACAGGGCACGGCGAAGAAGGCGGCGCGCGCCGCGGTCCGGCCGCTGTTCGGGGAGTTCGGGCTCGACGGCTTCGAGCGCTCGTACCCCGCGCAGCTGTCCGGCGGCATGCGGCAGCGGGCGGCGCTGCTTCGGACCGTCGCAATGCAGCGTTCGGTGCTGTTGCTCGACGAGCCGTTCGGCGCGCTCGACTCGCTCACCCGCACCCAGATGCAGCTCTGGCTGGCACAGATGTGGCAGCGGCACGCGTGGACGGTGCTGCTGGTGACGCACGACATCCGGGAAGCGGTCTTCCTCTCCGACTCAGTGCACGTACTCACCTCGCGCCCGGCCACGCTCGCCGCCCGCATTCCCGTGGACCTGCCGCGTCCGCGCACCGCGCAGACGTTCCTGCTGCCGGAGTTCGCCCGGCTGGAGCAGCAGGTCCTCGGCGCGCTCGGCACGACTTCGGACGTGCCCTGATGTCGCACCTCGTGCACGGGATGGGCACCGAGAGCGTCGCACCCGACTGGCCGCCGCTCACTCTCACCGAAGTAGACGCCGTGCTGCGCCGGTATCCGCAGGCGGCCGGTGCCCGCGCGCTGACCTGGCGCTCGCCGCGTCCGCTGTCGGCCGCGGGACTGGTCGAGACCGCGCGCGGCGGATCGGTGTTCGTCAAGCGGCACCATCGGCGCGTGCGCTCCCTCGACGGGCTGCACGAGGAGCACGCCTTTCTCGCGCATCTTCGGCGCGGCGGCGCGGCCGTGGTGGACGTGATGACCGACGACGAGGGGGGCACCGCGGTCGCGGTCGGCGAGTGGACGTACGAGGTTCACTCGGTCGGCGACGGAGAGGACCTGTACCGGGAGGCGATCTCGTGGTCGCCGTTCACGCAGCCCAGCCACGCGCACGCGGCCGGGCGCGCCTTGGCCGAGCTGCATGAGGCAGCGCGCGGGTACGCCGCGCCGCCCCGCGCCCCGCGTCAGCTGACCGCCGGTTTCGCGATCTTCGCCGGCGATGATCCGATCGCCGCCGTCGATCAGTATGCTGCGGTGCGTCCGGCGCTGGCCGAGGACCTGTCGGCACGGTCCTGGCGCGAGGACGTCGAGCGCTGGCACCTGCCGCATCACGAGCGGCTGCGGTCGCAGCTCGCCGCACTGGATCCGCTCTGGACGCACAACGACTTCCACGCCTCCAACCTGCTGTGGCGCTCGACGCCGGCGTCCACAGTGTCCGGCTCTACAGTGCGGGTCTCCACAGTGCACGTCTCCACGGTGCTCGACTTCGGCCTCTGCGATCGGGCCTTCGCCGTACACGACCTGGCCACGGCCATCGAGCGCAACGCGGTCGAGTGGATCGCACTGGACGCGAAGGGCGAGGGTGCGGTGCATCCTGACGCGGCGCTCGCCCTCGTCGACGGCTACCAGGAGATCAGGAAGCTGACGGAGTCCGAACGCGCCGCGCTGCCCGACCTGCTCGCGCTGTGCCATGCCGACTACGCCCTCAGCGAGATCGACTACTTCCGCGACGTGACCGGCTCCGCGCAGAACGCCGAACTGGCGTACCGCTACTTCGTCGACCACACCGCCTGGTTCGCCGGTCCGGCCGGCGCCCGCTTCCTGGACCGGTTGCGCGCGGCCCTCGGGGACTGAGCGGCGACCGCGCTCATCCTGCCGCACTGCCTGCGCGAACGACTCCGCCTGGAGTAATGTCCCGCGTGCCAGGGCAGGGCAAAGCACCCATTCAGCATATTTTGATCATGTGGGAAGACGACGCACGCACTGGGCCCCGGACCGCGCAACCGCCCTCCCCGCCGCCGGTGGCCGCCGGTTCGGGGCGCGTGCCGCGACGGCGACGCGCCGTCGCCGCCGATGGGTGCGCGTCACGTTGTGGCTGACGTTCGGCCTGGTCGCGGGCGTCGGCGGCGGTGTCGGAGCGGTCTTCGCCGCCCCGGTGCTCACGCCCAAGGTCGTGCAGGAGATCCCCGCGTCGTACACCTTCCCGGGCACGCCGCCGGCGATCGCCTGGCCCGCGTCCGGACAGGCCGCCCTCGCCTTCGACGGGCTCGGCCGGCTCGGCACGTCCGGACCAGCGACCACCGCCGTGCCGATCGCGAGCGTCGCCAAGGTGCTGACCGCCTATCAGATCCTCACCGATCACCCGCTCTCCCCCGGCGCCTCCGGTCCGACGCTGACCATTGAGCACACGGAGGCTGCGGCGTATGGCTGGCAGTACGCGCAGGGCCAGTCGCTCGTGCCGGTCAAATCCGGCGAGCGGCTCACCGAGCGGCAGGCGCTCCAGGCATTGCTGCTCGCCTCGGCCGACAACGTCGCACAGATCCTCGCGCGCTGGGACGCCGGAAGCGTTCCGGCCTTCCTGACCCGGATCAACCGGACGGCCGTGCGGCTCGGGATGGCCCATTCGAGGTACACCGACCCCTCCGGTCTGGACCGGGGCACGGTCTCCACCGCGCTGGACCAACTGCTGCTCGCGCAGAAGGTGATGCGCATCCCGGCCTTCGCCGAGCTGGTCGCGGAGAAGAGCGCGGTGATCCCGGTCGCCGGGTCGATTCACAACTACAACACGCTGCTCGGCCGGGACGGAGTCGTGGGGATCAAGACCGGTTCCACGATGGCGGCCGGCGGCTGCCTGATGTTCGCGGCCGACGTGCCGGCCGGGCCGGACGGTGCCACGCGGCGGCTTTTCGGCGTGGTGCTCGGACAGCCGGGTTCGAGTTCGACGATCCTTCCGCATGCCCTGGCCGCGGCGAAGCGTCTCGTCGAGTCGGCGCACTCGGTGGTGACCACGGCGACCGTCGCGCCGGCCGCCCGGGAGGTCGCGATCGTGAGCGAGGCAATGCGCGCTGACAGAGCTCTGGCCCCGCCGGCGGCGGTGACGGTGATCGGCTGGCCCGGCCTGCGTTACCTGCTGCGCGTGTCAGGCTCGCCCTCCCAGGCGGTGCTCACCGTGCGGGAGCAGGCCGAGCCGGACAATCAAGTAGTCAGCAGCCTGCGATAACCCCTGCTTCAGAGCACGACGCGGAAGTGCGTGATGAGCCGGCGGTCGTCATCCAGGACGTGGTAGGCGAGCGCGGCCGGCGCCTCTTCGTCGATCAGGCCCTCGCCGTCCCAGGGCAGGGTGAGGGTCGAGATCACCGAGGGCGCGATCAGCAGCGGCAGTCCGGCGAAGGTCGTGGCGGCCGGAGTGTGCGCGTGCCCGGTGAGGATCGCGACGACGTCGTGGTGCCGGCCGAGGACCGCCGCGAGCCGCTCGCCGCCGGTTTGCCGCATGCCGTCGAGGTACGGCGCGTGCACCAGCACCGGAGGGTGACGGAAGCACACGAACACCGGGGCGTCGTCCGGGGCGTCGGCGAGTACCCGGTCCAGCCACTGCAGCGTCTCGTCGGCGAGGTAGCCGCCGGGCTTGCCGGGGATGACCGAGTCGCAGAGGGCGAAGACGGCGCCACCCGCCGAGTGCACCCGATTGACCGGCCCTTGCTCCGCGCCCTCCCGCTCCTCCCCGAGCAGCACCTTGACATAGGCGCCGCGCTCATCGTGGTTGCCGGGGCAGGTGAACACCGGGTACGGCAGCGTCGCGATCAGGGCCCTGATCTTCTCGTACTCCTCCGGCGCGCCGTGGTCCGCGATGTCGCCGGTGATGACGACCGCGTCGACCGGGCGCGGAAGCTCGGCCAGGTGCGCGAAAAGCCGCCGCGCGCGAGCCTCATTGCGCTCGGAGGTACCGATGTGAATATCGCTGACCTGCGCGACCGTGATCACTCGCGCGCTCCGTTCGCTTTCCGTGCCAGCTGTTCGACCTGCTCGACGAGGGACGCAGGCGGCGATTGCCCAAGTCGATCACTCGTATTGTAGATCGCGAAGTGTGGGACGGGAGGCGGTTGGTCAGGACGCATGCGCTCGATGAACTGCGTGTATGCCGCGAGCTTGGCACCGTCGCGTTCGCTGGCCCGGGTCATCAGGCGTTGGCGCAGGACTTCGGGATCGCAGGACACCCACACCAGGTGCACCTCTCCCCCGCCGAGCTGAACGCACCAGTCCGTCCACCGGGCCGGGTCGCGGATCTGGCCGGTGAACGGCGCGACGAGCAGCACCGGGCAGCCGAACGCGCGGATCTCCCGAGTCGTGTCCGTAAGACCCTGATACTCGTGCGCCTTGATGTTGCGGTCGTACCAGTCGCCTTCGCGTTCCCCGGGTTCCCGTCCGGCCGCCGCCAGCAGCGCGGCGACGAAGGGTCCGTAGACGGTGTCCTTGTCGAGCAGCGCGGGATGCGGGTCGAGCCGGTCGGCCAGCAGGGCGGCGACCGTCGACTTGCCGGCGCCGGGCGCTCCGGCCACGACCCACAAGGGCGCGCGCTTCTCGCCGATCTCCCGTTCGGAGACGTGCCCGCGACCTTCGTGATCACCCACATGAGGAATCCTCGCATACGCCACGCCACGGACGTGTGACCGGCGACGAGCCGCGCTAGGGTGGGCCGATGCATCGCGCACTGGTGTACACCCGCACGGCCCAGTTCCGGCACGATTCGATCCCGGCGGGCGTGGCGGCACTCGAGGAACTGGGCCGGGACGTGGGCCTCGGGGTCGATGCCACCGAGGCGCCCGAGGCGTTCACGCCGGAAGCGCTGGCCGATTACCGCGTGGTGGTCTTCCTGTCGACCAGCGGTGATGTGCTCACCGACGCGGGGCGCTCGGCTTTCGGCGCCTGGGTGCGCGAGGGCGGCGGGTTCGTTGGAGTGCACCTCGCCGCGGGCACCGAGCCGGGCTGGGACTTCTTCGGCGACCTGGTCGGCGCCCGGTTCACCCGGCACCCGGACTTCCAGCCCGCGACGGTGACGGTCGAGGACCAGCGGCACCCGGCCACGGAGCACCTGCCCGCGCAGTGGTCGTTCAGCGACGAGTGGTACGAGTTCGCGTCGAATCCCCGCGGGACGGTGCGCGTGCTCGCCTCGGTCGACGAGCGCGGCTACGAGGGCGGGGCGATGGGCCCGGACCACCCGTTGGCCTGGTGCCACGAGAACTGCGGCGGCAGGTCCTTCTACACCTCGCTCGGCCACGCCGAGGCCGCGTACGCCGATCCGGCCTTTCGCGCGCACCTGGCGGGTGGGCTGCGGTGGGCGGCCCGGCTGGACTGACGAGCCGGCCGAGTCCGCAGGGCCACGATCCAGTGGCGGGCCCGGACGGCGCGATTGAGCGGCGCGATCTCGGTTAGTGCGGGGTCCGCAGTACCACCGACAAGCTCGAACCCTGTGAATGGTGAACACGTGACTTCGAACCCGGATGTCCCGCTCGAACTGCGCTACACCCGGCCGGCCGAGATCTGGGCCGAGGCGCTGCCCGTCGGCAACGGCAGGCTGGGCGCGATGATCCACGGCACGCGACCGATCGAGCGGATCAATCTCAACGAGGACACGTTCTGGTCAGGTCCGGCGGACACCTCGATCCCCGAGGTCGCGCCGGAGTTGATCGCCGAGGTCCGCGAGCACGTGCGCGCGGGGCGGCACGTCGCGGCCGGCGAGGCGTCGCGCGCGACGCAGGGTGCTGACGCCGAGGCGTTACAGCCGATCGGCGACCTGCTCATCGAGTTCGTCGGCGCTTCGGGCGACGGATCCGCGCAGGGCGCCGGGGGTGGCGCGGGTACGTATCGGCGGTCGCTGAGCTTGCGTGACGGAGTGAGTTCGGTGGAGTGGGGCGGGGATGGGCGCCGCATCCGCCAGCAGGTGCTGGCGAGCGCGCAGTACGACGTGATCGCGGTGCACCTGGAGACCGACGATCCGGACGGACTCCAGGTGAATCTGAGCCTTGCGACGCCGCAGCACCGGGCCGAGGTGCGCGCCGTGGAAGATGACGAAAAGGGCGAGGAGGAAGGCGACCAGGCGTCGCTGGCGCTGCTGCTCGCCGCGCCACGGCACATCGTGCCCTGGCCGCGCACCGACGGGGTTGTCGACGAGGACGACGATCAGCAATCGATCCGCGCTGCCGCGCTCTTGCAGGTCGAGGCCGACGGTGTCGAGAACCAGGGCGCTGAGACGCAGGACGGCGGACTCGTCCGCGTCGAGCGGCGCGCTGAAGGGCCGGCGGAATCGGGCTCAACAGGCCAGCCGCGTATCGCGGTGCGGGGCGCGCGTGCGGTGACGGCGTATGTGGCGATCCGCACGGGTTTCGCGGGCTGGGAGACGGCGCCGACGCGCGACAGCGAGCAGTGCTTGGCTGAGGCGGCCCGGGACCTGCACAGCGCCCGCGCGGACGGTTGGGAGAAGATCCGCGCGGCGCACGTGGCCGAACATCGTGCCCTGATGGACCGGGTCGTCCTGGATCTCCCGGGCGATGTACCGGATCTTCCGACCGACGAGCGGCTGGCTCGGCGGGCGGCAGGCGAGCGGGACGAACACCTCTCAGTACTCGCATTCGCACTCGGTCGGTACCTTCTGCTCGCCTCCTCGCGTCCCGGCACGCAGGCCGCGACGTTACAAGGGGTCTGGAACGCCGAACTGACACCGCCGTGGAACTGCGAGTACACGGTCAACATCAACGCGGAGATGAACTACTGGCCAGCGGAGACCACCGCGCTGCCGGAGTGCCACGAGCCGCTGCTGCGCCTGGTCGCGGACTTGTCCGAGGCCGGGCGCCCGGTCGCACAGAAGATCTACGGCGCGCGCGGCTGGACGTGCCACCACAACACGGACCTGTGGCGGCTCGCCGTGCCGGTCGGCGGCGGTCAGGGCGACCCGATGTGGTCGCAGTGGCCCATGGCGGGAGCCTGGCTCTGCACGCACCTGGCCGAGCGCTGGCGCTTCGGCCGCGACCTGGCCTTCCTGGCCGCGGTCGCGATGCCGGTCGCGCTGGACGCGGCGCGCTTCGTGCTCGACCTGCTCGTCGAGGACGGCGAGGGACGCCTTGTGACGTCTCCCTGCACCAGCCCGGAGAACCAGTTCGCCACCCCGGAGGGCCCGGCGAGCGTGGATCAGGGTTGCGCGATGGACCTGACCCTGGCCCGGGAGCTGTTCGGCTTCGTGCTGGAGGGCGCCGAGGAGGTGCTGGCGGTCGGGGTGCCGCTGACGGGGCAGGACACCGCGACGATCGCCGAGGTGCGGTCGGCGCTGGAACGGCTGGCGCCGCTGCGGGTCGGCTCGCGCGGCCAGCTGCTGGAATGGTCGGCCGAGCGCACGGAGGTGGACCCGCATCACCGGCACGTGTCGCACCTCGTCGGCCTGTTCCCCGGCAGCGTCGTGGCGGCGGATCCGGTTCTGCGCGAGGCGGCCAGGCGTTCGCTGGAGGAGCGCGGCGACGCGGGCACCGGTTGGTCGCTCGTGTGGAAGGTCGCGCTGTGGGCGCGGCTCGGCGACGGTGACGCCGCGCATCGGCTGCTCGACCGGTACCTGCATCCGATCATCCCTCAGCGGTCTGATTCAGGCGCCGAAGGCGAGGGCGGGGCTGAGAGCGAGAACCAGGACGAGAACGCGACCGACGGGGATACGTGGTCCGGTGGCGGCGTGTACCGCTCGCTGCTCTGCGCCCATCCGCCGTTCCAGATCGACGGCAACTTCGGCGTGACCGCCGCGATCACGGAACTGCTCGTGCAAAGCCACGCAGTGGAGGGCGGCGTCCCGATCGTCGAGCTGCTGCCCGCGCTGCCGCCGCAGTGGCCGGACGGCCGCGTGACCGGGCTGCGGGCCCGCGGCGCGGTGACCATCGCCGAGCTGACCTGGTCTCAGGGCACGCCGACGGCCGTCGTGATCGAGGCGCAGACCGGCACCCGGGTCGAGCTGCACTGGCGAGACCAGTCGGGCGAGCCGCAATCTTGGCTGCTGGAGTTGACGGCCGGGCAGCGGGTCACAGTGATCTGATCCACATTTGTGCACCGCCGGTATTGGACTTGTTGGCGGGTGTGTCATGTCCAGGCAAACTCGGCGCCTGGGCGGCGGGCTTCAGACAGAATCGGGCTTCATGAAGAGCGACAGTATGTACTACGCCGATCCGCAGCTGGCCGTGGCGCGGCGGCTGCAGCGCGCCGGGGACTGGGACGGTGCGCTGCGGCTGACGCCACAGAGCGAGGACGGCGCGGTGCTGCGCGCGGAGATCATGGTGGACCGGCACACATGGTGCCTCGATCCGGCTGACGAGGCGCGCGGCGCGATCGCGCGGATCGCCGGGCCGGCGCCGGCCACCGCCGCGTTCCTGATCGCCGTGCTCGAATACTGGCGGCAACTGACCAAGTCGAGCGACCCGTTCATCGGGCCGGACCCGGTCGCGGAGTTCGAACGGCTGGACGGGCGGATCGCGCCGGGCTGGGCGGCGTTCTGGCTCGGGGTGTCCCTGGAGAACCTGCGCCTGGACCGGGACGGCGCGCAGGCGGTCTACCGTCGCGCGCTGGCGACCGCGTTGGAGGAGGGCGATCCGCTGCTGGAGTCGTACGTGGTGCGGCACCAGGGCTTTTACCTGCTGGAGCAGGACCGCGACGCCGGGCTCGACCTGCTGCGCCGTTCGCTGCACCTGCGGGCCGCCTGTGGCGCTCGTCCGCACGTGGCCGCGGCTCAGGCGGCGCTGGCCGAGGCGCTGGGCGTGGGACCGGAGTCGGTGCTGCTGCGGCGCATGGTGGCGCACAGCGCGCAGGAGTTGAACCTGACCTGGCTCAAGGATGAAGGGGAGGGCCTGGTCGGGCCGGACGAGCGCTGAGCCGGCCGCAGACCGCGTCCGCGGCGCTCGGGCAGGAGTCCAGCGCCGCTTGGTCGACCGAGTACAGCACGTTGGTTCCGTCCCTGCGGCGCAGCACGAGCCGCATGTCGGCGAGGATCTTGAGGTGGTGCGAGACCGTGGGCTGGCCGACCTCCGCGTGCTCGACGATCTCGCCGACGCTCAGCGGACCGTGCGCCGCGGCGAGCAGGTTGAGGATCTGCACGCGGGTCGGGTCGGAAAGGGCCTTGAACCACGCCGCGTAGGTCACGGCGGTGCTCCGGTCGATCAAGGCACTGCGGCTGAGGGAAACAGGCATCGGATAGTGGCTTTCGGCGTCGCACGACACGGAGGGTTTCGGAAGGGAGGAACTCGTCGCACCGTCGACGGATCCGGACACCGCACGCGCCGGACCCGCCGTGACTGCCGCCGACCGCACTCGGCTGCAAACCGACTGTAGTGGATCGGGGACGCAGCGCGTGCGCTTATCGGCCATCCGACTCAGAGGTCTGACGAATTCGCCGACGAGGCCCGCGCGCCGCGTTCAGGGTGCCCTGTTTCAGTCCATATAGCCCACTTCGGTTGACGTTCCGATGCGTTCCGATGCGACGGTTGGTTGGGGCGTGCGCGCCGTGATCGGGGCCGGGTGGGCGGATCACGCGCCGCGTGCCGGTCAGCCGGTCGCCGCCAGCCGTTGCGGTTGATGCCGCCGGTGCGCGCTGCGGAAGGAGGAGGGACGCGCGCCGTGCGATGTCGCCCGGTGCGCTTTGTCGGCCGCCGCGATCGCCTCGCGTACGGCGTCGTCGAGGGTTGACGGCGGGCAGACGACTCTGGCGTTGAGCGTGGCGTATCCGTACTCGACCGGCCGCGCGGGCGCCCGGTCGGCCAGCGGCGGCGCGCCGGTGTCCGTCACGCTGAGCTTGGCCAGGCCCGCCGGAGTGCGCACCGCGAGCTTGATGTGTCCGATGTAGTAGCCCGCCGCCGCGCTCCAGTCGGACAGGTACCGCAGCACCGTCCGGCCCCAGGCCAGCGCGTCGAAGGCCGGTCCGGACGCGGTGACCCGGAAGGCCTCGTTCAGCCAGGCGACCTGCGACTCGGCGTCGGCGTACCGGGTGAAGTCGAGCTTCGGCTCCCCGCGCACCGCGCGCACGTCCGCGTGCGGGCCAAGTCCGGCGGGTACGCCGGGCTCGTTGTTCGGGTGCTCGTTCGCGGCGGGGTTCGGCCGCGTCCAGAACCGCACGAGCGCTTCGAGCCCCGCGCCGGTCGTGGCGCTGTACGACAGCACGGCCGACGTCGGGTAGTCGGCGGCGAGCCTGGCTTCGAGCTTCGCGGTGCGCTCGTCGCCGATCAAGTCGGTCTTGTTGATCGCCAGCAGCTCGGCCTCGACGAGCTGGCGGCCGAACAGGTAGCCGAGGTCCGGCTCCGGTTCGCAGCGCTCCGCGGCCCTGGTGAAGGCGGCCAGCCGCAGCGGGTCGACGACCGCGGTGAGCGGGGCGACGGTCACCCGGTCGCGGTACCGGTCGCGCAGCGGGCGCACCACGGTGTTGCGCAGGTCGGCGCAGCTGCCTGACGCCTCGACGAGCACCACGTCGGCCTTCTTTGCCGTGTCGGCGTCGGCGAGCAGCGCGGCGAGGTCGGGCAGGCGGCGGCACAGGCAGCCGCCGGCCAGCTCCGCGACCTCGTCGAGGCCGCCGCGGGCGAGATTGGTGTCGACCAGGCCGGCGCCCGGGTCGTTGGTGACGACGGCGACCCGTCGACCGGTGCGCTGCATGGCGATCGCCGCCGAGATCAGCGTCGTGGTCTTGCCGGAGCCCAGGAAGCCGGAAAGCGGTACCAGGGTGATCACGGGCGGGTCGGTCCCTTCGTGTGGGCGTCGGCCGTGCTCACGGGTCTGCCTCGGTTCGGCCGGCCCGTTCTTCCTCGGCCGTAGCCGCGGTGCGTTCGTGATCCCCGTAGTGCGCCACCCGCCCGAAGCGCCGCGCCGATCCCGTGAGCAGCCGCCGAGCCGCGACACGGGGTCGCGGCGCCGCGGCGAACCACGCTCATGAGAACACTGGCACACCGGGTGGACGGGAACACCATGGCGCAGTCAATCGACGCGTGTCAATAATCCGCGCGACCGGAATGCGAGGACTGATAACGAACCCTGATACCCCTGCGCCGACCCGTTCATGACCTTGACGTCCAGCGGATCACGCAAAGCCCTGCCACGCTCGCCGCGCCACCTGCCGATCCGTCAGCTCCCGGGACGGCGGCGCGGCAGCTCACCCCCGCTGCATTCCCCCCGCGTGCTACGGCTTCCAGTCCGGCGAGCGGCCGAGCAGCGCGAGGACTCGGCCGAACAGATCCGTCCCGCCGCCGACGCGCACAGCGGGCCGGAACGGCGCGCCGGGCTGCTCCCGCGGCGGGCCGTCCGGTATCGCCAGCGAGATCACGAGCGCCGCTTCCAGCACCTCGTCGTCGAAGGACACCGGCAGGTCGAGCGCCCTGGCCACGTCCCAGCCATGCGCGACGCTGTCGACCAGGTGGAAGCCCACCGCGGTCTGCGCGGGGTAGAACCCGCCGCCGCGTATCTCCGCCAACCACAGCTCGCGCTGCTCGAAGCCCGGTATCGCGAAAGCCTCGGCGAGCCGCGTGGCGCTGTCGGCGTGCCGACCACAGGGGTCGTCGGTTATCGGGGCCGGCGCGAAGGCCTCCACGCCGTTGCGCTCCCCGCGCGCGGCCGCCGCGAAGCCGAGGTTCTGGCCGATCATGTGCGCGATCAGCTGGCCGAGGTCCCACTCGGCGCACGGGGTGGGCAGCCCCAGGCGGTCCGGCGTGACCCGGTTGACGACGTCCACACTGACCTGCAACGCCCGCCGATGCAACACCCGTAGATCAGTCATGATCGAGACACTACCCGCGACCACCGACAGTGCGCAGTCCCGAGCCGGCGGCGCGAAATCCCGATTGACCGGCGCCGGGCCCGCCCACAGGATGACCCGGTGACCCTACGCATTCAGTGCATAGATATCGACTGCCTGGACCCCTTCGCCGTCGCGGCCTTTTGGCAGGAAGCGCTCGGCTGGCGTCGTACGCATGAGGAGCCCGACGAGATCGTGCTCGAGCCGCCGGCCGGCAGCCCGCAGGACGGCGTCGCGCCGGATCTGCTGTTCCTGCGGGTGCCCGATCCCACGCCCGGCAAGAACCGGCTTCACCTCGACCTGCGGCCGGAGGATCAGGACGCCGAGGTGGAGCGGTTGATCTCGCTGGGCGCGCGGCGGGCCTCGATCGGACAGGGCGACGAGGTCAGCTGGGTTGTCATGGCCGACCCCGAGGGCAACGAGTTCTGCGTCCTGCGGTCGCTGCCGCCCGAGCAGCAGGCGTAGCCGCGCCGCGATCGATCCGCTGCCCGGCCGCCCCAGCCGGCATCACTTCGCGTCCGCGTAGCAGTCGACGATCGCGGTGGCCAGCGGGAAGCGCACCGGGGTCGGGCCGAACACGACGCGGCGGGCCTCGTCCCCGGCCTCGGTCACCGCGCGGGCCGCCTGCTCAGCGAGCTCGGTCGGCGTGTGCACGACCACCTCGTCGTGAACGAAGAAGACCAGATGTGGCGCCTCGGCGAACAGGGCCGCGGCGCGATCGGCCGCCACCGCGCGGCGGTCTGTTCGGCGATCCGCGCGCGGGAGGGATTGTGGAGGGGATTGCTGCGCGAGTTCGGAAAGCCTGCGCCGCAGCACCGCGAGCCACACCAGAGCCCAGTCCGCGGCACTGGCCTGGATCACGAAGTTCCTGGTGAACCGGCCGCGGCTGCGTGCGGCCTGCCCTGACCTGCGCGCCGGATCACCTCCCTCGCCGCTCTCCTCCGAGCCGTCCGTGAACGGGTCCGCGCCGCTCGGATCCTGGCCGGCGTCGACGCCGCCAGCTCCGGCCGCGCCTTCGCCTTCCGCGCTGCCCGGCATGCCCGTGACGAGGCTTCGCCAGCGTGAGGAGGGCGGCGGGCAGGCCCGGCCGAGCCGCGAATAGACGACGCCGCCGCGCTCCCCCGTCCTCGCCGCGTCCTCGACGTAGGCCATCGCGAGCGGGAAGCGCTTGCGCAGCACGGCGAGCAGCGGTCCGATGCCGCCGCTGGTCTGCCCATACATCGCGCCGAGCAGCGCGAGCTTCGCGGCCGCGCGGTCGCCGTCGAAGGCCTCCGCGGCGAGCGCGGCGTACAGATCACCCTCGGCAGCGGCGCGGGCCAGTCCCCCGTCCCCGGAGACCGCGGCGAGCACCCGCGGCTCGAGTTGCCCCGCGTCCGCGACCACCAGGGACCAACCCTCGTCCGCGACCACCGCGCGGCGCATGATCCGCGGGATCTGCAACGCGCCGCTGTTGCGAGTGGCCCAGCGTCCGGACACCACTCCCCCGACGACGTACTCGGGCCGATACCTGCCGCCCTTGACCCAGGCGTCCTGCCAGGCCCAGCCGTGGGCGGCGTGCAGCCGGGACAGTTCCTTGTACTCCAGGAGCAGCTCGATGCCGGGATGCTCGATGCGGCGCAATTCCCAGGCGCGGGTGGACTGCACGGAGAACCCGGCGTGCCTCAGGGCTCGAAGGACTTGGTTAGGGGAATCAGGGTTGAACCGGCCGGGCGGGTACCCGAAGGCGGCGCCGACGCGGGTGCCGAGGTCGGCCAGCTTGGCGGGGAGCGCATCGCCGAACGGCCGCGGCCCGAGCAGTTCGCTGAGCACGGCGTCGTGCGCCTCGACGCGCCACGGCACTCCGCTCGCCGCGATCTCGGCGGCGACCAGGCCCCCGGCGGACTCGGCGGCGACGAGAGTGGAGAGTGCGGAAGGGGTGGATGGCACGGGAGGAGCGGACGGCGCGGCCGACACGGCGGCTGAGGCTAAGCCGCCGGGATGCGTTGCACTTGGCCCGCCGCGTGCTGGGGCGACGACTGCCGCGGGAGGGCCGCCTGCTGCACCGCCGAGCACTGCGGGAGCGCCGCCGCGACGCCCTCCGGCTTGACCGTGCACGCTATCCCGACCCAAAGCGCTCTCACGGCCTGCCGCGCTCTCCCGGGGGGCCGCGCCGTCCCGCCCCGCAGCGTTGCTCGCGGCGATGCGGCGTAGCTGGTCGGCGTGGACCTCGACCAGCATCTCCAGTTCCCGCAACGAATCGGGCTGCGCTCCGGTCGCGGCGGCGAACAGGCCGGGCCCGAACAGCGCCGTCTGCTCCTCGGGGCCGACCGGCTTCGGATCGTCCGGGACCGGCAAGCCGTGCAGCCGCGCCCACGCCGCGGCGAGGGAGCGCGGCTGGCCGAAACGCCCTACGAGGCCGAGCAGCAGCGCCTCGGTCAGTGCGATGTCGTGGCAGCGCTCGACGCGAACCCCGGCGCGTAACAGGCGCGGATAATCCGTCTCCGTCGTCGCCCACACCCAGCGCGGCGCGTCCGCGCGCTCACGCTCAGCGACCAGCGCGGGCAAGTCCTCGGCCCGCTGCGGCGGATGCGCGCGCACGCCGTCGTCGGCCAAGACCTGGATCCACCCGGACAGGCCGGGGTCCCCGGGCTCGGCGGCGTCCATGGTCACCGCGATCCGCATGTTTCCATCATCGCGCCGGGCACCGACAGCGCCACGACCCCGAACCGCTTCCACTCACCGCAGTGCGCTGGCCGGGCGGCGTACCGCGTCCGCTCTCCGAGACAGCGGTTTTGCCGCCGCGCCGGATCGGCGATCATGCCTGCGGGCACGCGTCGCCGAGCGTTCGAAACTTATGTGGCAGGAGTGGGCGCCTGCGGGGCGTGTAATATCGGCTTCTTACTCAAGAGCCCGTTGCCGGGCGGCGGGCGAGCACGGACAGAACTGGGGAGATCGCCCGATGACTCCGGCGGCCATACCACCTTCCGAGCCGGCTGTGACCGCGCTCGGCACCGTCCTGCGCCGACTGCGGCGCGGCCGCGGCTTGGCTCAACGCGATCTGCTCCAGCCGCTGCACCTCGGGTCGCACAGCGCGATCGTCGACTACGAAGCCGGCCGCCGGATCCCGCCCGAAGCGGTCATCGAGGCCTACGAGCGGTTCTTCAACCTCGCTCCGGGAACGCTCACACGAATGCGGGAGCAGGCCCTGGCCGAGCGCGCCGCCTGGGAGGCCAGTCAGGCGCTTCTGGAGCAGGCTGCCGCGAAGACAGTGCCCACGGGCATGCCACACGCCGCTGCGGGCCCTGAGGCGAGCGCGGGCGTCTCATCAGATCAGCCTGCTGCCGCAGCCACACCGTCCGCTCAGGCCGCTCTTGCCGGCCGACCGGCGGATGCCGCGAGCCCCAGCCCACCGCCCCCGCGCCAGCTGCCCGCCTCGATCGAGCACTTCACCGGCCGCTCGGGGGAACTGGTGCGGCTGGACCGGCTGCTGCGCGAGAGCGACATCGCGGTTCCGGTCGTGATCAGCGCGGTCAACGGGATGGGCGGGATCGGCAAGACCACCCTGGCCGTGCACTGGGCGCACCAGGCCCGCGATAGCTTCCCCGACGGCGAGCTCTACATAGACCTGCAGGGCTTCCATCCCTCCGGCCATCCCGTCTCCCCCGAGGACGCCATCGGCCGCTTCCTTACCGCGCTCGGCGTGCCGGAGGAGCGGATGCCGGCCTCGCTCGACGCACGCACGGTGCTGTACCGCACGCTGATGACGGACCGCAGGATGCTGGTACTGCTGGACAATGCGCGCGACACCGAGCAGATAAGGCCGCTGCTTCCCGCGTCCCCGCATTGCCGGGTGCTGATCACCAGCCGTTCCCGTCTTTCCGGCCTCGCGGTGCGTGAGGGCGTACAGCGGATCTCCTTGGAGACGCTGACTCTGCGTGATGCGATCCGGTTGCTGCGTCGCACCATCGGTGCGCGTGCGGTCGCCGAACCGGGCGCTACCGCAGCCTTGGCCGAACTGTGCGCTCGTCACCCGCTGTCGCTGCGTATCGCGGCCGAACGGATCGCCGGCGACGAGACGATGACCGTCACGGACGCGGTCGCCGTGCTCAGCGTGGCCTCGAATCGGCTCAGCGAGCTGTCGGTCGAGGACGACGAGACGGCAGCGATCCGCACCGTGTTCGGCTGGTCGTATCAGACCCTTCCCTCGCCCGCGCAGCGGCTGTTCCGGTTGCTGGGCCTGCATGACGGCCCGGATCTGCCGCTGGCGGCGTGCGCGTCGCTGAGCGGCTTGGGCTCGGAGGAGTGCACAGCCGCGCTCGCCAGGCTGACCGATTCGAACCTGGCCGAGGAGCACACGCCGGGTCGCTTCCGCCTGCACGACCTGCTGCGGCTGTTCGCCCACGAGCGCGCGTTGGTCGAGGACTCGGTGCAGGAACGCGCGACCGCGATCACCGGGCTGGTCGACTGGTATGTGCACAGCGCGTGCATCGCGCGGGTCACGCTCGACCCGCATCTGCCGCCGCTTGAGCCGCCGCCGGCACGCCTCGTCGTGCCCGCGCAGCGGTTCGCCGATGAGCAGGCCGCGCTGGCCTGGTGCGAGCTGGAGCGACAGAACCTCACCGCGGTCTCCCTGCAGGCCCAGCAGTTCGACCTGTTCGAGCAGGGCTGGAAGCTGCCGACGGCGATGTTCCCGTTCTTCGACCGGCGCAACCACTACGGGGACTGGATCGCGACCCACAAGTCGGCCGCCGAGTGCGCGCACCAGTTGGGCGATCTGGAGGCCGAGGGCAAGGTGCTGTGCAACCTGGGCAGCGCGTACCGGCCGATGCGGCGCTTCGACGAGGCGGTCGACTTCTACGAGCGGGCGATCGTGCTCATGCGGGAGGCCGGTTGGCGCACGGGAGAGGCCAAGGTGCTCGGCAACCTGGCCGCGACGCACGCCGACGCCGACCGCATTCACGAGGCGATCACGGTCGGGCTCCAGTCGCTGGCCCTGTTCGAGGAGCTCGAGGACGCATGGGGGCAGGCGCTGTGCCTGTCCAACCTGGGCAACTCTTACGCGCGGCTCGGCCAGTTCGACGAGGCGCTGCGCTCGCAGACCACCGCTCTCGAAGTGTTCCGCGAGCTGAAGGACCAGCGCGGCATCTCGCGCGCGGTCAACGGGATCGGCACCGCGCTGGCCAGGCTCAGCCGGCCGCAGGAGGCGCTGGGGTACGTCGCCGAGTCGGTGCGGGGCTTCGCCGAGACCGGTGACGTGCACGAAGAGGCGAACGCGCTGCGTGACCTCGCCGAGGTCTACCGGGACCTGGGGCAGCCGCAGGAGGCCGCGGCCAGGCTGCGCGAAGCGAGCCGGCTGTTCGAAGCGCTCGGCGAACACTGGATGGTCGCCGAGCTCAATACCGCGCTGGCCGCGCTGATGCAGCAATAGGTGGGCGCGGCAATAGGTGGGCGTCGCCGATGCCCCCTGCTGCACCGGCGGCGCCAACCCCGTCGGAAGAGCCTCTGCAGGATCATCGCCGACGTCGCAGCGTGTGACGCCGATCCGGACCAAACGCCGACCAAATGCGGACCATAGGTCAAGCGGGCCCGGGCATTGGCGAAATCGATAACATGTGACATTGTACTGGCGTGGCCCGCAATGCGATCTGTGACGTCGTGATCATCGGCGCCGGCATGGTCGGCGCGGCCTGCGCGTACTACGCCGCGCGGGCCGGACTGGACGTGATCGTGGTGGACCGCGGCTCGGTGGCGGGAGGCACGACGGGGGCCGGCGAGGGCAACATCCTGGTCTCGGACAAGCCCCCGGGCCCGGAACTCGACCTGGCCCTGCTCTCCACGCGCTTGTGGCGGGAGCTGGCGGCCGAACCCTTTGCCCCGGCGGTCGAGTACGAGCCGAAGGGCGGGCTCGTCGTCGCGCAGGACGAGAAGAGCCTTGACGCGCTGAGCTCCTTCGCCGACGGGCAGCGCCAATGTGGGGTCGAGGCGGAGCCGATCGCGGCAGACGGCCTGGGTGAGCTGGAACCGCATCTCGCCTCGGGACTGGCCGGCGGCGTGTTCTATCCGCAGGACGCACAGGTGCAGCCGGCTCTCGCGGCCGCGTATCTGATTCGGGCGGCAAGCGGTGCGGGGGCACGGTTGCGCACGCGCGAGACCGTCACGCATCTGCTTCACACACCCGGCGGTGCGGTACGCGGCGTCAAGACGAGCCACGGAGAGATCCACGCTCCAGCGGTCGTTAACGCGGCCGGAGTGTGGGGCGCGGAAGTCGCGGCCCTCGCGCGGGTCACCTTGCCGGTCCTGCCGCGCCGAGGATTCATCCTCGTGACCGAGCCCTTGCCGCGAATCGTCAGGCACAAGGTCTACGCGGCCGACTACGTCGCCGACGTCGCCAGCGATTCGGCGGCGCTGCAAACCTCGCCCGTCGTCGAGGGCACCGCGTCAGGGCCGGTCCTGATCGGCGCGAGTCGCGAGCGCGTGGGTTTCGACCGCGAGGTCTCGCTGCCGGTGCTGCGGCGGCTCGCGGCGCAGGCGATCGGGCTCTTTCCGGTGCTGGCGTCGGCGAACGTGATGCGGGCTTATGTCGGATTCCGTCCGTATCTGCCGGACCATCTGCCGGCGATCGGCCCGGATCCGCGTGCGCCAGGGCTCGTACACGCCTGCGGTCACGAGGGCGCCGGGATCGGCTTGGCCCCGGCGACCGGGCAGCTCGTCGCGCAGGTGCTGGCCGGTTCGACTCCGGCCCTGGACCTGACGCCGTTCCGGCCCGACCGCTTCTCGGGGGCGGCGGCGAGTGTGGAGGCGGAAGCATGCTGATTCGGCGCCGAAATGAGGCAACGGATACGCCACGCACGCCGCAGCAGTTGATCGCGGCGCGGCCGGAACCCGCGTTCGCGCTGCGCGTCGACGGCCGGGAGATCGAGGCGCTACCGGGTCAGACGATCGCCGCGGCGCTGTGGCGAGCCGGGATCATGTCGTGGCGGCGGACGCGCACGGAAGGCGAGCCGCGCGGCGTGTTCTGCGGCATCGGGGTCTGCTTCGACTGCCTGGCGACCGTGAACGGCCGGCCGAATCAGCGTGCGTGCTTGGTGCCGGCGAATCCCGGCGACGTGGTCACTACGCAGGCAGGTACCGGGCACGACGTCGGTGAGACATGAGCGGCACTGCGACCAAGTCCGACAAGGCTCCGCGGCTCGCGATCGTCGGCGCCGGTCCGGCCGGCCTGGCTGCGGCGGTGGCTGCCGCGGACGCCGGGGTGACCGCGACGGTGATCGACTCCGGTCCCTCCGCCGGTGGCCAGTTCTACCGGCAACCGGCCGCGCGGTTGCGTGCTCGCGCACCGCAGCGGCTGCATCACGGCTGGCGCAGCTGGCGCGGGCTCAAGTCACGCTTCGATCGGCATATCGCGGGCGGTCGAATCCGTCTTCTGGCCGATCATCACGTGTGGATCGCCGAGCGGGTCGCCGCGCTGTACCGGGTGCACGCGCTGGTCGGCCCCGAGCAGCAACGCTCGGTCGTCCTGGAAGCCGACGCGCTCCTGCTCGCGACCGGCGCCTATGAGCGGGTGCTGCCATTCCCCGGCTGGACACTGCCCGGCGTGGTCACCGCCGGAGGCGCGCAGGCGATGTTGAAAGGCTCGCTCGTGCTGCCGGGCCGGGAGGTCGTGGTCGCGGGCACCGGTCCGCTGCTGCTTCCGGTGGCCGCCGGGCTCGCCGACGTTGGGGCGCAGGTCAAGGCTCTGATCGAATCGACCGGCAGCCGGGCCCTCGCCCGGCTCGCGCCGACGCTTGCGGCGCATCCGGACAAGCTCGCCGAGGCCGCGGGCTACGGCGCGCGCCTGGCCGCGCACCGCATTCCGATCAAGTACGGCCACGCGGTCATCGCCGCACACGGCGAAGGGCGAGTCGAAGCGGTGACCGTCGCGGCGCTCGATGCCGGCGGCCGAGTGCGTCCGGGCTCTGAGACGCGCATTGCCTGTGACAGCCTCGCGATCGGCCACGGCCTGCTTCCGCACCTGGATCTCGCGCTGACGCTCGGCGCGCGCACCGAGGGCGACTTCGTCCCGGCGGTCTGGGTGGACTCGGAGCAGCGCACGAGCGTGCCGGGACTGTGGGCGGCCGGTGAGACGACCGGGATCGGTGGCGCGGCGCTCTCGCTGGTCGAGGGTGAGATCGCGGGACGGTCGATAGCCGCCTGGTCGCAGGGTCCGCAGCGCGCTTGGCAGGACGAGGATCACGCGCGCTCCCCGGCGTGGACGCACGCCGAGCAGAAGCGCCGTCGGCTCGGCGCGTTCTTCGCAGCCGTCGATGCCGTGTATACGCCACAAGCCGCGTGGACCGAACAGGTGACCGCGGACACCGTCGTCTGCCGCTGCGAAGAGGTGGAGGCGGGGGCGATCCGCGGCGCGCTCAACGAGTACGGCGCGACCGACCTGCGGACCGTCAAGCTGCTGACCCGCGCGGGGATGGGCTGGTGCCAGGGCCGCGTGTGCGGACCGGCAGTCGCCGGACTCGTCGCAGAACACTGCGGTGGCGGGCATGAGGCCGCCGCGTCCGTGACCAAGCAACGACCGTTCGCCCGACCGGTTCCGCTCGGTGTGCTGGCGGGGCTGGATCTGCCGGCGCCGGATCCGGCAGGGCAAGGAGGAGAGCAACAATGACTGACGCTGGTACCCGCCGTCCGTGGCACGGCGTGCTCGTGGCGACCGCGCTGCCGCTGCGCGATGACCTGAGCGTCGACTACGACGCCTACGCCGCGCACTGCGCCTGGCTGATCGAGGAAGGCTGCGACGCCGTCGTGCCGAACGGCTCGCTCGGTGAGTACCAGACGCTCACCGCCGAGGAACGGGCACGCGTCGTGCAGGTCGCGGTCTCGGCCGCCGGCGGTGCACGGGTGATCCCAGGCGTCGCGGCTTACGGCAGCATCGAGGCGCGCCGCTGGGCCGAGCAGGCCGCCGAAGCAGGCGCGCAGGCGGTCATGCTGCTTCCGCCGAACGCATATCGCGCCGAGGAGCGCGCCGTGCGAGCGCACTACGCGGCCGTCGCCGAGGTCGGGCTGCCGATCATCGCGTACAACAACCCGCACGACACCAAGGTCGACCTGACCCCCGAGCTGCTCGCCGCGCTGCACGCCGACGGCAGCATCCGCGCGGTCAAGGAGTTCAGCGGCGACGTTCGCCGCGCCTACCAGATCGCCGAGCTGGCACCGGAGCTCGACCTGCTGATCGGCGCCGACGACGTGCTGCTCGAGCTGGCGATCGCCGGGGCCAAGGGCTGGGTCGCCGGGTATCCCAATGCCCTGCCGCACTCGACCGTCGAGCTCTTCCGCGCCGCGGCCGGCGGTGATCTGACGACCGCGCTGCCGCTCTACCGGCAGCTGCATCCGCTGCTGCGCTGGGATTCGCGCACCGAGTTCGTCCAGGCGATCAAGCTCTCGATGGACCTGGCGGGCCGCCACGGCGGAGCGTGCCGGCCGCCGCGGGTGCCGCTTGCGCCGGAGCAGGAAGCCGCGGTGCGGGCCGCCACCGAGAAGGCGCTGGCCGCGGGGCTGAGATGACCGGTGCGGGTACAGAGCGAGCGACAGCAGAAGGGTCCTGAGGCCATGCGCAGCAAACTGGTCCTGCACGCGGTCGACTCGCACACCGAGGGCATGCCGACGCGCGTGATCACCGGCGGCGTGGGCGTCATCCAGGGCGCGACGATGTCCGAGCGCCGCACGCACTTCATGCAACACCTCGACGATCTTCGTACCCTGCTGATGTTCGAGCCCCGCGGGCACGCGGCGATGAGCGGTGCGATCCTGCAGCCGCCGACCCGCCCGGACGCCGACTACGGCGTGCTGTTCATCGAGGTCTCCGGCTGCCTGCCGATGTGCGGGCACGGCACGATCGGCGTCGCGACGGTCTTGGTGGAGACCGGCATGGTGCCGGTCACCGAACCGGTCACCAGGATCCGGCTGGACACTCCGGCCGGCCTGGTCACCGCCGAGGTCGCGGTGCGCGACGGCGCCGCAGAGGCCGTGACGCTGCACATGGTGCCCTCGTTCGCGGTCGGACTGGATCGCAAGGCCCTGCTCCCGGACGGCCGCACGGTCACCTACGACCTCGCCTACGGCGGAAACTTCTACGCGATCCTGCCGCTTGAGCAGTTCGGCCTGCCATTCGACCGGGCCGCGAAGAACGAGATCCTGGCCGCAGGACTGGCGCTGATGCACGCCATCAACGAGGAGCAGCCTCCGGTGCACCCGACCGATCCGACCATCACCGGCTGCCATCACGTGCACCTGCTCGCGCCCGGATCCACGGCCGCGCACTCGCGGCACGCGATGGCGATCCACCCCGGCTGGTTCGACCGCTCCCCGTGCGGCACCGGCACCGCGGCCCGGATGGCGCAGCTGCACGCGCGCGGCGAACTCGCGCTGCATCAGGACTTCGTCAACGAGTCCTTCATCGGCAGCACCTTCACCGGCCGCCTCATCGACACCGCGGAGGTCGGCAGCCCGGAAACAGGGTTCGTACCCGCGGTGCTGCCGACGGTGACCGGCCGCGCCTGGATCACCGGCACGGCACAATATCTTCTCGACCCGACCGACCCCTTCCCCGCCGGCTTTCTTGTGTAAGCACCGCCTTCATCAGCACTGCCTTGTATCAGCACCGCCTCGTATAGCCGCCGCGCCCGCAAGACGCACCTCCCGCTAGGACTCCTCGTCGTGAACAACACCGATCCGGCCGAAGCCCTGCCGTCGCTGTCCTCGCTCGGCGAGCGGCGCAACTACCGCGACCAGGTCGCGCACGCGCTGCGCGCGGCGCTGGTCTCCGGCCAGCTGCGTCCCGGAGAGCTGTACTCGGCGCCCGCGCTCGCCGCGCGCTTCGGCGTGTCGGCCACGCCGGTGCGCGAGGCGATGCTCGACCTGGTGCGCGAAGGCCTGGTGGAAACGGTCTCCAACAAGGGGTTCCGGGTCACCGCGGTCACTGAGCGGCAGCTCGACGAGTACACGCAGATCCGGGCCCTGATCGAGGTCCCGACCGTGACCGCGCTCGCCCGGACGGCCGGCCTCGACGACTTGGAGGCGCTGCGTCCCGACGCCGAGAGCATCGTGCACGCCGCGAAGGCCGCGGACCTGATCGGCTATATCGAGGCGGACCGGCGCTTCCACCTCGGCCTGCTCGCCCTGGCCGGAAACCGGCACCTGGTCGAGGTCGTCGGCGACCTGCGCAAACGCTCCCGCCTCTACGGACTGACCGCGCTGGCCGAACGCGGCCTGCTGGAAGCTTCCGCGCAGGAGCACCTGGAACTGCTCGACGCGCTGCTGGCCCGCGACGAGGCGGCCGCGGCCGCGGTGATGGCCAGGCATCTCGGCCACGTGCGCGGCCTGTGGGCCACTCCCGCCGATTCCACCGAATCCGCCGACTGACCGCCGCCCGGGCGCGGCACGCCGCGGCCGGCGCGGCTGCCGGATCGCTCCGTAGCGCGGCCGGACGGCCGCCGCGCGCACGCGGCTATTTCGGCGCCTTGTAGGCGACGGCGGCGAACCCCCAGTTCTCCTCCGGGTCGACGGTCACCTCGCTTTGCGGCTGCCACCAGGGCATCGGGACCAGTCCGGGCTCGACCAACTCCAGGCCGTCGAGGAACGGCGTGATCTGGGCCCGGTTGCGCAGGGTCAGCCGCGCGTTGGCCCGATCGTAGGTCGCCGCCGCCTCCTTCGCCTGTTCGTCCTCGGCCGCGGTGCCGTGGGACAGCGCGAGGTAGCTGCCGGGCGGCACCGCGTCCATCAGGGTTCTGACGATCTCAGCCGGGCGCTCGCTGTCGTCGATGAAGTGCAGGATCGCGACCAGCATGACGGCGATCGGCCGGGTGAAGTCCAGCACGTCGCGCACCTGCGGGCTTTCCAGGATCGCGTGCGGGTCGCGCAGGTCGCCGTAGACGATGCTGGTGTGCGCCGGGTCGCGGTCGGCCAGCAGCGCGCTGGCGTGGGTCATCACGATCGGGTCGTTGTCCACGTAGACGACGCGCGCGTCCGGGGCGACCGCGTGGGCGACTTCGGCGGTGTTGCCGGGCGAGGGTATGCCGGTGCCGATGTCCAGGAACTGACGAACACCGTGGGCGGCGAGGAACCGCACCGCGCGACCGAGGAACGCCCGGTTCTCCCGTGCCAGCGCGCGAATCTGCGGGTAGATCGCGAGCGCCTGTTCGGCGGTCTCCCGATCGACCTCGTAGTTGTCCTTCCCGCCGAGGAAGTAGTCGTACATGCGAGCGGTATGCGGCACGCTGGTGTCGATGCGCACCGCGTCCCATCCGCCGGTGAGCAGTTCCGTGGCACGCCAGGGCGTGGACTGCGATTCGTCGTCGGACATGCGCGCCTCCGCGCTCGTGCTGCACGGGTGTTTTCCCGCCGAATGCTAGCCGACCGCTTCGTTGGCTGAGACGACAATCAACCGGAACGGCGGCTCCGGATCCGCCCGCGGCGCCCTCGCGCGCTCGCGGCATGTCGCCTATGATCACGCGCATGACGACGGGGAACTCCGGGAACACCCCGGCGCAGCGCATCGGACACCGGGAGCGCGACGCCGCGGTGGAGCGGCTGCGGGTGGCGGCCGGAGAGGGCCAGATCACCTTCGACGAGCTCGAGACCCGCATGGAGGCGGCGCTCGCCGCGCGCACCGCCGAGGACATCGCGGTGCTGATCGCGGACCTGCCGGTACCCGCCGGGACGCCCAGCGCGCTCGAACCGGCGCCCGCGATGCGGCAGGCGGCCAGGCACAGCAGCGTGGAGCGGCTCGGAGTATGGCGCGTTCCCGAGCAGATCGAGCTTGAGCTGCGGCACTCCTCCTGCGTCCTGGACCTGCGCACTCCCCCGCTGCCTTCGAACGGCGTGCGCATTCAGGTGGACGCGCGGCACAGCTCGGTCAAGCTGCTGGTCGCCGCGGACGCGCACGTGGAACTCGCCAACCTCAGCCGGCACCACAGCGCCACCAAGGACCGGGGCGTGCTGCAGGCCTCTTCCTGGAGCGGCCCGTCGATCGTGGTCAGCGGCACACTGCATCACAGCGCGGTCAGGGTGCTGCGGCCGGGCGACAGTTCGGTCGGCCGGATTCTGTGGTGGCGGCGCCGGCGCAGGGCCGAGCTCATCGCCGCGTCAGCGCGCTCGCGGGCGCTGCCGCCGGGGGCGTCGTAAAGCCGATCGGCCAAGCGTACGTATCGGCTGGCAGCTGAGACAGCCTGCGAACCAGATGCCTGACAAGGTGCAGCACGGCGAACGCTTCGGGAGCGTCTTCGGTCTCTGATCGCACCGGGCGGATCAGGTCGTGCACCAGCAGTGCGTGCACGGCGCGCGAGACGTCGCCGAAGCTGTGACCGGAGCGCGTCACGACCTGGTCCAGTGTCCACGGCTGAGTCCATCGGCTCACGAGCGACAGCACGCGCCGCGCCTGCGGGGTCAGCGCGGCGATCGCATCGGCGAGTCCGGCGCGTATCGGGTCGGATCGCGTGCGGGCGCGGTCCGCGGGCGGCGCAGTCACCGCGAAAGGGTCGCGTGCGGCGATCGCGGCTAGGCGGGCCGGAGCGAGCACCAGCGACCAGGCCGCCGCGGACTCCAGCGCGAGCGGGATGCCGTCGAGCAAGCGAGTCAGTGTTCTGATCGCGTCGGACTCGTGCCGCGTGAACTGTCGGTGCGGGCGCGACTGTTGCGTGTGCCAGTCAAGGAGCTGCGCTGCGGCGCCGAGCGCGTCGTCCGCTTCGCCGCCGTCGCTGTCGAAAGCCGCGGCGGCCTCCTGGACCGGGAGCGGCGAGAGCCGCAGCGTCCGCTGTCCGAGAAGGGACGACGCCGAGACGTCCGCAGTGCGCAGGGTGCTGACGATGCGCAGTTTGGGGCACCGGGCCAGGAGCGTAAGCTGCGCGTCCGCTGAGAGCAGGGCTTCGCGTGCCGGTGGCATGCGCGGGCCAGCGTCGGCCGGTCGACCTGGCCCGGGCCCAGATCCGGACCTGGGCCGCTGCCCGTCCAGCACGAGCAGGAAGGGCCGATCGCCGATGAACGCGGCGAGATCGTCCACGGCGTCTTCCGGATTCTCCTGCAGCTCGCGCATCCATGGCTGCGTGGCCTGTGCCGGCTGGATCGAGCGTGCGACGCCGTCTTCTTGCCGTTCAGCGGAGAGCCAGAGCACCGGCATACGAAGACGAGTGTTCAACGCCTGGGCGACGGCTAGGGCGAGACGCGACTTGCCCACGCCGCTCAGACCCACGATCGCTACCAGCCGATCCTGCCCCACGGCCAGCAGCTCGTAGAGCGTCCGAGTCTCATCCTCGCGGCCGAACAGCGGCCCCGCGGCGCCGAGTGGCGGGGCGAGCGCGGTTGCGACCGCTTCCGCCCGAGCCGCCGCGGCCGTCGTTGCGGCGTCGCCGACCAACCCGGCCGTGCCCCGGCCCGCCGCGGCTTCGAGCGTGGAACGGCGCTCGTCGGTCAGCCGCAGGGCGTCGGCCAGCAGCCGCACGGTGTCGCGCCGGGGCCGCCGCGCCCGGCCGGCCTCCAGGTCCCGGATCGCGCGCACGCTGACGGTGGAGAAATCAGCCAGCTGAGTCTGCGTCATCCCGGCCCGCCTGCGGTAGTGCTGAAGCAGCGCGCCGAAGCGGAGCGTCTCCCGCTCATCGTCCGATTCGCTTCCGCGGCCACTCGCCGATGTCTGCGCTGCCGGTACCGTGGTTCGCATGACCGGATCTCCCGCCTTCCTTCTCAGCAGCCTGCGGCGCGTTGAGGCGCCGCGGCCTGCCGAGACCTCAATATCGCCTTGGGGTCGGGACGTCACAAGACGGGCAGAGGCAGCCGGTCACTGCATTGCAGAGATCTGAGGGGTGTCCGATGACCGCACCCGCGCCCATGCCGCTGCCCTTGCCGGAGCCGGCTGACTCGACCGAGCCCGCCGACGACGGATTCACGCCGCCATCGCACGATCTGCCTGATGAGGCCCGCGCGACGTACGCGCTCATCCTGCGCAGCGGCCCGGTCCCGGTGACCTCACACTTGCCCGGCCTGCAGCAGCTCGCGGACCTCGGGCTGCTGGAGCTGTCCGAGGACGGCGAGCGGCTTCGGCCGGTCGATCCGCGCCGGATCGAGCTGCAGCTGACCAGCGACTGGCGGCGGCGCGCCTGGGAGCTGGAGCTGCGCGCCACGACGCTGGAGCGCGATATCAGTGGGCTGACGGCGCAGTACGTCGCGGCGAGCGGTGTGCGGCACGAGGCGATCCGGTACCTGCACGGCATGCAGGCGATCGGCGACTTCAGCGAGTTGGCGGTCCGGTCCGCCGAGCGGGAGATCCAGACCGCGCATCCGGGCGGCGGAAAGGCGGAGGAGTTCCTGGTCGCCGCGCTCCCGTTGGCGCTGGACGGGCTGGGTCGCGGAGTAACGGTGCGGAGCCTGTATCAGCACTCCGGGCGGTTCAGCGAGCCGACGAAGGAGTACGTCCGGGAGCTGACAGGCCACGGCGGGCTGGTGCGGTCGCTGGAGGAGTTCTTCGAGTGGGTGATCATCGTGGACCGCGAGCTGGCGATCCTGCCCGCCGATGAGGAGTGCAGCGCGGCCGTGGCGGTGAGCGACCCCGCGCTCGTGCGGTTCCTCGTCGACGTCTTCGAGCGCAACTGGCAGCGGGCCAGCGCCTTCACGCCCAGCCACGCCGCGGTCTCCTCGCGCGAGGTGGTGCCGGAGATCCACGCGATGATCAAGCGGCTGCTCAAGGAGGGGCTGACGGACTCGGCGATCGCCAAGCGGATC
This sequence comes from Actinocrinis sp., assembly GCF_035650855.1. Classification (GTDB taxonomy): domain Bacteria; phylum Actinomycetota; class Actinomycetes; order Streptomycetales; family Catenulisporaceae; genus Actinocrinis. The sequence continues at coordinate 9,781 of NZ_DASRGV010000360.1, read as the reverse complement.
GGTGTCAGCGAACGTACATACCACACGCATCTGTCCCGGATCCGGGCGGCGCTCGGCGCCGTCAACCGGGTGCAGCTCGGGTACATGCTCGCGCGCGAGGAGCTGGAAGCCGCTCACGACGGCTCAGGCGAAGGGATCTGATACATCCAGCCGCGCGGCCCGGGCTCGCGGCCGCAGTGGATATCGCGCAACGCCTGGCGGATCACTTCAGTCACCGGACCGATCTCGCCCTCTCCGAGCGGGACAACGCCTTCGATCGTGCTGCACGTGAAGGTCTCGGTGATTCCGGAACGGTCGCCGTGTGCGTGCGCCGCCCGCCATTGATCGGGCGTGACCCGCTGCTGGCGGACGATGTAGCCGAGGCGCGATGCCAGGGTGAGCACCGATTCGGTCGTCACGCCACGCAGCGCCTCGTCCGCCTGCTCCAACAGCGTCACCTCGGCGCGCGGCTGCGTGGGCCGCACGACGAACAGGTTCACCCCGTCCAGCTGGTCAACTGAAGCCTGCTGCCCGGCGTGAGCCCGCGTACCCGGGTGATCGTTGCGTGCCATCAGCACGAAACCGAAATGCTGTGCGGGAAACAGCCCCAGGGACAGATCGGCAGCGAACATCAGAGAACGCAGATACAGGCTCGAACCCGGTGTCTCGTCGAAGGAGCCGTCCTCCGCCTCGACCAGCTCCTCGACCGCTGATACGAACAGGTCGTCGGGAAGCGCGGGCATCGTCAAGCGCCGCGCGGACTTGCCGAACCGCCGGGCGTGCTCCCAAGGCCGGAAGGCGGCGATGGTGCCGTCGGCGCGGCGATACGCCCGCAGGCCCTCGCCCGCGATCTGGCCGTTGTGCAGCCCCGCGCTGCCTGGATGCAGCGCGAACTGCTCTGGCGGCAGCAGTTGCGGCTTGTGCCAACCGGCGGCAGGCGAGTAGGCCATGGTGAACGCGCGCGGGGCGAATTCGCAGCCGGATTCGTCAGCCAGGGCCGGCTGTGCTGGACTGGACGGCTGTGCTGGACCGAGCTGCTGTGTTGGGCTGAACGGCGGGGTCGGACCGAACTGCTGTGTCGGACCCAACGGCAGAAGGCTCATGCGTGCGTGCATCCCCGCAGCAGCGCGGCGCGGTCGATCTTTCCGTCCGCTTTCACCGGGATCGCGTCGAGCAGCACGAACCGGCGCGGCACCATGAAGGACGGGATCCGCTTGCGCAGCCAGGTCTTCATCGCGGCGTGATCGAACGGCGCGCCGGTGTAGCACGCCACGAGTTCGAGCTCTGCGCCCCTGCCCCGCACACCGATGACCGCCGCGTCCGTCACCAGGGCGTGCCGCCGCAGCAGCGATTCGACCTCGCCGGGCTCCACGCGCTGGCCACGCAGCCGGAGCTGGTCGTCGACCCGGCCGAGATGGACCAGCTCGCCGCCCGACCGCCGCACGCGGTCGCCGGTGCGGAAGTAGGTGAGCGTTCCGAAGCGCACGAAGCGTCGCAGGTCGTCGGCCGGGTTGAGGTAGCCGTCGAGTTGCCGCTGGGCGCGCACGCACAGCTCCCCCTCCGCCGCCTCGCGCCCGTCCTCCCCCAGGATCACGTGATCGACACCGTCGCTGAACCGTCCGATCGGGACCGTGCCGTCCGGCGTGTCAGGCCACTGATCGCGGTCGGCAGGCAGGCGGTACGCGGCGCACGCGGCCATCTGCTCCGTGGGTCCGTACACGTTCTCGATCACCGTGCCTGGAGCAACCGCACGCCAAAGCTCCGCCTGCCGATACGTGAGCCGATCGCCGAGGAACACGCTGTAACGCAGACCCTTGACCATCCCGAGCGGGAGCTTGTCGAGCGCCGCGCCCGCCGAGATCAGCGCCGGGCCGGCGAAAATGTGCGAGATCCCGCCCGTGACCAGGTGGTCGGCGGGCACCAGCAGCTCCGAGCGCTGCGGGACCACGAGCGTGGCGCCCGCTCCCCAGGTGACGAAGAGCTCGTAGAGGGATGCGTCGCTGGTCAGGTCGAAGGTGTGCGAGACGCGTGCGTCCGGTCCGACCTCGAAGCGCTCGATGAAGTCGGCGACCTGCCGTGCGATGTGCCGGTGGCGAATTGGAACGCCTTTGGGGCGTCCGTTGGCGCCCGAGGCGTACAGGATGCACGCCACGTCGTCGGGTTCGGCGGCAGCCTGCTGTGTCGCAGACTCCGGATGTGCCATCGGCAGCCCGCCGAGCGCGGGCCGCGCGCACACGGCGGCATCGCTCAGCGCCAGCAGCGAGAACCGGGCGGCGTCGCGCTCGCGTTCCCAGTGCAGGACCGCGGTGTCGTCCGCGACGACCAGGTCGACGCGCGCGAGCGAGCACAACGCCTTGTTGCGCAGTTCCGGGTGGGCCGGGCTGAGCGGCACCACGGTCGCGCCGAGCCGAAACGCCGCGAGGTAGCCGACGAAGGAGAGCAGGCTGCGCGACGCCAGCAGGCCGATCCGCTCCGGGCGCGAGCCGCGGGCGACGAGGATGCGTTCGGCGAGCCAGCGCGAGTACTGATCCAGCTGCCGGTAGCTGTACGCGTCCTCGCGCAGTTCGACCGCCGTGGCTTGCGGCGTCCGTCGCGCCGACCCCTCGAACCAGGCGAGCAGCGTCGGCACCTCGTTCGCGTCAGCTGACATCGAGCACCTCCGATGCGTTTCGGGCCGGGAGCAGCCGCCGCAGTCTGCGGGCGACCTCATGCACGTGGATCAGCAGGAAGTCGTCGGCCCCGGCGAAGGAGCGAAAGGTCGTCGCCGCGTCCGTCCAGGCGCGCCAGCCGAGCATGGCTGGTCCGGCGGGCGCGAGTGGGTCGTCGACGCCGGCCCAGACGTGCAGCGGCGTCGCGATCGGCTCCGCCTTCAGTGCCTCGTCGGCGCGCGACGGCGACGCTCCCGCCACCACGACCGCGCTGACCCGCACCGCCCCCGGCCCGAGATCCCCAAGCCCGGGATGCACGGGCCCGGGATGCACGGGCCCGGGATCCCGCTCGCCGCTCCCCTCGAGCCGGCGAGCGAGCTCGACCGCGACCTGCGCCCCGTCGGCCTGTCCCACGACGACGACCTCGTCGGCGGGCGGCGCAGCGGCCAACTGCCGCTCGATCGCCTCGGCCTCCGCCGCCGCAGAACGCTGATCCAGCACCGCGTGGCGCCAGTCCGTATCAGCGCTCAGCGATCGCTCGACCACCACGAGCCGGACCCCGCCGAGCGCGCGGGCCAGCGCGGCGGTCGCCTCGCGGGTGACGCCGGTCCTCGGGATCAGTACGACCATCGAACCCCACATGAACAGAGCAAAGCGCGCCGGGGACGCGGCGGGCGGCAGTTGCGACCGGCAGCTCGGCGGCAGCTTGCGCCCCGGCGGGCGGTGAAAGTTACGGTGGATCCAACGCGGAAAACCGCCACGAACGCACAAAACGCTGCCCTGAGCACCACCCGAGCCGGTGGCGAATCCATACACTTGAGAAGTACGCACCCGACCGCGCCGCCCGGCCCGAGGCGGCGGCCGGCCGGGTCCATTCACGGAAGGGGCCGCGATGTATCCCGGCGCGAGTTCGCCGTCGCCGGCCAGCGGCCCGGGGCGGGGCCGGCGCGCGGCCGACGGCTCCCCGGTGCACGCGCCGCGGCCGACCATGAAGGACGTCGCGGCCCGCGCCGGGGTCGGCCTCAAGACCGTCTCCCGGGTGGTCAACGGCGAGCCCGGGGTGCTGCCGGGGACCGCGGCGCTGGTGCAGCAGGCCATCGACGAGCTCGGGTTCCGCCGCAACGACAGCGCGCGGCAGCTGCGCACCGGGCGCACCGCCGGCATCGGCCTGGTCATGGAGGACGTGGCCGACCCGTTCTACTCGCTGCTCAACGGGGCGGTCGAGGAGGTGGCCAGGGCGCACGGCTCGCTGGTGTTCACCGCCTCCTCCGAGGACGATCCGCGCCGCGAGTCGGAGCTGGCGCTCGCGCTGTGCTCGCGCCGCGTCGACGGCCTGATCATGGTCCCGGCCGCCGAGGACCACACCTACCTGCTGCCCGAGATCGACGCGGGCCTCGCCCTGGTCTTCGCGGACCGGCCGCCGGTCGGCCTCGCGGCGGACACGGTGCTGGTCGACAACGCGGAGGGCGCGCGCAAGGGCGTGGCGCACCTGCTCGCCCACGGGCACCGCAGGATCGGGTACATCGGCGACTCCTCGCGCATCTACACCTCCACCGAACGGCTGAGCGGTTACCGCAGGGCGATGGCGGACGCCGGGGCGCCCGTAGACGAGTCGTGGATCGCGCTCGGTCCCTCCGACCAGGCGCGGGTCGGCGACGCGCTGGACCACCTGCTCGATCCACGCCGGGAGCACCCGATCACGGCCCTGTTCACCGGCAACAACAGGTTGACGGTTGCGGTCCTGCGCGAGCTCGGCGAGCGGCAGCGGGCGCAGCAGGTCACCGGCGTGCCCACGCCCGGAGGCGCGCCCGGGCTCGCGTTGGTCGGCTTCGACGACTTCGAGCTGGCGGACCTGCTCACCCCGGCGATCACCGTGGTGGCCCAGGACCCGGCCGGTCTCGGCCGCACCAGCGCGCAACTGCTGTTCGCCCGGCTCGAAGGGGACACCTCCCCGCCGCGCCGGATCGTGCTGCCGACGGTCCTGGTGCCGCGCGGCTCCGGCGAGCTGCCGCCGATGGCGTAGTCCAGAGTTCGGCAGACGCACTCGTGCGCTGGGAGCCTCGCAATGGCTTCGCCCATGGCGGATGAGGATCAACCCGAACCATGCGGGCACGGGTTTGAGCGCGCGCACAGCGAAGCGGGGCCGCTGCGGATCTCGCAGCAGCCCCGCTCCTACCGGCTCAGTGCGCTGACGCCGTGCGGGGCGCGCTCACCTCGCCGGTCACCGGTCCACCGGTGATGCGGCACCGGTTCCCGGCCTCGCGGCTGCCCGATCGGCTCGCGCCGTGCGGGTTCGCCGTGCGCCGTGCGTCCGGTCAGCCGACCGCGATCGAGAAGATGCCGATCGCGCCCTGGTTGACCGTCGCGGGCAGGGTGATGCTGGCTACCGTCTTCGAGCTGTCCACCGGGATGGTCTGCGAGAAGACGTAGGTGGTGACCTGTTGCGGAGTGCTGCCTCCGGCGTTGCGGTACGGCGTCGTCGCCACGATCTGGTTGCTGAACGCCGGCGACTCGCTGCCCGCGCCGAGGGTCCAGTCGCTGAACCCGAGCGTCGCGGTCGAGGTGGTGCCGTCGGTGTAGGTCACCGTGACCGTGCCCGAGGTTCCGTTGCTCGGCGCGTTGGTGGCGCTGCCGAGGAACCCGATCTGGGTCGCGCCCGCGGAGGCCTTCAGGGCGATGGTCTGACCCGCCGCCTGCAGCGAGTCCGGCTGCCCCGCCGGGATGTTCGGCCACGTGTACGTCAGGCCGCTGGAGATCACGCTCGCCCCGGGCGCCAGGCCCGCGGCGGTCAGCGCCTGCTCCGAGTAGCTGAACCCGTCGCCGTCGTAGTTGGCGGCCGCGCCGTTGCTGTCGTCGCTGATCCCTGTGACGTCGTAGAACGGCGCCAGGTCACCCGGCGTGTCGACCGTCACCGACATCTGCGTCGGCAGGATGGTGCCCGCCGTGCTGGTCAGGCTGAACTGGACCGGGTAGACCCCGTCCGTCGTGCCCGCCGTGACCGTCACCGTGGCGCTCGCGGTGCTGTTCGCCGCGACCGTCAGCGTGCCGCTGGACGGCGTGACCGTGACACCTGCGGCCGGCTTGGCCGTCCAGTTCACCGTCTGCGCGGTGCCGTCGGTCGAGGTGACCGACAGCGTCGCCGGGGTGGAGGCGCCGGGCTGCAGCACCGCGGAGGACGGGCTGACCGAGCCGGTCGAGCCGAACACCGGGCCGTAGGACGGCGGGGCGTCTGCCGCGGCCGTGCCCCACGTCGTCGGGGTCTTCGACAGCGTCCAGGCCAGCGTCGCGCCCTTGCTCAGGGTGGAGAAGGTCGTGTACAGCTTGCTGTACGACTGGCCGTTGAGCTTCAGCGACTTGACATAGAACTCGGTCGGCGAGGCGCCCGGCGCGGTGATGCTGATCTTCTTGCCGGTCGGCAGGGTGATCGTGGCGCTGGGGAAGCCGGGGCTGGCGAACACGAGGTTGTCAGAGCCCGGGTTCTCCGGGTACATGCCGAGCATCTCCCAGACGTACTGGGCGCTCATGGCCCCCAGGTCGTCGTTGTTGTTCAGGCCGGCGGGTCCGGGGTTGTACACGCTGTTGCGGATGTTGTTGACCGCCTGCTGCGTGCCGGCCGGGTCGCCCGCGTAGACGGGCGCGTTCTGCTCGCCGAGGTCGAACTCGTTGGCCAGGAAGGCGTACATGCCCTGGGCGTTCGGCTGGGAGAGGTAGTTCTCCAGCGCGTCGGCCACCTTGCTGTTGCCGCCGAGCAGCGAGAACAGGCCCGCGTAGTCGTTCGGCACGTCCCACAGGTACTGGTACGCGTCGCCCTCGACGTAGTGCGCGGTGGTCGTCGGGGTGACGCCGCTGACGAACGCGCCGCTCTTCAGCCTCGGCGTGAGCAGGCCGGTCGAGGTGTCGAACACGTTGACCCAGTTGTTCGCGCGGTTCTGCAGCGCGCTCGCGTCGGCGCTGTCGCCGAGCGCGGCGGCGTACTGGGCCAGGGCGAAGTCGGCGTTGTCGTACTCGAGCAGCGAGGAGACGAAGCCGTGCGGGTTGCAGCACCCGTACGTGCCGTCCTCGGGTATGTACCCGTACTGCTGCTCGGCCGCTTCCTCAGGCCGCACGTGGTTGACCGTGGTGGCCTGCTTGACCATGTCCGTCAGGGCGGCGCCGGTGGCGAAGTTCTTGCCGCCGAAGGCGTAGTAGTCCGCGATGATCGCGTCCGACGGGTCGCCGTTCATGACGTAGTTGTCCAGGTTCAGGTATCCCCACTGCTGCAGGATGCCGTTCTGGTTGTAGTAGTTCACCAGCGACTGCGCCTGGTCGCTCGCGGCGCTCGGGTCGAGCATGGCCTGCAGCTGCGAGGTGCCGTGGTAGGTGTCCCAGCCGGAGAACATGCCGTACTGGTCGGTCTGCGGCTTGGCGACCGTGTGCACCTGGTTGTCGGAGCCGGTGTACTGGCCGTTGACGTCGCTGGTGATGTTCGGCTGGACGAAGACCTTGTACAGGTTGCTGTAGAACTGCTGGGTCTTGTCCGCCGCGCCGCCGGAGACCGCGATCCGGCCCAGCAGCGTGTTCCAGGACTTCTGCGCGGCGCTCTTGACCGTGCCGAAGCTCCAGCCGCTGTTCTCCTTCTGCCAGTTCAGCTTCGCGTTCGCGGTGCTGACGTAGGAGATGCCGACCTTGGCCTGGATCACCTGGGAGGCGGTGGTGTCGAAGGTGAGGAACACCGCGGCCGGGCTCTTGCCGCCGGAGTCGGTGATCACCTGCGAGGCGGTGAAGGAGTGGTCGAAGACGAGGTCGAAGTAGACCGTGTACGCGGCCGAGTCGCCGCAGAACCCGCCGCTGGTCTCGGAGCCGACGACCTCGTTGGTGCCGACGATCTGGGCGGTGGTCGAGGTGACCGTGTTCTGCGCGTCCATCAGCTTCACCAGGAAGTCGGCCTGGGTGGTGGCCGGGAAGGTGAAGCGGCCCATCGAGCTGTGCGGGGTGGCCGTGAACTCGGAGGTGATGGTCTTGGGCAGGTTGCTCTCGGCGGAGTAGTAGCCGGCCTGCGCGACCTCGCCGGTGTTGGTGAACGAGGTGGACGCGTTGTTCGGGTCGCCGCCGGGCAGCGCGCCGGTGAGCGGCAGGATCGGCACGTCGCCGGCCGCGCCGCAGCCCGGTCCGCTGACGTGGGTGAGGCTGTAGCCGGTCAGCGCGGAGTCGCCGTAGGCGTAGCCGCCGCCGGCGTTGCGGTCCGGCATGGTGTCCGGGCTCCACTGCACCTCGCCGAACGGCACGATCGCGCCGGGGAAGGTGTTGCCGCCGTTGGTGGTCCAGGTGCGGGTGTCGACCTGCTGGGCCGGGGTCGTGGTGGCGGCGGTGACCAGAGACTTGTCGGTGCTCGCCGCGGGCAGCTTGGCGGTGAGCTTCTTGTTGGCGCAGGTGGAGATGCCGTGCGGGGTGCTGGTGCAGGTGGCCGTGTGGCCGTTGGCTGCGCTCTTGCCGGAGGGGACGGCCGTGGCCGAGCTCGCGGCGAGGGCGGGCGCGGTCGAGAGCGCGCCGCTGATCAGCGCGACCCCGGCGACGGTGGACAACGCCCTGGTCAGGCGTATCCGGGAGTGGGTTGGTGGGTGCTGACTACTACCGAGCATCGTGTTCCTCCCCCGGCCTGCGGAAGCGCCCGGCCGTTCGCTCCGCATGGGGCGGGACGAGCGGAGGTGGCCTTCCTCGGTCGGATGACAACGTTGTCAGACGACGGGAATCTTTTCGCCTCCGCGCGGCTGAGTCAACAGCCGCGCGGCGAAAATGATCGATCCCGAATCTGACGGCGCGTCAGGTCGCCCGGCCGCAGCGGAAATCATTGGTCGATACCAATCCTCGGCACATCGCCGCAGACTGCGAAAAGACCGCCGGGCCGCTTGCGGTCTTCGGTTCATCGCAACATGCCGACAGCGCGTTCAGACATCCCGACAACGATGTCGAGATCACTGTTCTCCTAGCCGACCGCGGGCAGGACGCGGCCGGCGACTTCTCCGAAGCCGATCCGGGCGCCGTCCGGGCCGGGCGCGGTCGCACTGATCGTGACCTCGTCGCCGTCCTCGAGGAAGACGCGGCTGCCGCCGTCGGCGAGCTTGATCGGGCTCTCGCCGTTCCAGGTGTATTCGATCAGTGAGCCGACCGTCGCGTGTTCGGGCCCGCTGACGGTGCCCGAGGCGAAGACGTCGCCGGTTCGCAGGCTGGCCCCGTTGGACGTCATGTGGGCCAGCTGCTGCGCGGCGGTCCAGTACATGCCGGCGAACGGCGGGCGGGTGAGCGGTTGGCCGTTCAGCCGGACTTCGAGCGCGATGTCGAGCCCCCAGGGCTCGGTCTCGCGGTCGTCGAGGTGCGGGAGCGGTTCGACGTCGCGGGCCGGGGGGCGGACCCGTGCGTGTTCCAGGGCGTCAAGCGGCACGATCCACGGCGAGAGGGAGGTCGCGAAGGACTTGCCCAGGAAGGGCCCGAGCGGCACGTACTCCCAGGCTTGCAGGTCGCGGGCGGACCAGTCGTTGACGAGGCAGACCCCGAAGACGTGATCGCGGAACGCGGACAGCGGGACCGGCCGGCCGAGCCGCGACGGGGTGCCGACGACGAATCCGACCTCTGCCTCGATGTCGAGCCGCCGAGAGGGGCCGTAGCCCGGTGCGGGCGCGTCAGGAGCCTTGCTCTGTCCGGTCGGGCGGGTGATCGGCGTGCCGGAGACGACGAGCGTGCCGGAGCGGCCGTGGTAGCCGATCGGCAGGTGTTTCCAGTTCGGGGTCAGCGGCGGCGAGCCGGGGCGGAACATGCGGCCGAGGTTGGCGGCGTGGTGTTCGGAGGCGTAGAAGTCCACGTAGTCGGCCGGTTCGAACGGCAGGTGCAGCGTGGCTTCGGCGAGCGGCACGAGGTGCCGTTCGGCGGCGGCGCGGTGTGCCGGGTCGGTGAGCCAGGCGGAGACCGCGGCGCGCGCTGAGAGCCAGACGGGACGTCCGGCTGCCATCAGCGGATTGAGTGAAGGCGCGTCGAGCAGGGCCGAGGGCGCGCCGATGGTCCGCGCGACGGCTCCGACGTCGAGCACATAGTCGCCGATCCGGACGCCGATGCGCCGCTGGTCGGGCCGGGTCGCCGTCGTGAAGACGCTGTAGGGCAGATTGTGCACGCCGAACGGCGAG
>NZ_DASRGV010000359.1:0-16213 GCF_035650855.1 Actinocrinis sp. | reverse complement strand
CCTGCCGAGCCAGAACAACGACTCGGCGATGCGGCTGAGCATGGGTCAGCTCCCTTCGCTACGAGACGCGGCCGAGTGCTGCTGCCGGATCACCGCTTGCTGTTGCTGCTGCTGGGACTGCTCGACGGCGGGCCCGGCCTGCCGGTCGGCCACGGCCTCGCGCACGGCGGTGGCCGGGGAGTCGAACAGCGGCGGCCTGATGCCGTCGCGCGGCCCGAGCCGGCGATCGTTAGCCAACACCCACGTGTCCTTCGAGCCGCCGCCCTGGCTGGAGTTGACCACCAATGCGCCCTCGGGCAGGGCGACCCGGGTCAGGCCACCGGGCAGCACCCACACGTCGTCGCCGTCGTTGACCGCGAACGGGCGCAGGTCGATGTGGCGCGGGGCGAAGCGGTCCGAAACGAACGTAGGCGAGGTGGACAGGGCCACCGGCCGCTGCGCGATCCAGCCGCGCGGGTTCGCGGACACCGTCGCGCGCAGCCGGCTGAGGGTGCGCTCGTCGGCCTGCGGCCCGATCACGATGCCCTTGCCGCCCGCGCCGTCCACCGGCTTGAGTACGAGCTCTGAGAGCGAGTCCAGCACCCAGGCGATCCGCTCCGGATCGTCGAGGCGGTGAGTCTCCACGTTGTCCAGGACCGGTTCCTCGGACAGGTAGTAGCGGATCAGGTCGGGGACGTAGGTGTAGATCAGCTTGTCGTCGGCCGCCCCGCAGCCGACCGCGTTCGCGATGGTGACCCGCCCGGCGCGTGCGGCGTTGAGGATGCCGGGGCAGCCGATCACCGATTCGGGCCGGAAGTGCAGCGGATCGAGGAACTCGTCGTCGATCCGGCGGTAGACGACGTGCACCGGCTGCTCCCCGGCCGTGGTGCGCATGCGCACCCGGTTGCCCGAGCAGATCAGGTCCCTGCCCTCGACCAGCTCGACGCCCATCTGCCGGGCCAGCAGCGAGTGCTCGAAGTACGCCGAGTTCGCCACGCCCGGAGTGAGCACCACGACCACCGGGTCGGTCACCCCGACCGGAGCGGCCGCTCGCAGCGCGGCCAGCAGCCGGGAGGGGTAGTCGTCCACCGGCCGGACGCGATGCTCGGCGAACAGGCCCGGGAAGGTCCGGCCCATGATGCGCCGGTTCTCCATGACGTAGCTGACCCCGGAGGGCACCCGCGCGTTGTCCTCAAGCACCCGGAAGCGGCCGTCCTCATCCCGGATCAGGTCGATCCCGGCGACGTGCACCCGGACGCCGTTCGCGGGTTCGATGCCGTGCGCCGGCCGGTGGAATCCCCCGCCGCTGAGGACGACGGACCGCGGCACCACGCCGTCCGCGAACACGGCGCCCTGGCCGTAGGTGTCGGCGAGGAACGCCTCCAGCGCCCGCACCCGCTGGCGCACGCCGCGGTCGATCACGTCCCACTCCGCGGCCGCGATCACCCGCGGGACGAGGTCGAGCGGGAAGGGCCGCTCCTCACCGCCGAACGCGAAGGTCACGCCGCGGTCGGTGAACGCGCGCGCCACCTGATCGGCCCGGAAGCGCAGTTCGTCGGGGTCCAGGTGTTCCAGCGCCGCGAACACCGGTTCATAGGCTCGCCGCGGGACTCCAGGCCCCGCGAACATCTCGTCCCAGGCCGCGGAAAGCGTATACGCATCGAAAACGTCCGCCATGACCAGAACGTAGGGCACCTGTGTTTCCGAACGGTGACATGCCGCGGCGATCTTTCTCGACGCGGCATGCGCCCGCCGGAACGCGGCCGGCTCGATACGCTGGCGTTCTCCTGTCGGATTTCCACGAAACGGGACTTACCGTGGCGATCGTCTCAAACCAGAAGATCACGACGTTCCTGATGTTCGAAGGCAGCGCCGAGGAGGCGATGAACTTCTACGTCTCGCTGTTCGACGACGGCGAGGTCACCGCGGTCACGCGATACGGCGCTGGAGAAGCCGGGGCGGAGGGCAGCGTGCAGCACGCCACCTTCACCCTGGCCGGCCAGCAGCTGATGTGCATCGACAGCCCCGCGCACCACGAGTTCGGCTTCACCCCGGCGATGTCCCTGTTCGTGCAGTGCGACTCCGCCGAGGAGCTCGACCGCCTGTACGGCGCGCTGGCGAAGGACGGCCAGGATCTGATGCCGCTCGGCGATTACGGTTTCAGCAAGCGGTTCGGCTGGGTCAACGACCGCTTCGGGGTCTCCTGGCAGCTGAACCTGCCGAACTGAGCCTGCCGAGCTGAGCCTGCGGCCGGCTTGCTCGCGCCGGCTTGGCTGAGGGCGACCGCCTGATGCGGCAGGCGGCCGCCCTACGGGTTGACCCCCGATCGGCGGTTGGTGCTGTGCGACACCACCAACCCGTCGCCATCATCGGCACCGTAGCCTGCGGCCGTGACGTCTGCGTGGCGTCCGCGTGGCGCGGCTGGCGGTCGCCCGCGGGTCAGCCGATCAGCTGCTGGTGCTGTAGTAGTACCAGCCGGTCGCGACCGTCGGCACGGTGCCGGTTCCCTGGCCCAGCACCGTGATGGTGCAGTTCGAGTGCCGGTACTCCTTCTTCCAGGTCACGTTGTATCCCCACGCCCCGTACTTGAGGTTCCCGTACGCGTTGGAGGGGATGGCGTGGGTGTAGGTGTGCCCGAGCGTGGTCGCCACGGAGTTGGTCGCCGAGCCGCTGATCGAGGCCTTCACCGAGGAGATCAGGTCGCTCATGGTGATATCGGCGCCGTACGAGATCGTCGAGCTGATCGTGCGCGTCTGCTGGACCTGACCGGTGATCGTGCCGCCGGGGCCGTCGTGCCACCAGGTCACGCCGTCCCAGAGGAACACGTACTTGCCGGAGACGGCGACCACGACGTCCGAGGCGCAAGAGGCCGAGGCCGGCGCCGCGCCGACCGCGCAGAGCGCGGTCGCGGAGACGAGTGCGGACGCTGCGATGGCGCCGAGGCGTTTGGCTCGTGACATTGCTTCTCCCCTGCTTCGACCGCCGTCTTGTCGGCGGTGGGTTCATCTGCGCCATCACCTTCGTCCTCTGCTGTGGCATTCGAGTGGCGATTGCGTGGCACCGCCGTGGCGCGGCACCGGAGCGGTGCGCGGCGGCGGTCCCCCTGAGCGAGCCGAAGATTGTTCTGAACCCTCATTCCTCGCACGGCCGTTTCCTTTGCGCGTTCGGACGCTGAAGACCCGCTGCCACTTCGGAGGGACGTGTCATCGCAGAATGCATAAAAACGCTGGATATCGGGTAACCCTCGCGGCCGCCACCGCGGCCGCGATCACCGGGAGTCTCGCCGCCGGGGCCGGACCGGCCGCCGCGGCAGTCTCCCCCGGGGCAATCTCCACTACGGCAAGCTCCGCGGGGGCGCGAAGCTCCTTCATCGTGGTGCTGCGCAATCAGCACCCTGACCTCTCCGCGAAGGCCGCGAGCCGGCGGCGAGTCACCGGTCAGGACCAGGCCCCGCTGGTGAGCCGGGCCCGGGCCGGCGGCGCCACCGCGGTCAAGACCTTCTCCGTCGTCAACGGCTTCGCGGCCACCATGACCGCCGCGCAGGCCCGCGACCTGGCGGCCGATCCCTCGGTCGCCGAGGTGGTGCCGGACCGGATGGTCCCGCTCAGTCCGCTGACCCCGCAGGAGACCGGCACGATCCGGCGGCAGTCGGGCGTCACCGCGCCGCCGGACCACCAGATCCCCGGCAGCTGCCCGGCGAACCCGGCCAAGCCGCTGCTCGAACCGGAGGCGTTGCAGACTACGCACACCGCGTTCCTCGACCGCTCCGTCCCGCAGGCGCAGAACCTTGTCGACGGCGCCGGGGTCAAGGTGGCCTGGATCGCGGACGGCATCGACATCAAGAACCCTGACTTCATCCGCGCCGACGGCACCCCAGTCTTCACCGACTACCAGGACTTCTCCGGCACCGACCCGGCGCTGGGCACCGGCGGCGGCGAGGCCTTCGGCGACGCCAGCTCGATCGCGGCGCAGGGCCGGCAGGTGTACGACCTGTCGAAGTTCGTCGACTCGGCGCACCCGCTGCCGGCCGGCTGCACGATCACCGTGCGCGGCGTGGCCCCCGGCGCCTCGATGGTCGGCCTCAACGTGTTCGGCGCCTCGAACTTCGCCATCAACTCCTCGATCATCCAGGCCGTCGACTACGCGGTCACCGTGGACAAGGTCGACGTGATCAACGAGTCCTTCGGCAGCAACGCCTTCCCCACCGCCGGGACCGATCCGACCGCGCTGGCCGACGACGCGGCGGTCGCCGCGGGCGTGACCGTGGTCAGCTCCACCGGCGACGCCGGGCCGACCAACACCGTCGGCTCCCCCGCGGTGGATCCGAACGTCATCTCGGTCGGCGCCACCACGACCTTCCGGGTCCAGGCGCAGACCGGTTACGCCGGCACCCGCAACTTCGCGGCCTCGGTCGTGAGCGACAACCCCTCGCCGCTCTCCTCCGGCGGCGTCACCGACCTCGGCCGCGTCGCCGACCTGGTCGCCCCCGGCCAGGACGGCTGGGCGCTGTGCACGCCGGATCCGGCGCGTTTCACCGAATGCACCGCGTTCAACGGCACCCCCTCGCCGATCGAGGACTTCGGCGGCACCAGTGAGTCCTCCCCGCTGGTCGCGGGCGCGGCGGCGCTGGTCATCGAAGCGTACGAACACACCCACCACGGGGTGCGGCCCGCTCCCGCCCTGGTCAAGCGGATCCTCACCGGCACCGCCACCGACCTCGGACTGCCATCGACACAGCAGGGCGCCGGCGAGTTGAACACCTACCGCGCCGTGCTCGAAGCGATGTCGATCCACGACGCGACCGCGGCCCCGGCCCGACAGGGCGACGGCCTGGCCATCACCACGCCGAGCGGCGACACCCAGCTGGCCATCGCGGCCCCCGCGAACCGGACCGTCGATCTGCCGGTCGTGGTCACCAACACCGGCTCGGTCACGCAGACCGTCCGGCCGCACGGCCGCATCCTCGGCCGCACGCTCTCGGACCTGAAGGCCAGCATCCCGCTCGACATCGCCTCGGCGGCGACCCCGAGCTTCCTCGACGGCATCGCCGGGCCGACCGGGGTGCCGGTGACGCGCCGGTTCGCCGAGACCGCCTTCACGGTACCGGCCGGGGCGGACCACCTGGAGGCGCAGCTCAGCTGGCCCGGCGGCGCGGCGAACGGCCAGTCGCTGGTGCGGCTCGCGCTGATCGGCCCGCACGGCGAGTACGAGAACCACTCGATCCCGCAGGGCGCCGGCAACCACGGCCGGGCGGACGTGCGCTTCCCCGTGCCCGGCCGCTGGACCGCGGTGTTCTTCGCCTCCGCCAGCTCGGCCGGATTCAACGGGAATGTCAACTACGCGTTCAGCACGACCAGGTACGTCGACTTCGCGCAGGTCAGTCCGGCCGGCGCGACCCTGCGGCCGGGCCAGAGCGCGACGTTCCACGTGCGTACCCGCATGCCGGACGACGCGGGCGACCTGTCCGCGGCGGTGGAGTTCGACAGCTCGCGGCACTTCGCAACCGCCGTGCCGCTGACTTTGCGCACGCTGCTGTCGACGAGCACTGACGGCGGCGCGTTCACCGGGACGCTGACCGGCGGCAACGGCCGCGGCAACCCGGGCGCGCAGACGCAGGCCTACTTCTTCGACGTGCCGCAGGGCAAGCGCAGCCTCGGCATCGACCTGAGGCTCGCCGGCCCGCCGAACCACATCGTCAACGCGGCGCTTCAGGGCCCTGACGGTCAGGTGCTCTCGCTCGCCACCAACCAGACCGTCGACGCCGGCGGGAACGTGGTGCCGATCAGCACCCTGCAAGGCTTCGTGCGCTCCCCGGCGGCCGGGCGGTGGACCCTGTTCATCGACATCGACAACCCGGTAGCCGGCACGACGCTGACCGAGCGCTTCAGCGGACATCTGCGCTTCAACCTGGTCGACGTGGACGCCTCCGGCCTGCCGCACGGCAGCGTCCCGGCGGGCAAGCCGATCACGCTCAAGCTGCGGGTGACCAACACCGGCGCCGCGCCCGAGGCGTTCTTCGCCGACCCGCGCCGCACGACGCAGGCCACGTATCCGCTGCTGGTCCTTCCGCCCTCGACGGCGACGATCTCGATCCCGTTCCCGGCCACCGCGTTCGGCACGACCTGGCTGGTACCGACCGAGACCAGCGACCTGAAGTTCACGCAGAGCTCGACCATCCCGGCGGACTTCGACGTGTCGACCCTCAACAACGGCATCCCGGAACTGCTCGGCGTACCGACGAGCAACAGCGCCCTGGCCGCCTCCGCCGAGCTTTCGGCGGCGCGGGTGACTCAGGGTCCGTGGGCCGCTGAACCGACCCCGTTCGGGCCGACCAACGGGCCGGTCAAGGGCAGCGCCACGCTCAGCGCGACGGTGACGACGCAGCAGTTCGACCCCAGCGCGACGGCGGACTCCGGCGACCTGTGGCTCGAGGGCGTAAGCTCGTCGGCTCCGGGCCTCTCGCCGCTGAGCCTCGCCCCGGGACAGAGCGGCACGATCACGGTCACGGTCACGCCGACCGGAAGTCGGGGAACGACCGTGCACGCGGTCGTCTACGTGGACACGTTCTCGTCATTCCTGCTGAGCGGTGACGAGATCGCGGCCATCCCCTACACCTACACGATCAGGTAAGTGGCACGATCAAGTAAGAGGCACGCTTAAGTAAGCAAACAACGGCGGCTCAAGCGTCCGAGCGTGACCGCCGCCGATACGGAAGCGCCGCACCGGGCCAGCCAGGGTAACCGGGACTTGGCCGGTGCGGCTGCTACTTATCGCCGCCCAGCGATCGCACCTTTCCATAGCAGCCGATTCATGCACCGCGTGACGCGCCTTAAGCTCTCCGCTGCGGAGTATTCGACGCACGGGGGATTTTTGCGGATGGGGGACCATGCGGAGCGATTGGTCTGAGGCGTCGTCGTGGCGCGGCGCCTCGGCGAATGTGCAGCGGCCGCCGACGCTCGTCGGGCGGGGCGAGCAACTGCGCGTGGCAGCGGCGGCGCTGCAGCGAGACGGCGTCGTGATCGGGGGGCCGCACGGCGCCGGCCGAAGCCGGATGGCGCGTGAACTGGCCGCGATGGCGAGGGCATCCGGCCGGTGCGTGGACTGGGTGGTGACGTCGCGCAGCGCTGCCGGGATACCGCTGGCCGCGTTGTCGGGCTTACTCGCCGACGACCGGGAGGGGCCGCCGCGAACCGTCGCGGAAGCGGTCGCGGCGCTGGTGGCGCGCGCGGACAAGACGCGGGAGTGGGTGCTGGCCTGCGACGACGCGCACCTGCTGGACGAAGAGTCCGCAGTCGTGATGAGGCACGTGGCCGCACGCGGGAAAGTCAGCCTTCTGCTGACGGTTTGCGACGAGGAGCAGTGCCCTGAGCCGGTCACGGCACTATGGCGGGACGAACTGCTCGCCCGGCTCGACCTTTCACAGCTGAGTAAGGACCTTGTCGCCACGCTGCTGCGCGACGTCCTGGGCGCTCCGCTGGACGGCATCAGCCTGGAGCGCATCTACCGGCTGTGCGAGGGAAACCTCGTCTACCTCCGCGAACTGATCGCCGCGGTCGAGCACGACGGCGGCATGGAACGCATCGGCGCGGCCTGGCGCTGGAACGGGCCGGTCGCACCGAACGCCCGGCTGGACGAGCTCGTCTGGAGCCGGCTCGCGGCGCTCGCGCCCTGCGAACGCACCGTGCTGGAACTGCTGGCCTGGGGCGAGGGCCTTGGTGCGCAACTGCTGCGCGAACTCGCGCCCGACGCGGATCTGCTCGCGATGGAGAGCAAAGGACTGATACGGGTTCGCGGCGACGGGCAGCGCCGCCCGGTCGGACCGGCGCGACTGCTGGATACAGAGGTCTTGCGCAACCGCACGCCGCAGCTGCGGGCCGACCAGATCTGCCGGACGCTGGCCGAGGCGGTGGAGGCGAAGGGCGCACGGCGGGCCGACGACCGGCTGGCCATCGCGCTGTGGCATCTGACCGCGGGCGGCGGCGCGAACATTCCGGTCGCGATCTACCTCTCCGCCGCCCGCAACGCGCACGCGACCATCGACTCCGGCCTCGCCGAGCGGTTGGCGCGGGCCGCGGTTCGCGCCGCGCCCACCTCGCTGGCGGCGGGACTGCTCCTCGCCGAGACGCTGGCATGGCAGGGGCGTCACGCCGAGGCCGCCGCAGCGATATCAGGACTCGACGACCTCGCCCGGACCGACGCCGACGTGACTCAACTCGCGCTGACGCGGGCCGTCACCGCCTGCTGGGGCCGCGATGAGCCGTGTGTCGCGGTCGAGGAGTTGGTGCGCGCGGAAGGCCGGGTCACCTCCGCCGAGCACCGCCAAGAGCTCCAGGCGATGCGCGCCGGCGTGCACTACGCGGCCGGACAGGCCCCGGCCGTCGTGCACGCGGCGGCAGAGATCATGCGGGCACCCTCCAGCCCGGCCAACCTGGTGCGGATGCACCGCGCCGCCGTTCCCGCCCTCGCCTTGACCGGCCGGATCGAGCAGGCGGTGACGGAGTGGAACCGGTGCCTCGCCGTGGCCGAGACGGTCAAGGCCGCGGTGCCCGAGGCGGTGATCGGGCTGCCGTTGGCCGGTGCGGCCGCGCTGCGGGCGGCGTCGCGGCTCGGCGAGGCGGAACAGCTCGCCGCCCGCGTCTACCGGGAGGCCAGCGGATCGGGCGTGCATTTCGCCGCCGGCGCGGGGGCGCAGATGCTCGGCATGATCGCGCTCGACGCGGGACGGGCGGCCGATGCGCGGCGCTGGCTCGGCGAGGCGGTCACGCTGCTGGGTACCTCGGATCTGGTGGGCTTTCTCAGCCTGTCCTGGTCCTCGCTGGCCCGGGCGCACGCGCTCTCGCCCGATCCGGACCGCGATCCGGCGCGGCCGATGGCGGTCGAGGCCGCGGCGGCGCAGGAGGCGGCCGAGAAGGCACTGAGCGCTTCGCGCCGCTCATGGGCGCCGCAGGTCGAGGTAGGCCGCGCGTGGGTGGCGCTGGCGCAGGGCCGGCACACGGAAGCCAGGGCGCTCGCGCTGGAGGCGGCAGAGGCCGCCGCCCGGGCCGGATTCCACACGGTCGCGCTCAACGCCGCGCACGACGCGCTGCGGTTCGGCGCCCGCCGCCCGGCTCACCTGCTACTTACTCAGCAGGCTGATCTGGTGGACGGCCCGCTCACCGCGGTCTATCTCGAGCACGCGCTGGCGCTGGACGAACAGGACGGCGGCAGGCTCGACGCGGTCAGCCGCTCGTTCGCGGCACTGGGTTGCCGCCTCTTGGCCGCGGAGGCCGCCACCGAGGCCGCCGCGGCGCATCGCAGCCAGGGACTGCCGGCCCGGTCGAGCGCTTCCGCGGCCGTGGCCGCCGGGCATCTGGGGGCGTGTCAGGGTGCGCTCAGTCCGGTCATCGCCGAGCACGGCGCCGCGACGGGTCTGACGGCTCGGGAGCGCGAGGTGGCGAAGCTGGCCGCGGAGGGCCTGTCGAATCGCGAGATCGCGCAGCACCTCGGAACATCGGTGCGCACGGTGGAATCTCACCTGGCGCACGTGTACAGCAAGCTTGGCGTCACCAGGCGGGAGCAACTAAATGGCCTGCTTTCATAGCGTTGCCCGGCAGGCACATCCGACGTCTGGGCGCCCACCTACGCAGTGTCCGTAGTACATCAGTGCGCTCTACGTAGTCGCATACGGATGCCTGGATGCCCACGTGCACTGACAATTACGGCCGCTGAGACCGTCCTCGCCTGGGTCGCGCGCGACGGTCGCCACCGTATGGCGCCTTCCCTTCCACGGCGCGGGAAAAACAAGGCGCGGAACACTGGGGATGGAAATGGAACGTGTCACGGTGTCGGTGTTCGCCACCGACCCGATCTCCCAAGCCGGGGTCGCGAGCGCCTTGCGGATGTGCCCGCAGCTCCACGTGCTCTCGCCGGCGGACCTGGCGGCACGCGGTCCGCAGGTCGTCGTCGCCGTACTCGACAGCGCTCGAGACGAGGCGATGGAGGCGCTGCGCCAGGCGCAGCGGGCGACCGCGGCGCGGGTCGTGCTCATCGTGGCCGACGTGACCGCCGCGGATCTCGCGCTGGCCACGGAGTGCGGCGTGATCGCGGTGCTGCGGCGCAGCGAGGCCGGCCCCGAGCGGTTGGTCCAGGTGATCGAGGCGGCCGCCCGCGGCGAGGGCTCGGTGCCGGCCGATCTGCTGGGCTCGCTGCTGGAGCAGGTCGGTCGGGTGCAGCGCAACGTGCTCAGCCCGCGCGGCTTCGCGTTCAGCGGGCTGGCAAATCGCGAGGTCGCCGTGCTCAAGCTGATCGCGGAGGGACACGACACGGCGGAGATCGCCAAAGCCCTGTCATACTCGGAGCGTACGATCAAGAACGTGTTGCAGAGCGCGATGATCCGGCTTCAGGTACGCAACCGCTCGCACGCCGTCGCGTGTGCGGTTCGCGAAGGGCTGATCTAACCGGCTAGGGCGCGGGTATCGACACGTCCGCGACGCGGCCTACATAGGTGAGACATCCTGCTGCGTCGCGGCGTGCGAGATCGCCGGTGCGATAAAAGCCGCCACGACACGAGGCGGCAGTCGCCTCGGCGTCGCCGAAGTATCCGGACATCAGCCCGGCCGGACGTTGCGCAAGCTCGACACAGATCTCGCCTTCCGCCGCGGGCTGGCCGGTGCGTGGATCAAACAGCACGATGGAGTATCCGGGCAGCGGCTTGCCGATCGCGCCCGGTTGAGCCGCAAGGCTCTGCGTCGTGCCGACCAGGGCACCGGTCTCGGCCTGCCCGTATCCGTCGCGCACCTCGATGCCCCAAGCAGCCCGCGCACGCTCGGCCAGGTCGAGCGTGCACGGGGCGCCCACGGAACGCGCCTCGCGCAACGACGTCGGCAGCTGGCCCTTCGCTCGAGTCAGCGCAGCCCAAGCCGCCGGCATGGCGCACAGGCTGCTGACGCGCTCCTCACCGAGCACATCGAGTAGCGAGCGGGCCGACACGTCATCCGTCCAACTCGCGGCGACAATGCTCGCCTCGGCGTTGAAGGGTTCGAAGAAGCTCGACCAGGCGTGCTCCGGCGAGCCTGGATGCGTGACTGCGACGTGAACATCTCCGGGCAGCAGTCCGCTCCAGTAAGTGCCAGGCAGCGTGCCGATCGGATGGGCATGGGTATGACAGACCATCCTGATTCGACCGGCGCCGCCCGACGCGACGTAAATCAGGAGCGGATCGTCCACGGCGGTGACCCCGTCCGGGCTGAACGAGCGGCGCTCCAGATAAGCATCCGCATATGCGCGCCAACCCGGAACCTTTCCGCCGACGCAGATCCTCGTGACGCGCGGCTGCGTGGCCGGAAGCGCGTCGGCGAGATGCGCCGCGGCGATGACGAAGGCCGGTCCGACCCGGCCGACCACCTCGCTCACGGCCGCCGCCGTCATCGTCGCGCGGGCCAGCACCAGGACCGCGCCGAGCTTCATCACCGCGAGCGTCGCCTCGCAGAACGCGAGCTGATCGTCCAGCAGCAGCAAGACCCGCTGGCCCCGCCGCAAGCCAAGGCGGCGCAACCAGTTCGCGACGCGGCTTGAGGACTCGGACAGCTCGGCGTAGGTGACAGAGCTCTGATGCTCCGGAGCGAGCACCCGCACGGCGACGCGCGTGTTGTCCACCGCGACCCGGTCGAACCAGTCCAGCGCCCAGTTGAAGTGCTCGGGCCGGGGCCAGCAGAACCGCGCCGCCGCGGCCTCATGGTCGTCCCGCAGCGCGCGCAGCAGATCCCGGGCCGCCAAGAATCCGCGCGTCGCGCTGAGGCCGTGGCTGCTCAAGGGGCGCTCCTCGTCGTCGGCGAGGCCGGCCCGGTTCCGGGGCCCGCAGTGCGCATCGCGCCGTCGCGGGCCGTTCCGGCTAAGGGAGACGGCGGTCTCGCTGCTCGTGCCCTGATGCTAGGCCGGTTGCCGGCGCGCGTCGTCGGCGTGATGGGGATCGTGCGCGGGCCGCCCTCCAGCGGCGCACGGCCAGGCAACGGCCGATGTCCGAACGGGCAATCGCTAAGGTCTGCGGCCCAAGGCGGTGTATCCGGAGTAGCGGCGCACGTCCCCGCCGAGCGGGTCGGGGCCGGTGTCCGGTTCCGGACGCCAGTGGATCATGTCTACGAGGCCCGGTTCGACGAGTTCGTAGCCGACGAGCAGGTCAAGGATCTGCCGGCGGCTGCGGTAATGGATCTGATGGCTGGCCCGGGTGTACACCGCCTCGGCGCGGCGCGCGAGTTCCGGATTGTAGTCGCTGGTGGCGTGCGTGACCGCGAGGTAGGAGCCGGGGGCCGTGGCGTCGCGGTACGCCGCCACGACCGCGGCCGGGTCCTCCTGCTCGCCGACGAAGTGCAGCACGGCGATCATCAGCACGGCCACCGGCTCGGTGAAGTCGAGCAGGCCGGTGACCACCGGATCGGTCAGGACCGAGGCCGGATCGCGCAGGTCGGCCCGCAGGATCGCCGCGTGGGGGACGTCGGCGAGGATCGAGCGGCTGTGCGCGACCGCGACGGCGTCGCTGTCCACGTAGACCACTCGCGCCCGCGGGTTCGCGACCTGCGCTATCTCGTGCACGTTGCCGGCCGTCGGGATCCCGGAGCCGAGATCAAGGAACTGCGTCACCCCGGCGGCCAGCAGGTGCCGGATCATGCGGTGCACCACGCGGCGCTGCGCGCGGGCGATCTGCGGCATGTCCGGCAGTACCTTGATGTACTCCTCGGCCAGCGCCCGGTCCGCGGCGAAGTTGTGTGAACCGCCGAGGAAGTAGTCGTACATGCGCGCGGCGGACGGGGTCTCGATGTCGACGTCGTCCGGCGCCCAGACGGGACGTTGGTCCACTGCATTCCCTTCGCCGACGGTCCGGCCTCTGCGCGCCGCATGCCGCCGGCGACGTTCCTCCCATCCTAGAGGGCCCGCTAACGCGCAGCGATGACGTTGTGTCAGCCGGTAACGCTCGCCGCCCCGGTCTCCAGGTGGCCGGTGAAGCGGCGCGACCACGCGGCGTCGGTGCTCACGGTGACCGTGAAGTCGTACCAGCCGCCGCAGTAGGCGACCTGGTTGAAGTAATCCGAGACGCTGCCGCCGGCCGGGACGGAGTAGGTCCACGGCCCGTCGCCGCGGTAGTGGTTCGCGGTGATGGTGAAGGTGGCCGCGGTAGCGCCGGAGTTGGCCATGGCGAACCAGACCGCGAGCTTGCCGGTGTCCGGCGCCGCCGCGTATGACGTGGTGACCTCGGCGTGCTGCCCGGCCGCGGTGGCGTCGCCCTGGAAGCGGCGCAGGAAGCGGTTCGGGCCGACGAGGGTCAGGTCGTACTTGCCGGCTCCGTAACCGGAACCGATGTTGAAGTAGTCGCTGACCGTCCCGCCGGGCGTGCACGTGTACTGCCATGGCCCGCCGCTGCGGAACGCGTTGGCGTAGACGGAGTACGCGGCGGCGCCGGTCGCCTGCGCGCCCTGGTTGGCCATCTCGATCCACAGCAGGATCTGGCCGTTCGAACCCTGCTGGATCGAGCTGACGTAGCCGTTCGGCTGGTACGGCAGCGCGCGGGCGGGTTTGGTGCCCGCTTCCTGCGCGGGCAGCGCGTTCGTGGACGGCGACGGGTTCACCATCAGGTCGCAGTAGTAGATGCTGATCGTCGAGTCGGTGGCCGGCAGCGTCGAGGGCAGGCCGTAGACCGGGTTCGCGAAGTCGAAGGCCCCGGTCAGGTCGCCGCAGACCTGGCGGCGCCAGGCGCTGAGGTTGGGGCAGCGCGCCGGTTTGCCGAGCGCGGCGGTCCAGGTCTCCAGGAACCGGATCACCGAGGTGTGGTCATAGGTCTGCGAATCGACCCAGCCGCCGCGGGTCCACGGCGAGACGATGATCATCGGCACCCGGTAGCCGAGGCCGATCGGGGTGCCGTTCTGGATGAACTCCCCGGCGGTCCCCGCGGGCGGCACCGGCGGCGGGACGTGGTCGAAGAACCCGTCGTTCTCGTCGTAGTTGATGAGCAGCACGGTAGAGTCGAACACTGACTCGTCCGCGGCCAGGGCCTGGATGACCTCGTGCACGAACTGCGCGCCGTCCTGCGGCGGGGCGTCCGGGTGCTCCGAGCACTGCTGGTTGGCGACCACCCAGGAGACCTGCGGCAGGGCCCCGTTCACGACGTCCTGCTTGATGGCCGCGGCGATGTCGGTCGGGGTGGATCCGGTGCCGCCGGCTACCGAACTCATACCATTGACATAGAGCGGAGAGCCGGTGGCGGCGTTGGTGAACTGCTTGAAGTAGGCCAGCCCGTTGTCGCCGAAGTTGTCGCTGGCGACCTGGTACACCTTCCAGCTCACGCCGGCGTTCTGGAGCGTTTCGGCGTAGGTCTGCCAGCTGAGGCCGGATTCCGAGCCGCCGTCGTAGGCCGGCCCGCCGGCGGTGCCGGCTGGATCGATCATGCCGCTCCACAGGTATGTGCGGTTCGGCCCGGTCGCGCTCAGGATCGAGCAGTGGTAGGCGTCGCACACGGTGTACGCGTCGGCGAGCGCGTAGTGGAAGGGGATGTCGGAGCGGGTGAGGTAGCCCATCGTGCGGTTCGAGCCCTTGGCGGCGATCCAGGAGTCCATCTTGCCGCCGTTCCACGCCTGGTGCTGGGTGTTCCAGCCGTGGTCGAGCGAGCCGTCGCACTGCGCCAGGGTCTCGGCGCTGGCCACGATGTTCCCGGAGCCGTTGCTCAGGTTCCACGGGTACTGCCGGCCGCTGCCGCTGGGCTGGTTGAACACTGAGTTGCCGCCGGAGAGCAGCACGGTGGCGCGGTCGCCGAATCCGCGCACGCCCTTGAGCGTGCCGAAGTAGTGGTCGAAGCTGCGGTTCTCCTGCATCAGGATCACGACGTGGCGCACGTCGGTGATGGACCCGGTGGCCGCGGCGCGGGCGCGGGCCGCGCGCAGCGGGAGGGCGCCGAGCGCGGTTCCCGTGCCGACGGCGGCGGCGCCGAGCAGGGCGCGGCGGGAGAGCGGTGACATCGCGGAAAACCTTCCAGTTCAAGGGGTCGGCCCGTGGGCGGGGCGCAGTGAGAAGATCTCGCAGCCATACCGACTTGTCCAGACAAGTACAGGTGGCAGGCCGGTAAAGTCCCGACCAACTGGAAGCCCCTCCGGGGCACCGGCGCAGGTCGCATCCGCGAGTCGGACGCCGCGCACGGCGCGGCCCAGCATGTCAGACTTCTACCAGAAGGTTCGCAAAAGTCTTCGAATCCTGTCGCAGTGCTTTGCATCAGCGCTCGGTAGCGGCGTTCTCACCAAGAGTCTCCGGAAGCCGGTCCGGGCACTCGAGGAGTTGACACGGCACAGTGGTCTAGTCCACCGTGGTTTTGGCGCACACGCGACTGAGCGAGAACCTTGACACAGTTCGCCGCGGGTGTCGCACGCCGGACTCTGGTGCGGCGTGATCAGTCGGTGCCGCGTCCGTCGAGGCCGTCTTCAACCCGGGGGAGACGCCTGCCAGCCAACCGCTACCGCATCCCCTGAGCGCAGTTCGGCAGTCAAACCGAACCGCCGGGCCGTGATGCGTCCACCCCTGGAGCACTCATGCCGGCGCCTGACGACTATCTCTTCCGCGCCGCCTCGGACGTCCCGTACTTCAGTGCCGACGCCGAGACGTACTTCGCCCCCACTCCCCTGCGCGACCTGCACAAGTCCCTGCCGCTTCGAGTCCTGAGCGAGGAGGACTTCGCGTTCTGGCAGACGTACGGATACATCGTGGTGCGCGAGGCCATCCCCTCCGCCGCCGCAGCCGCGCTGCTGGAATTCGCCTGGGAGTTCCAAGGCCTCGACCCGCACGATCCGCAGACCTGGTACGCCGAGCGCGAGTACCGCTCCGATCTGGACCAGGAACTGCACATCTACGGCTTCGTCGAGGCCTACCATCACCAGCTCATCTGGGACAGCCGCCAGAACCGCCGCGTGTACGACGCCTTCGTCGACGTGTGGGACTGCGAGCAGCTGTGGGTCACCCTCGACCGGCTCAACCTCAACCCGCCCAACGTCAAGACCCGCGATCGCGCCCTCATCGCGCCCACGGACACCGGTTTCGACATCGAACTGCACTGGGACGTGGACTCCACGCGCAGCGTGCCGCAGCAGCGGGTGCAGGGAATCATCGCCCTGACTGACACAGAGCCGCAGGTCGGCGGCTTCCAATGCGCGCCGGAACTGTTCAAGCACTTCGAACAGTGGAAGGCCACCGTACCCGCCGACCGGGACCCGGTCCGGCCCGG
>NZ_DASRGV010000358.1:0-5958 GCF_035650855.1 Actinocrinis sp. | reverse complement strand
CCAGATGCCGCTGGTCAAGGAGGAGCCGCCGGTCATGGCGGCGGAGATCGTCGGCTCGATCGTGGAGCGGGACCTGCTCGAGGCGCTGTTCAAGGGGCAGGCGCAGCTGAGCGATCCGCTGGAGGACCACAAGTCGGCGCCACTGCCGCAGGTCGGCTCCGGCGAGCCGATCAGCGCCCTGATGTCGGCGTTGGAGAAGGCGGACGCGGCGGTGGTGCTGATCGAGGGCAAGCCGCGCACGGTCGTCTCGCGGCAGGACTTGCTCGCGTTCCTGGCCGGGAGCTGAGGAGCGACCGCGGGAGTGGCAGAACGGCTGGGGCTGGCGCGATCAGGCGTCGGGGATCACGCCGCGTCCGGTCCGGATGATCAGCACGCTGCGATTCGTGGCGACCCACCACGCCTCGAAGGCGTTGAGCGCGATCAGTAGGCCGACGAGGGCGGCGAGGGTGACGACGGTCGGCGCGAACGGGCCCAGGCTCGCGAGCGCCGCCGCCAGCAGCCCGCCGATCAGCCGGGCCACGCCCACGCCGCCGAACATCCGCGCCCTCGTGTAGCAGAAGGAGAGCACGTAGAGCGCGGTGCCGGTGGCCAGGAAGTACGCGTGTACCCCGGCCGGATGGTGCAGCGGGCTGCGCACGGCTTGGGCGAGCCCGGCGGCGATCAGGATCAGCCCGGTGACCATGGCGAGGTGTCCGTGGCTGAACACCGAGCGTACGAGCACTGATTGCATCCGCGCCTCGCGCAGCGCGTGTTCCAGTGCCGGGGCGGCGAAGTGGAAGTAGGTCCACCACAGGGCGCAGCACAGCACGAACGCGAGCACCAGCGCGGTCAACGAGCTCCAGCTCAAGCCCTGCCGGGATTCCTGCACGCCGACGCCGACCAGCACCTCGCCGAGCGCGATGATGACGAAGAGGCCGAAGCGTTCCGGCAGGTGCGAGGCGTCGAAGTGCAGATCGTCGAGGCGGCGGTGCAGCAGGGTCGGCGTGACCAGTTCGATCAGCGCGGCGGCCAGCCAGATCCAGGCGCGGGCCGGAAGCGGCGTGAACGAACCGATGACGATGAGCGGCGCGCTGATCATCGCCGAGACCAGGTACGGGTTGACCCGGTCGTGGAAGAAGCCGCGCCGCAGGATCGCCCACGCGAGCAGGGCCCTGATGCCGAGGTAGGCGAAGGCGAACACCGGTCCGCGTTGGCCGTAGGCGTCGGGAACGCTGATCGACATGATGAACGCGCCGAGGCCGAGCGCGAAGACCTTCAGGTGCCGCTTGGTCGAGGTCAGCTCGACACCGTTGTAGAGGATTGACACGCCGACCCAGGCCCACCAGAACGGCACGAACAGCACCAGCGCCCGGCCGACGGCGACGGCCGATGCGGCGTTCTGCGCGGCCGAGGCCACCTGCGTCACGGCGAAGACGAAGACGAGGTCGAAGAACAGCTCGGCCCAGCTGACCCGCTGGCCGTGCGGGTTGATGATCGCTGGCGGGCTGATGGCGGAGGGCCGGTTGGCGCGCGACACCGGGTCCGGCGAGGTCAGCGGCTCGATGCCGCCGTCGAAGCGCGTCTCGGCCCGCTGACCGGACGGCGCCTTGCCCCGCGACTGCCGTACCTCGCTCACCTGCGCAGATTAACCGATGGGCGGGCGGCTGGGCAGGGAGTTAGCGGGCGGGATCGGCGAGGGGCGGCGGCGCGAAAGCGGTGGGTAAGGGTCCGTGCACGCTTCGGTGCCTATTCCCTCGTACCGTACTTGTCAGTAACCTGCGGCTGACATGCGCGCCAACCGGCGCACAGCAGGATTCAGGAGGGGGCAGGGGTGGATCATCGGCGATTCATCGCGCTCACCGGCATACTCGCGGCCGCGGTCGCCATCGGCGGACCGGCCGCGGCCAGCACGGGACCGGCAGTCGGCCAGAGCTCGATCAGCTCCGCGACGGCCGGCGCGGCGTACAGCTCGTCCCACCGCGGCGGGGACTGGGGCCGGCACGACGAGAAGTTCGACTACTACCTCGCGCTCGGCGACTCGCTCGCGGCGGGCGTGCAGCCCAACGCGCAGGGCCAGAGCCTGCCGACGAACCAGGGCTACGCCATGGACCTCGCGGCGGCGTTGCGCGACGACAATCGGCACCTGAGCTTCGTCGACCTCGGCTGCCCCGGCGAGACGACCACGTCGATGCTGAACGGCGGGTGCCCGTTCCCGCACAGCTACAGCGACCAGACAGACGCCGCGGCGTCTTTCCTCGCGCAGCACAAGCACGCGCGCGTCCTGGTCACCATCGACATCGGCGCCAACAACGTGGACGGCTGCGCGACCGCGTCCGGCATCGACACCTCCTGCGTCGTCGCCGGGCTGCAGACCGCGGCCACCGACCTGCCGAAGATCCTCGGCAAGCTGAAGGCGGCGGCCGGGCGGCACGTGGAGTTCGTGGCGATGAACTACTACGACCCGTTCCTCGCGGCCTGGCTCAGCGGCCCGGCGGGGCAGGCCGAGGCGACCGCCTCGGTGCAGCTAAGCGGGCAGCTGAACGGGGTCCTGAGCGCGGCGTACCAGGCGTTCGGCGTCAAGGTCGCCGACGTCTCGGCGCGCTTCAAGACGACGCAGTTCACCCCGCTCGTCCAGCTCACCCCGAGCCTCAAGGTGCCGCTGAACGTCGCGCGGATCTGCCAGTGGACGTGGATGTGCGCGCCGGCGCCCGTCGGGCCCAACATTCACGCG
Source organism: Actinocrinis sp. (assembly GCF_035650855.1). Classification (GTDB taxonomy): domain Bacteria; phylum Actinomycetota; class Actinomycetes; order Streptomycetales; family Catenulisporaceae; genus Actinocrinis. Next base: position 3,248 of record NZ_DASRGV010000358.1, on the reverse strand, counting down.
AACAAGGCTGGATACGAGGAGATCGCGGACGCCTTCGAGGCGATCGTGGATCCGCGGTAGCCGTAGCTTCACAGTGCGTTGATTTGGCCCGGTCCCAGTCATGGGGCCGGGCCATCTGTCTCCACCCATGGCGCATCGGACCGGGGATGTCGCGGTCAGTCGGTCGGTCAGACGGTACCGGCACGCCGGAAGGGCCATGCCAACGCAGCGTGGAAGCGGCGCGGATCCGGGAAGGAGCCGGGATCAGCCAAGCCGAGGGCGTCCGGAACGCACCGCGGCTCGTACACGAACGTGCCGAAGACGATGTCCCAGATCGTGACCACTGAGCTGTAGTTGCCCCGTACTTGCGCCGCGTGGTGGTAGCGATGCGTCTCGGTGCCGATGAGCACGTAGTTGAGCTTGCCGACGCGCACGTCGCTGTTCACGTGGCTGACCGTCTGTTGAAGGCCGAGGACGGCGATCGCGATGAAGGCGGCATCCGGCGATATGCCCGTGAGTTTGAAAACGATCAGCGAGATCGCGAAGCGCGACACCAGCAAATCGAACGGATGGAAGACTTGGTGCATCAGGACGTAGAGCTGGGACGGCGCGTGGTGGACACCGTGGACGCGCCATAGCCGGGAGATCGTGTGCGCGGCGCGATGGTAGCCGTACCACAGCAGGTCCAGCCCGACCAGGGCGAACGCCGCCTGCGCGAGCAGAGGCGTCCGGCCGAGCGGGCCGAAGCCGTTGTGCGGCACGGCCGCTGCGGCGATCAGAGACACACCGGCGGTCGCAAACTGCTCGACGACCACGGCCAGGCCGATGAACGGCAGGTCGCGGCCGAGGAGGCTGGCCTTCGTCATCGACCAGCGGTCTTGGAGCGGGTTGACGCGTTCGACGAGGAGCACGGCGACGATGGTCACCGCGGTCAGTGCGCCGATCACGGCGTTGCGGTCAAGATCCCATCGCACGGCGAACCACAGGGTGGCAGCCGTGACGAACGCGAGCGCGGGATAGGTACCGTAGGTGAGCAGCGGCCTTGTCGGCCTGTCGAGTTCCATGCCGCGATCCTCGGTTCCGGAAAGGGGAGAAGACCGCTCCATGGACGCACCATCCTTGTCTTCACGCGCAGATCCCATCGCCGGCCAGCTCGCCCGGTTCGCCGCGTCTCACGGCGCACCGGCCTCGTCACCGGAGGCGACGTGGCAGGCGCTTCGGGCAGCCGGTCTGGAGCAGCCCGGCCTGGCGTTCGCGGCATGGGCCGAGATCACCGTACTCGGCGGTCTGCTCGGCCCGATCGCCGTCAACAGCCCCGACATCGGATCGCTCCTCGACGACCTGGAACGCTTCCATCCGCTGTTCGGCCGGGAACGGATCGTCTTGACCCGACGCCCGCACGAAGTGTCCCTGTCCTTGCGCGCGCCCAGCGGTCTGTCAGCGAATCCTGACACTGTCGAGGCGTGCTTCGCGCTGTTGTGCCGGATCGTGCGTTCCCTTACCGATGCCGATGTCGGCCCGTCCCGGGTGGCTCTGCGCCGGGCTCGGCCGGACTGCACCGGCGCCTACGAGGCGGTTTTCGGCCGTGAGGTCGCGTTCGGCCAGCCTGCCGATGTCTGCGTTTTTAGCAGCAAGTCCCTGCGCACGCCCGTTCCGGGCGCCGACACCGTCGTGCGCTCGATGCTCCGCCCCTATGCCGAACGCCGCATTGCCGCGCATCAGCAGCTGCCGTGGGCGAGTGCCGTCACTGACCTGCTCCAAACGCGATCGCAGCCCAGCCTCGCGGCGGCCGCCCGCGCCTTGGCTGTCAGCCCTCGTACTCTCCAGGTCAGGCTGCTGCAGGAAGGCACCTCGTTCGCCGCGCTCGCCGACGACCTCCGGCGGGAACGCGCTTTGATGCTGCTATCCCAGCCGGACCTGGCGGTCACCGTGATCGCGGCGCGGCTCGGCTTCTCCACACCGTCGGCGTTCACGCGGGCCTTCCGTCGGTGGACGGGCATGGCGCCCTCGGACTACCGCCGCGACGCTGCGCGGGATCGCGATCGCCGAGAAGAACCGCGTGCGCTCTCGCGGATCGCGCTCATCGTGGACAAGTAGCTGCTTGATCCGGCAGGAGGGCAGCGTGAGGACCGGAGGGAGACTGACACCGTCGGGCCGAACATTCACGCCAACAACGCGGGATATGAGGAGATCGCGGACCCGCGGTGTCGTAGCCGCCGCAGTGTATTGATTTGGCCCGGCCCCGGCGACGGGGCCGGGCCATTGCGTGAGCACGACAGTGAGCTGCTGCGTGAAAACAGGACGCGGTGTCCGGTTCCCGCCAGTGCGCTGCTGGCTGCGCTGACATCGTGGATCGCATGACATCCGCTGTCGATTCCCTGCACACCGCCATCGAGCCCGGGATCCTGTACTTCGGCACGCCCGTGGTCCTCATCTCCACCGAGAACGAGAACGGTTCGGCGAACCTGGCTCCCATGTCGTCCGCGTTCTGGCTCGGTTGGCGTGCCGTACTCGGGCTCAACGCTCGTTCCAAGACCACCGAGAACCTGGTCCGGACGCGTGAATGCGTGCTGAATCTCCCATCCGATGCCCTGGCGGCGAACGTCGACCGATTGGCGCTTACGACGGGTTCCGACCCGGTGCCTCCGGTGAAGGTGCAGCGCGGTTACCGCTTCGAGCCGGACAAGTTCGACGTCGCGAGACTGACTCCCATCGCGTCCGAAGCCGTCAGACCGCCGCGGGTCGCCGAGTGTCCGGTCAACTTGGAGGCCGTTGTTGAGGACGTGCGGTCGCTGGCTGCCGACGATGAATCCCAGCGCGGGAGGATTCTCGTGCTGGAGGTCCGGATCGTGCGGGTTCATGTGCATGACGACATCCGGATGGCGGAGACCTCTGATCGCATAGACCCCGATGCCTGGCGCCCTCTGATCATGAGCTTTCAGCAGCTCTACGGTCTTGGGCCTCGGGTGCATCGGTCGACGCTCGCCCAGGTGCCGGAGCAGCTTTATCGCGGGCCGGACATCGAACGGGCCCGAAGGTCGTGAGTGCGGACGCCACACGCTCGAACTGCCCGTTCCGAGACCGAGTCCGGTGGGGCTGGCCCTTTTTCGGCTCTGTCGCACATTCGGTGGTGACGGTGGGTGAGTCAGGTGAGGAGTATGTGGTGGCGTAGGAGAGCGAAGCCTGCCCGCCCGTGCATTTGGCGCATGATCCGTTTCGTCTTGGTGTTCACGCCCTCGGTGCCGCCGTTGTGGAAGGGCAGCGTCACG
>NZ_DASRGV010000357.1:0-17920 GCF_035650855.1 Actinocrinis sp. | reverse complement strand
GACCATCTGCAGCGAGGCGCCCGAGGCCTTCAGATCTGTGCCGATGGCGGGCATGGCGACGTTCACCACGAAGCTGTCGAGCAGCCCCATGAACTGGCCGAGCAGGAGTACGGCCAACGTCATCCCGGTGCCCCGCTTCGGCGGGTCCAGCGCGTTGGCCGGTCCGCCCTCCATCGCCAGCCTGCTCATATGCGTCTCTCCATCCGGTCGCTGCGTGGTCACCGATATATACTCGGCGTAGCGAGGGATCTCATCGGTCGTGAAGGGGAACGTCCCGATGCCTGTTCGGACCGCTGAAGACTTCCAGAGCGAGACCAGCCGTTTCCGCACCGAACTGCTACTGCACTGCTACCAGATGCTCGGCAGCGTGCACGACGCCGAGGACCAGGTCCAGGAGACGATGCTGCGGGCCTGGCGCGCCTTCGACCGGTTCGACCACCGGCGCGCCTCGATGCGCACCTGGCTGCACCGCATCGCCACGAACGCTTGCCTGACCGCGCTGGAGCACCGGGCCCGCCGGCCGCTTCCGTCCGGGCTGGCCGAGCGGGGCCTGGACCCGGAGGGACCGCTGATCCACGGCGGCGACACGGTCTGGCTCCAGCCGCTGCCGGACGCCCGGCTCGGCGCCGGGCAAGGCGATCCCGCGGCGGTGCTGCTCGGGAAGGGCCGGGTGCGGCTGGCGTTGGTGGCCGCCATGCAGCTGCTGCCGGCGCGCCAGCGCGCGGCGCTGATCCTGCGCGAGGTCCTGGACTGGCCGGTGCCCGAGATCGCGCAGGTGCTGGAGACCTCGACGGCCGCGGTCAACAGCGCCCTGCAACGCGCCCGCGCCCGGCTGGCCGAAGTCGGCATCGACGAGGGCGAGATCACCGAGCCGGCCGACCCGCAGCGCAGGGCTCTGCTGGACCAATACATCGAGGCCTTCGAGCGGGCCGACGTCCCCGGCCTGGCCAAGCTGCTGACCGAGGACGCGCTGCTCGAGATGCCGCCGTACCTCAACTGGTACCTCGGCCGCGACGACTACGCGGGCTTCATCGCCCGGGTCTTCGACCGGCGGGGCACGCGCTGGCGGATGACTCCGCTCGCCGCGAACGGACAGCTCGGTGTCGCCGCGTATCTGTGCGCCGAGGGAGACGAGGTGCACCGCCTGCACACGATCCAGCTGTTCAGCTTCACCGAGGCGGGCGTAAGCCGGAACGTGACCTTCGCCGAGCCGGAGGTGTTCGCCCTCTTCGACATTCCACAGGCGCTTGAGATGGAAAGCCGCTGACCGCGGCCCGGCCGAGGCCGCGGCAGGGCCATTTGGAAGAAGTCCCGCCGACGGCGGCTGATTAACATCGAGTCATGCGTCCCGCGATTTCCATCCCGGTGCACTTCCCCGACGGTTTCGACCCGGTCGCCATGCGCCGCTTCCTGGCCCGGGCCGAAGAACTCGACTTCCACAGCGCCTGGGTCGGTGAACAGGTGCTCGGCTCCATGCCACATCTCGGCTCCGCGGAGCTGCTGAGCTACGCGGCGGCGTGCACGGAGCGCATCAGGCTCGGCGTCGCCATGCTGGTCACGTCCGTGCACACTCCGGTGCACCTTGCCAAGACGCTGAGCACCGTGGACCAGCTCAGCGGAGGCCGCCTCGACGTCGGGGTCGCGCTCGGCGTGCGCGCCACCATGTTCTCCGCGTTCCAGGTCGACCCGGCGACCCGAGTCAGCCGGTTCACCGAGGGACTGCGGCTGATGCGCGCCTGCTGGACCGAGTCCAAGATCGACTTCGACGGGCGATTCTGGCAGCTGAGCGGCGCGCAGATGGAGCCGAAGCCGCTGCAGAAGCCGGGCCCGCCGATCTGGTTCGGCGGCAGCAGCCCGGCCGCGGTCCGCCGCGCCGCCCGGCTCGGGGACGCCTTCATGGGCGCCGGATCGCAAACCTCTGAGCAGTTCGCGACCCAGGTGCGGGTGCTGCGCGAGGCGCTGGTCGAGGAGGGCCGGGACCCGCATACCTTCCCCATCGGCAAGCGCATTTACGTCGCCGTGGACGACAACCCCGAGCATGCCCGCGCCGCCGTCAGCGCCGGCCTTGACCGGATGTATCGATACTGGGGCCTGGTCGGCGACACGATCGCGCCGGTGGCCGTGTACGGCACTGCCGAACAAGTCACTGAGAAGCTTCGCGAGGTGGCCGACGCCGGAGCCGACCTGCTGCTGCTCAACCCGCTGGACGACGACGAAGTCCAGATGGAGCGGCTGGCCGCCGAGGTGATTCCGGCGCTGGCCTGAACCGGGCTGATCGGCGTTTTCACGCATCAGGCCGCGCCCTCGACTGGGGGCGCGGCCTGATGCGCGGTCGCCGCGACCGTCAGCCGAACGGCGTGGGATTGACGATCCGGCGCCGGATCCGCTCCAGGATCGGGCCGTCCGCCTCGCTGGCCGCCTTGGCCTCGATCCACTCCGGGTCGCTCATGTACGCGGCCCACTTCTGCGCCATCTCGGCGTAGGTCTCCCACTGCAGCATGTAGACGAGTTCGTTGTTGCTGTTCTCCCCGAGCTCGGTCACCGACATGAACACCAGATTCATGTCGTGCTTGGTGAACAAGGGCAGGACCACTTCGTTGTTCCGCTTGATCAGGGCTGTCATTCGGCCCGGGACGGTCGTGTACTCGCGGATCTCGTAGAACATAGCGTCGTCTCCTCCTGCGTGGTCGCCCTGGCGCCGGACGCCTCTGTCCGGCCATTACATCGCCGCTGCGCTGCCGACGGCTTCTCCGACAGTGCTCACCGTGCGCGACCGCGCGGATCGACGGGCTGACGACCGATGAGCCACGGGCGGCCGCAAGGTATGTATCCGTGACCGCCCGATCCCGTGCCCAGTGCGGGCCGCCTACAGCCGCGAAGGAGCACCATGACCAGCACGACGCAGAACGCGCCGTTGCGTCTGCCGTTCGACCGACCCAACGTCCTCGACATATCGCCGCTGTACTCCGCGCTGCAGCGGCAGAGCCCGCTGACGCCGGTCATCACCCCGGCCGGGGATCCGGCGTGGCTCGTCACCACCTACGCCGAGGCCCGGCAGATCTTCGCCGACCCGCGGTTCGGCGAGTCGCATCCCGACCCCGCCAGCGCGCCGCGCATGGCCGGTTCAGCGGTCATGGGCGGGCCCACCGGCGATTACGAGACCGAGGAACGCGAGCACGACCGGTGGCGCAGACTGCTGATGCCGGCGTTCTCCATGCCGCGCATGCGTAGGCTGACCGGACGGATCGAGACGCTGACGGCAGGCTTGCTGGACAACATGCAGGCCGCGCACGACCTGGCTCCCGACCAGCCGGTGAACCTGCACGAATCCCTCTCGTTCCCGCTGCCGGTGCTGGTGATCTGCGAGCTGCTCGGCGTGCCGTACTCAGACGCCCGCTACTTCGGCGCCCTGACCGACCGCATCACCACGTTCGACTCGGCGAGCGACTCACAGGCCGCCATGGCCGAGTTCCAGGAGTACACCGGCCGGCTCGCGGCGGCCAAGCGGCTCGAGCCCGGACCCGACGTCATCTCCGACATCGTCGCCGCCCAGGCCGAGGACCCGACGTTCACCGACGAGCACCTGGCCTACCTGGCCGCGCGGCTGCTCTTCGCCGGCCACGAGACCACCGCCAACCGCATCGACTACGGCACGCTGTTCCTGCTCAGCGACCCGCAGCTGCGCGCTTGGTTCGCGCAGGATCCGGAGGGCCGGGTGAACAGCGTGGTCGAGGAGATCCTGCGGATGGCCGCGCCCAGCGGCGTCGGCCTGCTGCGCTACGCGCGCGAGGATGTCGAGATCGCCGGGGTGAAGGTGGCGCGCGGCGAGGCCGTGCTCATCTCGGCCGCGGCCGCCAATCGCGACGAATCAGTGTTCGCCGACCCCGACACCTTCAACCCAGAGCGCAAGCCCAACGTGCATCTGGCGTTCGGCCACGGCATCCACGCCTGCATCGGCGCCGCCCTCGGCCGCACCGAATTGCGCGTGGTGTTTCCGGCGCTGTTCCGCCGCTTCCCGGGCCTGCGGCTGGCCACCGAGTTCGAGACGCTGCGGCCGCGTACCAACCGCCTCACCGGCGGCGTGGACAACCTGCCGGTCACCTGGTGACCGGCAGGCTCCACATTGCTCACAGAATGAAGTCGCGCCAATCGACGGGGGCGTCCAGACGCCGGTAGGCGCCCGCGTAGAACAGCAGCGCGTCTTCGTCGGGGCCGCGGCCGAGGCCGACGATCTCGCCGAGGAATATCGAGTGGTCTCCCCCGTCGTGCACGGCGGCGAGGGTGCACTCGAACCAGGCGAGCGCGTCGGGCAGCACCTGGCAGCCGGTGCGCGGACCGGCGATGCTGTATACGGGTTCGAACTCGGCACGGCCGCGCGGCCGGTTGCGGTCGGCGAAGTATCTGGCCACCCGCTCCTGCCGGTTGGACAGGACGGAGACCGCGAACGTCCGGTGCCGCAGGATCGCCTCGTGCATCGCGGCGTCGCGCAGCACGCAGATCAGGATCATGGGCGGGTCCAGCGACACCGAAGTGAACGAGTTCGCCGTCATGCCGTGCGGCTCGTCGCGGCCGGCGGTCACGACCGTGATCCCGGTCGCGAACCGCCCGAAGATCCGGCGCAGCTCCCGCGGCGCGACCGCACTGTCGGCCGGAAGGCCGGCCGTCATGTCCTCGGCCGTGGTCATCGCCGGTCAGCTCCCCGCGGCCAGCGCCCTGGCCAGGACCGGGGACCCCGCCGGCCGGGCGCCGTGGTTGGTGAAGCGGCTCAGGGCCCGGCGCAGCGGTTCCGGCACCGGGGTCGGCCGGGTGTCGGTGTTCGGCCCGCGCATGCAGGCCACCCGCTGCCGGCCTCGGGCCACCAGGTCCTCGAGCCCCTCGCGCAGCCGAACATAGTCGAAGGCGAACTCGATCTGAGTCTGGGTCAGGTCCTCAAGGCGCATCCGGATGGACAGTTCGTCGAACGCGGTGATCTCGGAGAGGAACTCGCAGTCCACCTTGAGGGTGAACAGCTTCAGGTCGCCCTGGATGTCGGAGACCACCTGCGGCGCGTGCTCGCGCAGGAACATCTCCCGGCAACGGCCCTGCCAGCGCAGGTAGTTGACGTAGTACACGTTCCCGACCAGGTTGGTCTCCTCGAAGCCGACCAGGTGCCGATACTCGTAGTAGTCCTTGATCCCGTTCATGCTGCCTCGTTCCCGTCGATGCCAGTCGAGATGGTGAACACGACCGGTCCGGCGACGCCGTGCACGGTGGTCGCGAACGACGCGATCCGCCGCCCGCCGCCGCGCAGCGCCGCCCACGGCCCGGAACCGGCCCCGGCCGAGACCGGCAGCGTGTCCGCGGTCAGGGCCGGGCGGGCTTGCCCGGCCTTCCTCAGGCACTCGATGGCGCCCCAGACCCGGGTGGCCGCGACCGCGTAGTCCTCACCGCGCTCGGCGGCGAGCGTGCTGGCCAGTGCGGCTCCGTCGGCACCGAGCAGGTCTGCCCACTCGGCCGCGCCGCGCGCCGTCACGACCTCGACGTCGCACTCCGCCGGGCGGTCGCCCGGCAGGGCCACCGCGAAGGTGAGCCCGGCGCCGTGCGAGGAAGAGACCTGATGGCCCTCGACCCACGGCCGCCCGTCCGACCGGTGGCCTACCGCGGTGGGCCGGCCAAGCGCCCAACTGACGGCGTGCTCGGTGCGTCGGCGGCGGACCGCGAGCGCGGAGCCGTTCGCCTCGGCCGGGTCCGGGACGACCGAGTCGGGGACCACCACGGTGCGCAGACCGCCGTGGCCGAGCACTGGTTCGACGTTGCGCTCCAGATAGGGGGTGAGCAACGCCGGCTGCCAGGGACCGGTCCCGTCCTGCTTGCGCACCGCCTGCAGGGTCAGCCCGTCCCAGCGTTCGACAAGAGCGCCCGTGTCGATGCGGACTTCGAGGTCGTATACATACGTGTCACCGTCGCGTGACCGTTCCGCCGCGTGCAAGGTCACCTCGGCCAGGGACCGTACCGCACTCGGGTCGGCCAGCCACAGCCGCTCGACCGAGGCCGGAAGCAGCGTGGCGTCCGGCACGCAGCACTGGATCGAGTGCATCTGCGCGTCCCGGGTCCCGGGGTCGGCCAGCACGAGGTCAGCCGGGTGAAAGGAGCCGAACCAGTCGGTGCGCGCGGCGTTCGAGATCCGGGCGACGCAGCCGCGCGCCGCCAGGCTGCGGTACCCGAGCAGGCGCTGGAAGCGGTCGCCCTGGAAGAGCACCGGACCGTACAGGTCGGTGGCCGGGTCCAACGGGACCGTGGAATCAGCATCCTGGTTTACCGATGCCGGCTGCGTCGATCCGGCGGGCGGCTCGGAGCCGTAACGCAGTGTCGCGCGGAAGTGGTCGGCCTGGAAGCCGGTCTCGCTTGAGCGCAGCACGGCGCGCACCGCGTCCGGGCCGTCGGCGAGGACCGCGACCCGCAGCGTGGTCCGGCCGTCGACCGGTACCACGATCGGCCGGAGGAACTCCATGTTCTCCATGGCCGGAGCGGCGGTCCGCCCGGTCAGCGCGGCGGCGGCCTGGCTCATCGCCTCCATGCCGAGCACCGCCGGGAAGAGCAGGTCGCCGTCCAGGAGGTGGTCGCCGAGGTACAGGTCGTCGGCCGGTGACAAGTCGGCGTCGACCACCAGTTCGACGCCGGCGTAGTGGACGCGGGGCCGCTCGAGGAACCGGCCGAGGGGCAGGTCGCGCTGTTCCAGGGTGATGGTGTCCAGGCCTTCGGCGCGTCCGGTCACGACCACCGTGCCGGGCGTCGCCGGGTCCGCGAGCAGGGCCTTGAGGATGGCGACGCCTTCGGCCACCGGGATCGGGGTGATCCCGTCGCGCATCAGGGCCTCCAGCACCCCGAGCTTGTCCCCCATCCCGGCCCCGGACCAGACCGACCACTCCAGCGCCACGCACCGGCAGCCGGGGTTCTCCTCGCCGTAGCGGCGGGTGAGCTCGGTCATCCAGTCGTTGGCCGTGGCGTAGTCGCCCTCGCCGCGCAGGCCGGCCCGGCCGATGATGCTGCCGAAGGTGACCAGCAGCCGCACCGGGTCAGCAGCCACCGCGGTGAGCACCGCTTGCAGACCGTCCAGCTTCGGGGCCAGAGTGCGGCGGAAGGTGGCCTCGTCCAGGTCGACCAGCGAGCGCGGCTCGTTGCGACCGGCGCCGTGCAGCACGGCAGTGACCGGGCCGAGGGTGCGCCTGATCTCCTCAACCGCGTCCTTGACCTCGTCGGCGGCGGTGACGTCGGCGCGGACGTAGCGGAACGAGATCCCGCGGGCGCGCAGCCGTTCCAGGTTCATCGCCAGCTCCGGGTCCTGGGCCGGGTCCGAGCGGCCGAGCAGGGCCAGCCCGGCGCCGGTGTCCTGGACCAGGGCCGCCGCGGATTCGGCGGTGATGCCCTTGCCGCCGCCGGTGGCCAGCAGCACGTCTTCCGGGCCGAATATGGGCCCCGGGCCGGACGACCCGCCCGACCGGCCGGTGACGGGCAGCGGCCGCAGCACCGGACGGGTCCGCGCGCCCCCCACGTCATAGCAGACCTCTGCGAAGCCGTCCGTGGCCGCGGCGTCGGCGGTGATCCGGCTCGCCGTCTCGGCGATCCGGTCGGCCGGCAGCCCGTCGGGATCGGGCAGCACGACGACCGTCGTGGTCACCGCCGGGGCCTCCAGATGCAGGGTCTTGGCGATGCCCGCCGCGCCCCGGCGCCCGCCGACGGCCACGAATCGCACAGGCGCTTGCCGCACCCGCGAGAGCGCGGCGCGAACCGCGGAAATCATCAGGTCGGCGTGTTCCTCGTCGGCCTCGGTCGGCAGGCACAGCAGAACGCCGTCACCGATGCCTGCGATGCGCAGCGCGTCCCGCAGCGGCTCGGCCAGCTGGTGCCCGGGGGTGGCGAACAGCTCCCAGTCCGCCGCCGGCTGCCGGAGCACGACCGGTGGTGCGGGGTCGGCGGGTAGCTGCTCCACCGAGAAGGCCCGGACCCACGGCGCGACGCCGGCCACCTGCTCGGCGGCGCCGTCGTCGGCCAGCGCGGTGGCGGCCAGGCCGTCCAACATCTCGGCCAGTTCCGCCAGGGTCGAGGTCGCGTAGGCCGAGGTCGCGAGGACGGCGGTGACGCCGAGCTCTTTGGCAGCCTGGGTGACGATCTGGCCGACGGTGATCGAGCTCAAGTGCAGCTCGTCGATCGGATTGCTGTCCGGGCGCACGGCGTCGAGCGGCAGTTCGGCCCGCTCGGCGGCCAGGCTGCGCAGGACAGAGAGTGCGTCGGCCGCGTCGGCCGGGCCTTCGTCCGCGGTGGCGCCGACGGTTTCAGCACCGCGGGCGGCAGCAGCGCCGAGGGCATCCGTCCGGCGGGCCGCGGACGGCTCCGCGAGTGCCGCCTTGACCACCGCGAAGTCGCCCTCGGGCGCGGCCTCGCACGGGCTGGCCAGAAACACGAACTCCTTGTCCAGCGGCAGCGGTTTGACGAAACGGTCGCGAAAGAGCTCGCGGTGCTCGATCTGGGCGCCGAGCGCGTACGCCATGGCGACCGCTTGGAAGAGCCCGGCGAGCGACATGCTGTCGGACTCGATGGACACCGCCGGCGTCGCCGGAGCGATCTCTGCGGCCAGCCCGCGCAGGATCCGCCCAGGGCCGACCTCGATCAGGGCGTCGCACTCCCGGGCCAGTTCAGCCACCGCCTGGTGGAACCGCACCGGGTCGAGCACCTGCCGGGTGAACAGCTGCGCTACGTCGGTGTCTGCGGGCAGGGCGGCGCCGGTGACCGTGGACATCACGGTGCGCTCCAACGGCCGGAACTCCTGCGCGGCCAGGTGTCGCGCGAACCGCTCTGCGGCCGGGGCGACCGCCTCGGAGTGGAAGGCGTGCGAGACGTTGATCCGAGTCGCGGTGAGCCCGCGCCCCTGCGCCGCGGCCATCACCCGCTCCACGGCCTCGGCCGGACCGCTGACCACAGTCTGCGCCGGGCTGTTGTAGCCGGCGATGCCCACGGGCTGCCCGGTCAGCAGCGGCTCGACCTCGGCGGCCGAGGCCGCGATCCCGGCCATCGCGCCGCCGCCGGCGGAAGCGGCCTCCATCACCCGGCCGCGCTCGGCGGCCAGTGCCAGCAGCTCCGACTCGGTCATGGCGCCGGCCCAGTGCAGCGCGGTGAGCTCGCCGAGGCTGTGGCCGGTTGCGCCGGACGCGGTGACGCCGAGCGCCGAGAGCACGCGCAGGGCCGCTGCGGAGCCCGCGACGATGCGCGGCTGCGCCACCGCGGTGGCGACCTGGTCGCCGTCGGTCGGCAGGCCGAGGTTCTGGTAGAGCTCATCCACCGTCGCGAACCGGCGGCGCAGCGCCCCGCCGTCGGCCCGGCGCCCGGCGCCCTGGCCGGGGAACAGGAATCCGAGGCGCGGCGCGCGGCCGACCGCGCCGAGGAACACCCCGCCGGCCAGATCGAGCGCCTGGCGCGCACCGGAGTCCAGCAGGGAGAGCAGGCGGCCGAGCCTCTCCTCGGCCTGTTCCGGGGAGGCGGCAACAATGGCCGCGCGCAGTGGCCGTGCGGCCGGCTCCTCGGACAGCTGCCCGGAGAGCGTCGCGGCCAGGTCGCCGAGCTCGGCGTAGGACAGCCGGGGGACGAAGCCGGCCAGCTGGGCCACGCGGCCGCGCAGCTCGGCCACGCCGGCCGCGTCGAGCAGCAGGATCTCGCAGTCCTGACGCGAGCGCACCAGGCGTCGCACGGTGGTGCCGACGTCGCGGCGGCGGGCGCCGTCGGCGTGCTCGACCACCAGGTGCGCGTTGATCCCGCCGAAGCCCATGGAGGAGACGCCGGCCCGGATCGGCGCGCCGGCCGGCCACAGCTCGGCGCTGTCCGGCACGTGCAACACTGCGTCGTCGCGCAGCAGCACCGGATGCGGGTCCTGATGCCCGGTAGCCGGCGGGATGACCTGGTGCCGGACCGCCAGCACGGCCTTGATCAGGCCGGCCACGCCGGCCGCACCCTTGGTGTGGCCGAAGTTGCCCTTGACGGTGCTGATCGCGACCGTACCCGCGCTCGGGCCGGCGGCGTCACGGCGGGCGCCGCTGATCGCCTCAAGCTCGGTGGCGTCGCCGACCGCGGTGCCGGTGCCGTGGCCCTCGAAGTAGCGGACGGTCTCGACGCCGAAGCCCGCGGTGGCGTAGGCGCGACCGATCGCGCGTCGGTGGCCGGAGGCTTCCGGGCGGGTGATGCCGCCCTTTCCGTCAGAGCTCTGCCCCCAGCCGGCGATGGTTGCGTAGCGGAACCGGCCCTGCGCCACGGCGTCCTCGTCGCGCATCAGCACCAGCATGCCGCAGCCCTCGCCGGGCCAGAAGCCGTTGGAGCCCTTGTCGTACACCTTCATTGTGGAGGTGGCCAGCGCCCCGGTCTTGGCGAAGCCGACGACCTCGAAGGGGTCGATGCTCAGGTCCACGCCGCCGGCCACCGCGGCGTCGATCTGGCCGGTCGCCAGGGCGGTGCAGGCGGTCGCGACGGACAGCAGCGAGGAGGAGCACGCGCCGTCGACGGTGTAACCGCCGCCGCCGAAGTCGAAGTAGTTACACACGCGGCCCGAGATGGTGTTGGCCAGGCCGCCGGCCAGGCTGTCCTCGTCGATCGGCGGGAACGGGGCCTTGTAGCGAGCCTCGAGCGCGGCCAGGAAGTCCCCGAGCGCCGCGTCGTCCCAGCCCTGCTCGCGCAGCGCGGCGCCGACGGTGCGCTCGACGTAAGGCCAGCGCAGCCGCATCAGGTTGGCGCGGCTGAACTCTCCAGTCAGAGTGTTGCCGATGACGACCGCGGTAGCCGCCTTGGGCAGGCCGTCACCGCTCGGGAAGCCGGCGTCCTGCAGCGCCCGGGCGACAGTGTCCAACGCCAGCCAGTGCGTCATGTCGGTGGACCGGAACGTGCTGCCGCCGATGCGGTAGCCGACCCGGTCGAATTCGAACCCTTCCAGGACCGCGGCCATGCGCGTGTAATGGCGGTCGGGCGCGGCCGGATCGGCCGAGTAGTAGTCCTGGGCCCGCATCCGCTCGTCCGGCAGGCGGCGGAAGGCCCGCCGCCCGGCCAGCACGTTGCGCCACAGCTCGTCGGGAGTGCTGGCATCGGGGTACCGCAGGGCGATCCCGACCACAGCGATCCGAGTGCCGTTCATCCCGCCACCCCCTCCTTTCCGGGACGGGCCGCCGTGGTGTGGTGTGCGTTCGGCAACACCGTGGTCTCCCTCCGTGGGCGTCAATGCCGTTCGTCAATGCGCCGGGGTTCCCGGGAGGTCGCGACGGACGTGGTCCCGTCGTCCCGGCAAAGACCCTTGGATGGAACGAGTATTCGTCGCGATGCGCGGCACCTGCTTCTCCGGCCGTGCCCTGCGCTCCGGCCGGCGAACTGGGCACGTTGGAAGAAACGACGACGTCACGGCGGGCTCAGAATGTCTCTTGCTCGTCGGCGGCCACTGGCAGATCAGGGCACGACAGCAGTCCGGCACTGCATCCCTCGACCAGGAAGTACGGGCTTCACGATGGGCGGAGTTTCCGAAGGGGACCGCGCGGGACGGGGCTTCGAGCATCCGGCCGCGTTCTGGCTCGGCACGCTGGCCTGCTCGGTCGGGGTGCTGCTGCACCTGCCGATGTACTACAGCGCCCGCGACATGGGGTACCGGATGGCCGGAATGCATCCGGACGTCTCCATGGTCGTGGGTATGGCGCTGATCCTGCTCGGCCTGCCGCTGGTGCTCTACGGGGTGCTTCCGCGGCGCAGCGGTGAGATCAAGCTGTTGGCGGCCGGGATCCGGGTGCGGCCGCTGGACGAAGCGCCGCTGCAGGCCCGGCATATCGTACTGCTCGCGGTGATGACCATCGCGATCACCATCGACGTCATGAAGCCGGCCACGCTGTCCTTCATCGCCCCGGGCGTCGCGCACGAATACCACCTGCTGCCGGCGGACAAGCACAGCCACACGCCGGTCGCCTGGCTGCCGCTGTTCGGCATCGCAGGGACCGTGCTCGGTTCCTGGCTGTGGGGATCGCTCGGCGACCGCATCGGACGGCGCTCGTCCATCCTGTTCGCGGGTGTACTGTTCGTGTCGACGTCGATCTGCGGCACCATGCCCAGCTTCGGCTGGAACCTGTTCATGTGCTTCCTGATGGGGATCGGCGCCGGCGGGATGCTGCCGGTGGCCTTCGCGCTGCTGTCCGAGACGATGCCGGCCCGGCATCGCGGATGGGCGCTGGTCTTGATCGGCGGCGACGTGGCCGGCGCGTATCTACTGGTCAGCTGGCTGTCCGCGCGGCTGACGCCGCATTACAGCTGGCGCATCCTTTGGCTGATCGGCCTGCCGACCGGCCTACTGCTGATCGCCCTGAACCGTTGGGTACCGGAATCGCCGCGCTACCTTCTCAGCCGCGGCCGGACCGCGGAGGCGGAGGCCGTCATGGCGCGGTACGGCGCGCGGGCCGAGCAGATTCCGGCGGACGATGACGGGCCGGACGGCGCGGTCGCGGCAGACCGCGGCTCCATCCTCGAGATCGTGCGCCGGCCGCTGATCGGAGCCAGCACCGCGATCGCACTGCTCGGGGCCGGGGTGGGGCTGGTTACCTTCGGGTTCCAGCAATGGGTGCCCACTAACATCCAGCACCTGGGTTATACCGCCGTAGCCTCCGACTACGTCGTGCGCAACGCGGCGCTGATCGGGCTTCCGCTCACGGTCCTGTCGGCCTGGATGTACGGGGTCTGGGGCAGCCGCCGCACGATCATCGCGTTCTGCCTTGCGACCGCCGCGGCGCTGGCCGGATTCGTCGTGGCCGGCAACTCGCTGGCGCACGACAGGCTGCTGCTGTCGCTGCTGCTCGTCGTCCCGCTGTCCGGGACCAGCTCACTGGCGGCGCTGGCCGCCGGATACGCCGCGGAGGTCTACCCGACCCGGATCCGTACACGAGGCACCGGCCTGGCAGCGGGGATGACCAAACTGGGCGGGGTGCTGATCCTCGGAGTAGTCGTCGCCCGTTCCGCGGTGCCGTCCATCGCGCAGACCGCCGTGATCGGCGCCGTGCCGCTCGCGGCCGCGATGCTGGCGTTCTGGCGGGTGGGGGCCGAGACGAAAGGTCTGGGCCTCGAAGTCATCACGGGCGAGGAACCTGTCGCCGTGGCCTGATTACCGCGGTCGCGTCTACTGTCTCAGTCACGCCCGCAATCTCACGCGCGTCTACCGTCTCAGGCCTCTCACGCCGTCTCACCCTCGAACAGCGCCCCGGAGGCGCGCAACACCCTGTCGGCGATCTGGATCGAGCGCCGCATCGAGGCCCAGGCGCGCGCGCTTTCGTCGCCGTTGCCCACGATGAGGCTGTGCACCTGTGCGTCGAAGCACGCGTCGGCGTCGTAGGGCGGGAACAGGTAGCCGCCGAGTTCGAGAGTGACGATGCCGTGCAGAGCCGTCCAGAACTGATGCGCCACCAGTTCGGCGTCCCCTGCGGGAAACCGGCCTGCGGCCATGCAGCGCCGCACCGAGTCGATCAGGATGTCCAGCACGTAGCGCCCATGCCGGCGGTCCTCGTCGGTGAGTGAGAAGCCTGCGATGTTCAGCGCGCCCAGCATCACCTGGTAGAGGTCCGGGTTCTTGAACGCGTTCCAGCGATAGACCCGACCGTGCGCCACGATGTCCGCGACCGGGTCCGCGGAGTCGCCGATTGCGGACATGCTGGTGTTCAATCGCGCGAAGCCCTCGTGCACGACGGCCCGCACCAGGTCGTCCATGCTGCCGAAATAGGTGTAGACGGCCATCGTCGAGGTCCCCACCTCCTTGGCCAGGCGGCGGGTGCTCAGGCCGCCCGGTCCATCCTGGGCCAGGACGCGGGCCGCGGTTTCCACGAGGGTGTTGCGCAAATCGGTCTGCGCCGGACGGGGGCTCACCCTTGACATGGTCCAACAGCCGGGCCGATATTGGAAGAACACTGTTATGTAACATCGATATGCCCCGGCGGTGAGCTGCGATGGCACGACCGGACCCGCACGTACTCACGGAGCTGGACTGCTACGCGCTCGCGGTCAAGGGCGAACCCCCCGCGGAACTCGACGGCGTTCTGATCCGCATCGGCCCGGACGGCCGCGGCTCCGCCGGCCAGCCCCACGTCGGCGCGCTGCGGATCCGGCATGGTCACGCCGAGTGGTACCGAGCGCGCCGGGTCCGCACCGATGCCGTGTGCCGGCAGACCGGAGAGCTCCCCTCGCCCGGCCCGCGCCGCTGCGCTTCCGACAACACCGACGCGGCCGTCATCCGCCACGGACGCCAGATCCTCGCGCTCGGCGAAGGCGTGCTGCCCTACGAGCTGACAGCTGATCTGCGCACCAAAGCCCGCTGCGACTTCGACGACACGCTGCCTTCGGGCTTCTCGTCCCGCCCGATCCACGACTCGCTGACCGGAGAGCTCTTCGCGGCGGTCGCAGACCCCTGCCGTGAGTCTCTGCGATACATGGCGGTCGACGTCAAGGGACACGTCCGCAAGTACGAGACGGTGCCGGTAACCGATGATCCATCGCAGTACGCGTTCGCCCTGACTGAGCGGCACGCACTGTTCCTCGGCCCGACCGAGATCGGTTTCATGCCACGCGAAGGGGGCCCCGAGGACGTTCGCTGGATCGACGCCGTCAACGCCCCGCTCGGCGGCTGCGACGGCGGGAACACCAAGCCAGCGACCGCCGATCAGCCCGTGAACGCCTTCGAACTGCGCGACGGCACGATCGCCGTCGACGTGATGCATGACGACGGCCACGATTCACCGGCCCTGTGGCGCCGAGTCGTGGATCCGAGCCGCGGCACCGTACACGATGCGCTCCTCGACGACCGTGCCCAAGAACTTCCCGTCGTCGATCCGCGCTATCAGGGCACGAATCACCGATACGTCGTCACCCGGCTGCTTACCGGCGCCGAGCGGAACAGCACCGCGCTCGTCCTGCACGATCTAGCCGAAGGCACCTCCCGCCTGCACCATGCCGACCTGGATCGGGACCTCGGCGCCCCGGTGTTCGTCCCCCGCTCCCCCACAGCGGACGAGGGTGACGGCTGGGTCCTGGCGTTCGCGCACAACACCGCGCAGGAACACGACGAAGTCGTCATCATCGACACCGCCGACTTCACCGGCCCGCCCGTGGCCATGATCGAGCTGCCCGGCGTGGGCCCGCGGGAGTCCTCCGCCTGCTGGCTCGTCGAGCAGGCCTGGTAATTCCGGCCAGACGCGGCCCCGCTACGAGGAGCAAACGATGGACCTGAACCCGTGGCGCAAAACCCTTCGATTCACGGCGCTGGCGCAGGTCCAACACGTCAGGCCGGTCAGCCCGGCCGTGGCACGCGATCTGGTCGCGCGGGTCTACGCGGAATTGGAGCGCGACTTCGGCGTCCTGGCCCCGCCGGTGGCCCTGCATTCTCCGGCGCCGGAGGTGATGGCGGCGGCCTGGATGGCCTTCCGCGAGTGCGTGCTGGCCGAGGGCCGGGCCGCCCGCACGATAAAGGAGGCGCTGGCCGCGGCGGTCTCGGCGGCCAACACGTGCCCGTACTGCGCCACCGTTCACGGCGCGGCGCTCAACAGCCTGACAGGTGGCGAGCACGCCGCCGCCGTAGCCGGGGGCCACTTCGACCGCGTTCAGGACCCTGCGATCCGTGCGACCGCCGAATGGGCCAGAACCGCGGCGGTGCGCGACACGGTCGCCGAGCAGCCGCCGTTCTCCATCGAACAAGCCCCTGAACTCCTCGGCGTGGCTCTGGTGTTCCACTACATCAACCGCATGGTCAACGTGTTCCTGCCCGAGGCCCCGATGCCGCCTCGGGCCCCCGGCGCCGCACTGGGAATCGTCACCCGATTGATCGGCGCCCGAATCCGCGCAGCCGCGGCCCGGTCCCATCCGGCCGGCGCGTCGCTCGCGCTGCTCCCGGACGCGCCGCTGCCGGAGGACCTCGAGTGGGCGGTCGGCAGCCCGACGGTAGCCGGAGCGCTGGCCCGCGCCGCCGCCGCGGTCGACAAGGCCGGCGAGTCCGCGGTGCCCCGGTCGGTGCAGGCCATGGTCCACGCCCAGCTGCAAGGCTGGGACGGTCGACCGCCCGACCTGGATCGCACTTGGCTGCACGAGGCAGTCAGACAACTCCCGCCCGAGGACCGGCCGGCCGGCCGACTGGCCCTGCTGGTCGCCCTCGCGTCCTGGCAGATCGACGCCTCGGTGTTGGCGGACTACCGTGCCACCGCCGCGACCGACAGGGCCCTGATCGAGCTGACCTCGTGGGCCGCCCAGACCGCCGCGCGCACGATCGTCTCGTGGAGCCCGGCGGCGTGGGCACAGACCGTCTACGAGCCCTAGAGCGCAGCTGGCGGCGACCGGCAAACCGATCGGCCGC
The DNA here is from genome assembly GCF_035650855.1 of Actinocrinis sp. Classification (GTDB taxonomy): domain Bacteria; phylum Actinomycetota; class Actinomycetes; order Streptomycetales; family Catenulisporaceae; genus Actinocrinis. The sequence goes on along the minus strand of NZ_DASRGV010000357.1, from coordinate 1,548 downwards.
CGAAACACGATCGGCGTACCCTGATTCACATGACCGATCCGTGCCCGGCCGACGGCGCCGCTCCGCGAAACGGCTACCACCACGGCGATCTCCGCAATACGTTGATTCGTGTCGCCGTGGAGCTCGCGGTTGCGGGTGGCCCGAAGGCGGTCGTGCTGCGCGAAGTCGCCCGCCGGGCGGAGGTCTCGGCGGCCGCCGTCTATCGCCATTTCCCGGACCGCGAGGCCCTGCTTGCGGAGGTGAAGCAACACGCCCGGGAGGCGCTTGGCGAGTCGGTGATCGAGCGTCTCGGACGAGTTCCGGGTGACGGGGAACCGGGTGAGTTGACGGTGGCCCGGCTGCGTGCCGTGAGCGAGGCTTATCTCGACTTCGCGGCGGCTCACCAGGGACTGTTCGCCACAGCCTTCTGCCATACCGGCCAGGCCGGCACCGGTGACAACGGCAACTCCCCCGAGGATGTGCTCAAGATCCCGGCCCTGATGAAGCTCGCTGAGATACTCGACGACCTCGTGAGGCACGGTCTCATGGATCCGGCACGCCGACGCGGCGCGCAGATCGCGGCGTGGTCCACGGTCCACGGTCTCACAGCCCTCATGGACGGGCCGCTTGTGACCATCGCTCCTGCGGCGCAGGCGGCAATCAGACAACGCACACTCGACGCGGTCGTCGCGGGGCTCACGGCCGACCGCACCGCACGACCGGGTTAGCGGAACAGCGCAACCCGGCCGGTGGATCAGTCCACGAACACGCTAGGAAACCCGAACGTCTCGACCAGCGCCGGAGCGTGGTGAAACTGAACGAAACGAGACACACCAGTAGGCGTTGCCTCCAGCGCCACGATGCCGTGTTACGGGTGTCGACCAATGCACCACAACCGGTCAAGCCGAGAGCTGCTGGCGAAGGTGAGCGGCTGGCCCGCTACGGCGTCCACGAGGACCTCGACCGCTCCGTCGGCGGCCATGCGCAGCAGCCCCCTGTCGCGGTCGCAGATCAGGACGCTGCCATCGCCGGACGGTTCCAGGCCGAGCGGGCGGCCCCCGGTGTTTCCCACCGTGGTCCGGCCGCCGGTGGCCAGGTCGAGGCGTACGACGCTGCCGTCGCCGAGACCGGCTAGCAGACCACCTCGCTGATCGAAAATGACGTCCTCGGGGCCGTGACCGCCGGTCGCTACGCGGCGCGCGACGACGAGACGGCGCGTGACGCCCGTGCGCCCCTCGTCGACTGGAGCCTTGGGCGGCGTCCATCGACCGGGTTTCAGGAGGTGTCGGGTCAACCCCAATGACTTGCTCCTCACCTGCACGTCGGCCATGGCGGATACATCATCGCGCAATCGCGCCGCAGTTCGGTCGCTGACGCGGACGCCACCGCGCGAGCGGAGTACGGCCCGACTCCCCCGATGCACCAGTCCGAGTGCGTCGGGCACCGCGACGCGCAAGCGCCGCCGCAGCCGAGCCTGACGCGATCCCACAGCCGAGTACGCGCCGAGCCGCGGTAGCGCAACTCGTGGTGCGCCGTCCGAGCGAGCGTGTTCATCCCGGGCGCGCTTCC
>NZ_DASRGV010000356.1:0-19730 GCF_035650855.1 Actinocrinis sp. | reverse complement strand
GACGTTCACCGTCGCCGGAGTGAACCTCACCCATCCCCGCCAGTCCAGCGGCCCGCTGCCCGCGCTCCCCCGGTTGCCGGTGCGCGAGCAGGGCGGCGTGATCCAGGTCTACGCTCCCGCATCTAGCCCTTCCGACCAGGGCTGATCCGTCATCGCGCCGCGCCGTCTACCGGCCGCACTCCAGCTAGGCTCGTTTCCAGCGCATCCGGAGACGAACACAGCCGGCGAGAGGAGCAGCGGTGGCCGAAGAGTCGGCGTGGAATCGGACCGTTCTGCGCGTCAACAACGAACGGCTGCTGCTCGGCAGGCTGCGCGCGGACGGGGCCACCTCGCGGGCCGAACTCGCGCGGATCACCGGCCTGTCCAAGCCCACGGTCTCGACCGCGCTCGGCCGGCTAGAGCGGGCCGGCCTGGTGCGCGAGGTGGGCAAGGTGGCCAACGCGGGCCGCGGCCGCTCGCCGGTGCTCTACGAGGCCGATCCGACGGCCGGGTACGCGATGGGCATCGACATCGGGCGCAGCTGGATCCGCGCGGCGGTGACCGACCTCGACGGCGTCGTGCTCGGCCGCGGCGACGAACGCAACCAGGCCGACGACGCGGATTCCCTGGTCGCCACCGCCGGGGCGCTGGCCAGGCGGGTCGCCGCGCAGGCGGGCCTGGAGTGGTCCAGCGTGCTGCACACGGTGGTCGGCAGCCCCGGCGTCACGGACAGCGCGACGCATTCGGTCCGCTACGCCGAGAACCTGCCCGGGTGGGGACGGCAGGGCGCGACCGACCTGCTGCAGCGCGAGCTGGGGACCGGGCTCGAGGTGGTGAACGACGCGAACCTCGCCGCGCTCGGTGAGTACTCGGTGGGCGCGGGCCAAGGCTGCGAGCTGTTCGTGTACTTACTCGTGGGGACCGGCATCGGCGCCGGGATCGTGGCCGGCGGGAAGCTGTTTCTCGGCGCGCATGGAGCCGCCGGGGAGGTCGGCTACCTGCCGTGGGGCGCCGACGGCACGGATGGCTCCGCGGGTGACGGCGCAGGCGACGCGCCGACGCGCGGGATGCTGGAAGATGCGGCGGCCGGCGAGGCGGTTCTCGCGCTGGCGCGGGCAAGCGGGCTGACGGAGGTCGGCTCCGCGAAGGAGGTCTTCGATGCGGCACGCGCCGGGGACAAGCGCGCGCTTGCGGTCGTCGGCCTGGAGGCCGAGCGGCTGGCGCACGCGGTCGCGGCGGTGGCCGCGGTGATCGACCCGGCGCTGGTGGTGCTCGGCGGCGGCATCGGCGACAACGCGGACCTGCTGCTGGAGCCGCTGCGCGCGGCGCTGCACCGGATCACCCCGCTGCGCCCCGGCCTGGTGCCCTCGCAGCTCGGCGGGGACGCGGTGCTGCGCGGAGCGATCGCCACCGCGGTGACCGCGGCGCGGGAACGGGCGTTCGAGGTCTGGAACGCCGGCTAGGCGCCGCGGGAGACCGCGTATGGAGACCGGCGCATGCAGACGGGCGGGGCGGTGGGCCGCGAGTGCCCACCGCCCCGCCCTCACCTCCCGGCTCCACCCACTAGAACCGGCTCAGAGGAGGATTCGCAGAACCCTGTTTCGAATCCTATAGGGTCAGGACACCGGGATGTCCAGCTTCGGCACGTTCCAGCCTGAGACGCTGATCACAGGCGAAGATCCGTTTAAGTCCACAGAGCTGTAGCTCGCGGTCAGGGTCTCGGACTCGCCGGGCCAGAGCGTGACGTCGTTGTCGCTCCAGATCGAGGTCTGCAACTCGTTGTCCCCGGACAGCTCCGCGCCGGACGCCGTGCCCCGGCGCACATCGGCGCGCAGGAAGAACGCGACCGTGGGTTTGTTCGAGTTGTTGGTGACCGTCACGGTGACCTGCCGGTCGGAGCCGGCCGGGCCCGGTACGGCCGAGGAGGTCGCGGTCGCGGTGACCGAGGCCTGCGCCAGGTTCTGCAGAGCCTTGAGGTTCGCGTACTGCGACATGGTGGCCTGCGGGTTGCCGATGGTCTTGGACCAGTTGACCGCGTCCGGCGTGGTCGACTCCCAGTAGACGTTGCGGTCCACGACCGAACCGCCGTGGCGGACCAGCAGCTCGACGAAGTAGACGGTGCCCGAGGCGGTGGGCACGCTCGGCTTGAGCACCGAGTTCTTCACCTGCTGGGAGGCCAGCGTCAGGCTGCCGGAGGTCTGGTCGTCGAGCAGCGAGCCCGCGGCGTTGTAGACCTTGGCTTCGACGGTGACGCCGGTCTGGCTCGCGCCGCTGAGGTTGTCCAGCGTGACGGTGCCCTTGTCCAGCGCGTAGATCGCGTGCAGCGACCGGTTGGCGGTCTGGGCGCCGAAGTACGCGCCGGCCTGGTCGTAGTCGTTGTTGTAGAGCGACCAGAGCAGCGTCGGCCAGCCCTTGTTCAGCTGCCAGTAGATGGTGCCGGTGGACGGCGCGGTGGAGTTGGTGGAGTGGTCGATGAAGGCTTCGAACTGCGCGCGGGTGTCCTCGTAGTTCTGCACCTGCGCCTCTTCGACGTACTGGTCGAGGCTGGACCACGCGCCGTAGCGGTCGGTGATCGCGGTGTCGAGGTTGTAGAGGGTGCCGAAGGCGTAGCCGGTGTGCTTCGTGCCCTCGTAGTTGTTGTGGTACTGGTTGGCGCTCGGCTTCTGCCAGAGGGCTGATTTGTCGGAGGAGGACAGGAAGCGGTTGATCGAGTCGAGGGTCGGGACGGTGTTGCCCGAGCTCTGCTCGCTGTCGTAGCCCCAGGAGCCGCCGGCGTTGGTCAGCGTCGAGTCGCCGCTGTCGTAGTGGCTGGTGTCGTACCAGTAGTTCGGCGGGACCCAGTCGTACGGGCCCTCCTTCTCTCCGGAGATGCCGAGCTGCGGGCTGCTGTTGTACTCGGCGGAGGAGATGAAGGGGCCTGAGTAGTCGGCCGCGGCGAAGCCCTTGAGCGCCAGCGACTCCTGGTTGGCGGTCGGCGCGTTGTCGCTCCACTGGAAGCTGAACACGGAGGGGTGGTTGCGCAGGCTCTCGCCGACGGTCTGCGCGGTGAGCTGGTAGTTCGCGTTCTGAGCGCTGGTGTAGCTGGTGGACTCCCAGAAGTCGCAGCACTGATATCCGGCGTTGACCAGGATGCCGGCGGCGTCCATCTGGCGGTACCAGTCGTCCGGCATCAGGTGCCCTTCGAGCCGGATCGTGTTGACGCCCATGGCCTTGAGCAGGCCGATCTGCCGCGCGGTGTCGGCCGGGTCGTAGCGAAGGAACAGGTCGGGGTCCCAGCCGCCGCCGCGGACCACGAGCGGCACGTTGTCGACCTTGAACGCGCGCACGCCGTCGGGCGCGGCGGTCGAGGCACCGGTGAGGTACGAGGTGACGGTGCGGATGCCGAAGGTTTCAGTGGTCGAGTTCAGCGACGTCGATCCCTGCGACACCGAGGTCGTGAGGGTGTAGAGCGGCTGCGCGCCGAGCTGGTAGGGCCACCAGATCTGCGGGTTGGCGAGGGCAAGGCTCGAATAGGACGAGGGCGCGAAGGTCACCGTCTGCGTCGATTTCGCAGCCACGGTCACCGACTGGCTCACGGTGATCAGCGTGCCGCCGCCGGGCGGGGTGATCGTGGCGGAAACGGTGCCCGTCTGCGAAGCCGATGAACTGTTCGTCACGTCGGCCTTCACAGTCAGCGCGCTGCTGCTGAGGTTCGCCGCGGTGTCCTGGTTGACGTGCGCGTTGCCGATCACCAGCGGGCCGCCGGTCTGCAGCTGCACCGGGAACTGGATGCCGGTGTTGTTGTCCGGCGGGATCTGGCTCCAGTCGACGTTGTCGAGCGTCAGCATGCTGCTCGGGTTGTTCGGGTGCAGCTCGATGGCGAGCGAGTTCGTGCCCGAACGCAGCAGGCCGGTGATGTCGAAGACGTTGCGCGCGTAGTCGCCGGTGACCGTGGCCGAGGTGGCGACCTCGGTGCCGTTCACCCACACGTCTGCGGCCCCGACGACGCCGTTGACGATGAGCTTGGCGTCTTGACCGCTCGACGGGGCGGAGAAGTCGGTGCGGTACCACCAGGGCACTGAGAACTGCGCGATCGTGTCCGCGCCTACCTTGGTCATCTGGCCGAAGCAGGACTTCATGTTGGTCGAGTAGTAGACGTTCGGGCAGGTGCCGTTCTGCAGCAGGGCACTGATCTCCGTCCCGGGCGCGCCGCCGCCGTCGTTGGCCACGCTCAACCAGCCGGAGGTGGAGAAGCCGGGCGTCGAGATCTGCGCCCCGCTCTGAGTGGCCGTGGCGCTGGTGAGCACCTTCCAGCCGCTGGCCGCGCCGAGGTTCGCGACGGCGGTCGAACCGGTCGGCGGATCAGCGTACGTATGCCGTGCGGTGGCGGAGGCGAGGCCGGTGGAGCCCGGGTGGGCGGACTGAGCCGGCGTGGCTCCCGAAGCGCCGCTCTGCAATGCCGCCGCGGTCGCGAAGCCCAAGGCCACCGCGGTCGTGATGAACAACCTGCCACGACGTGCCACTCGAACGATCATGCACGCTCCCGAACGTGGGTGTGGAGCAGTCAATCTTGTAAAGTTAGCTTACTTACCCATTTCGAGATGAAGGTACAACCGAGAAGTAGCGGGGTCAACGCCTTGGAGCGGCGGCCTCGGAACGAGTTCGCGACACGCGCAGCAGACGCTGCGCACTAGGCCCGTCGGCGGCGGCGCTCGATCACCTTGCCGTGCCTGAGCGTCCCGACCAGCTCGATCCGCAGCCGCGGCCAGTCGTCAGACCGCTCATTCAGCAGCTTCGTCTTGGAGTACTGGAGCGTCAGGCCGTCGGTGTCGACGACGATGCCGGGGCGGCTGACGATGAACAGCTTGCCGAGGTGCATGTCCATCTCGACGCGCAGCGTGTCCGAGGTGAGCACCGCTTCGGTGAAGTCGAGCGTGACGTCGCACAGGCGCGGCCGCAGCTCGATGCGGTGCGGCACGGTCCACCGCCCGTCCCGTACGAACTTGTTGCCGCGCTGCTCGACGACCAGCACGTCCTTCGGCGGCGCCACCGACCCGCTCGACGTGCTCAGCTGAGCGGCCGGCAGATCGGCCGTCAACGCCGCCAGCTCGCCGAACGTCTTGGCCGAGAGCGCCGCCTCCAAGCGGGCGTCGAGCTCCTCGGCGGTGAGGCGGCCGTCGCCGGCGGCCACGCGCAGCGCCTCCACGACGCGGTCGCGGTCCTCGTGCGACGCCCGGAGATCCGGCGCGGGCAAGTCACTCGACATGGCTTCAACGCTAGCCGTCACGAGCGCGGCGAATCCAGCCCGCGGCTGCGCAAAACCTCTGGCATGCAAAAGCCTCCAGCCCGCAAACCCGTCCGGCGACGGTGCCGGTTATCGCACGGCCGCCGAAGGCTCGATCGTCGGCGCGTCCGCGGTCGCGACGTGACAGGCGGCCTGGTGCCCTGGACCGAGGTCGCGCAGCCGTGGCGTCACCGAGGCGCATTCGTCGATCGCCAGCGGGCAGCGGGCCCGGAACCGGCAGCCCGGCTTGGGATCGATGACCGCGGGCGGCTCCGACTTGGCCGCCTCCGAGTCGACGCCGAGCGGGGCGCGCGGGTCCGGGACCGCCGAGAGCAGCAGGCTCGTATAAGGGTGTTTCGGGTCTGACAACACGGCTTCAGTGGGCCCTGATTCGACCACGTGTCCGCCGTACATGACCAGCAGCCGGTCCGAGACGTACCGGGCGCTGGCGATGTCGTGCGTGATGTAGAGGAATGAGACGCCCTCGGATTCCCGCAGCCGCGCCATCACGTTGAGCAGCCCGATGCGGATCGAGATGTCGAGCATGGAGACCGGCTCGTCGGCGAGGATCAGCTTGGGTTTGTACGCGAGCGCCTGGGCGAAGCCGATGCGCTGGCGCTGGCCGCCGGAGAGCTCGTACGGATAGCGGCCCAGGATGTCGGCGGCGGGCACCAGGCCGACCGCCTCGACCACTCGCTCCGCCTCCTCCTGCCGCTGCGTGTGGCTCAGCTCCGGCCGATGCAGCTTGAGTCCACGCAGAATGCCGTGCGAGACGCGGTAGGCGGGATTCAGGGAGCTGAACGGGTCCTGGAACACCATCGGCACGTCGCTGCGATAGGCGAGCTGCGCCTTGCGTCCGCGCACCGTCGCCAGCGACTTGCCCTGATAGCGGATCTCGCCGGCAGTCGGCCGATAGACGCGCGCGAGCAGCCGCGCGATGGTCGACTTGCCGCTGCCGCTCTCGCCGACCAGCGCGACGATCTCCCGCGGGTTGATCTCCAGGTCCACGTCGTCGACCGCGTGCAGGGTGCGCCGCGAAAAGCCGCCGCCCACCTTGAAATGCCGCGAGAGGCCGATCGTCTGGATCAGCGGCGCCCCGATGAGCGGCTCAGTCACGAGTTCACCTCCAGCGAGCGGGAAGCCTGCGGTTCGTCGTCGGAGGTGAGCAACAGGCAGCGCGCCTTGACCTCGCCCGCCTCGCCGATCTGATAGAGGTCAGGCTCCTGACTTCGACAGCGCTCCTGCACGACCGGACAGCGCGGGTGGAAGCGGCAGCCGGCCGGCGGATTGCCGAGATCGGGCGGGCTGCCCGGGATGCCCTTCAACTCGACGCGCTCGCCGTGGATAGACGGGAACGCGTCCAGCAGACCCTTGCTGTACGGGTGCGCCGGAGTGTCGAAGACGGTGCGCGTCGGGCCGGACTCGACCACCTGACCGGCGTACATCACTACAAGGCGGTCGGAAAACCGGCTGACCAGCGACATGTCGTGGGTGACGAAGATGACGGCGAAACCGAGCAGCTGTTGCAGCTCCTTGATCTGCACCATGAGCGAGCGCTGCGCGACCACGTCGAGGGCGGAGGTGGGCTCGTCCATGATGACCAGGTCCGGGGTGAACAGCAGCGCCATCGCGATCATCGCGCGCTGCCGCATACCGCCGGAGAGCTGGTGCGGGTAGCTCTTCAGGTGCACCGGATCGATCCCGACCAGCTCCAGCACTTCGACGCTGCGCTGCTTGATCTGTTCGGAGCTGTAGTCGGCATGCGCCTCGATCGCGTCCTTGAACTGCGCGCCGATGGTGCGCACCGGGTTGAGCGCGTTCATGGCGCTCTGCATGACGACCGAGTAGTCCCGCCAACGCAGCACATTGAGTTGCTTCTCGGTCATCGCGACGAGGTTGCGCCCCTTGAAGGTCACGCTGCCGCCGGTGGTGGAGGCGGGGGCGCTCAGCAGCCGGGCGATCGCGAACAGCAGGGTGGACTTGCCGCAGCCGGATTCGCCGACGACACCGAGGAATTCGCCGCGCCGCACGTCGAGATCGACCTTCGCCACGGCCACCGAGGCGCCGCGGGCGGTCGCGTATTCGACGGTCAGGCCGCGTACTTGGAGCAGCGGGGCGTCTGGGTCGGCCGGGGATTCGGCATCGGCGGGGTCTGGTGCGGGCGAGGTCTCGGTGCCGACCGGTGAGGGCGAAGCACCGGCCTCGGCCCCTGCCGCGGCTGAGGCCTTGGCGGCGACGGCGGCGCGTACCTTGCGCTCCTTGGCCTTGACCGGTCGCAGCGCCGGGTTGCTCAGTTCGTCGAAGGCGTAGTTCATCAGCGCGAAGGCGACGCCGAGCAGCGCGACGCACAGGCCCGGGGCGATCGACCACAGCGGGGCGCCGGTCTGCAGCGCCTGCTGGTTCTGCGCCCAGTAGAGCATCGTGCCCCAGCTCGACGAGTTCGGGTCGCCGAGGCCGAGGAACTGCAGGCCCGCCGCGCTGAGCACCGAGTACAGCGCCGCGCCGAGGAAGTTGGCCACGATCAGCGAGGTCATCGTCGGCAGGACTTCGAACACGATGATGTACGAGCGCCGTTCGCCGCGCACCCGCGCGGATTCGAGGAAGTCGCGGTTGCGCAGCGAGAGCGCCTGCGCGCGCATCTGGTTCGCTCCGTAGGCCCAGCCGGTGACGACCAGGACCACCAGCAGCACGGTCAGCGAGCCGTGCCCGGCGTACTTGGCCAGGATCACGATCAGCGGGAAGGCCGGGATGACCAGCGCCACGTTGGTGACCATGGAGAGCAGGTCGTCCATGACGCCGCCGAGATACGCCGCGGACACCCCGATCAGCACCGAGAGCACCGTGGCGAAGAACCCTGCGACGACCGCGATGATCAGCGACTGCCGGGTGCCGTAGATCAGCTGCGTGTAAATGTCCTGACCGAGCCCGGTGGTGCCGAGCAGGTGCCCGGTGGACGGCCCGAGCCGCGGCGGGAACTGCAGCGCGTTCGGGTCGTGCACCGAGGTGAACAGGCCGGGGAAGGCGGAGATCACCACGAAGACCAGCAGGATGACCGAACCGGCCATCGCCTTGCGGTTTCCGCGCAGCGCCCGCCAGAATCCGCCGCCCGAGCGGCGCGGCCTCGGCGCGGCTGCGGCAGTGCCCTGCAACACGGTCATCGGCCGCTACTCCTTCGCCCGCACGCGCGGATCGAGCCAGGCGGTCGCCAGATCGCAGATGAGCACCGCGACCAGGACGGCGACCGTGAAGAGCATGAAGAGGGTCTGCATCAGCGGGTAGTCGACGTTCTGCACCGCGCTGTAGAGCAGGTAGCCCAGGCCCGGATAGTTGAACACGTACTCGATCAGGATCGCGCCGGAGATCACGAACCCGAGCGACATGGCGAAGCCGGAGAGGTTCGGCAGGAAGGCGTTGCGGGCCGCGTAGCCGTACATGACCTTGCGGGTCGGCAGGCCCTTCGCGCGCCCCATCCGCACGTAGTCCTCGGCCAGCGTGGTGATCATGTTGTTGCGCATGGTCAGGATCCAGCCGCCGATCGAGGTGATCAGCAGGGTCGCGGCCGGCAGCACCGCGTGTTGCAGCACGCTGCCGATGAAGCCGGGCGAGAAGCCGGGCACCAGGCTGGTGTCGTAGTTGAAGTCGCTGGGCAGCAGCCCGTTGGTCCACACCGAGAACATCAGGATCAGCAGCAGCGCCACCCAGAAGTACGGCAGCGCCGAGGTGACCACGAACAGCGGCGGCAGGATCGCGTCGAGCCGCCCGCCGCGCTTCCAGCCGGCCACGATGCCGATCAGCGTGCCGAGCGCGAAGGCCAGCACCGTGGTGATTCCGACCAGGCCGAGCGTCCACGGCAGCGCCTGGCCGATGATCGTGGTCACCGGCTCGCCGAGCGCCTGGCCGATCGAGAGGCCCCAGTGCCCGCTGAGCATGTTGCCGAGGTAATCAAGGTACTGCGCCCCGAGGTTCTGGTTCGGCTTGAACCCGAAGGAGCTGAGCATCTGCTGGAGCGTCGCCTCGGACACCTTGCCGCGGGTGCGGTCGCGCAGCGCGTTGACCGGATCCCCCGGCATGAACCGGGGGATGAAGAAGTTCAGCGTCAGCGCCGCCCACAAGGTGAGCAGGAAGAACCCGCCGCGCCGCAGGACGTGTTTCACTTCGGTTCGCTCCTCCCGCTTCCCGCCGGGCCGGCCCAGACGGCCCGGCGGGAAGAGTGGTGCCGCTCGCGGCTACTGGGCCGACTTCGAGTACAGGTGCAGCAGCACCTGACCGGCGTCGGGGAAGTTGAACGCGGCGGGCTGGGCGTAGGGGTCGTCCTGCGTGGGCCAGCCGCCGATGTCCGCGGTGTTGTACTGGAACCAGTCCACTGACTCGGTCACCGGGATGATCGGGACGTCCTTGACCATCGCCGCCTCGACCTGCTTGATCAGCGATACCTGGGTCGCGTCGTCCGCGGTGGCGTACTGGTTGAACAGCGCGTCCACGGCCGGGTTCTTGTAGCGCTCGTAGTTGCTGTTGGCGCTCTGGCCGATCGGCGCGGTGTTCGCCGAGTCCAGGATCTCGCGCAGCTCGTAGTACGGAGTCGGGCCGCCGGTCAGCTGGCCGTAGTAGGCCAGGTCGTAGTCGCCGGTGAACAGCTTCGTGTCAAAGGTCTGCTGCGCCAGGTCGCTGACCGAGAGGTTGATGCCGATCGGCGCGAGCTCCTGCTTGATCACCGCCAGCGAGGCGTCCCAGTCGGTGTAGCCGGTGATGGTGATGACGGTCAGGTTCAGCGGATGCGCGGGCGAGTAGCCGGCGCTGGAGAGCAGCTGCTTCGCCTTCGCCTGGTCCGGCTTGTCGTATCCAGCGGAGGAGACCGCCGCTGCGTCGTAGTACTTCTGGAAGGTGGGCAGCACCACGCCGGACTGGTTGGCGGCCGGCTCCTGCCCGCCCTCGCCGATCGCAGAGACCTGCGAACGGTCGATCGCGGCGGAGATGGCCTGCCGCACGGCGAGCGTGCTCGTGGCCTTGTGCGACGGATCGAGGTTCGGGTACAGCGAGACGTTGAGCACCGGCGGGGACCAGGTGTGGTTGTCCGCGGACTTGTTCAGGTAGAACTGCTGGATGCCGGGGATGAACTGGCTGCCCCACTGCGCCTTTCCGCTGGCCAGGTCGAGGTTCGCGGGGCCGTTGTCCAGGTAGGCCGGATACTCGACCTTCTGGATGTAGGGCTTGCCGGCCTGCCAGTAGTCCGGGTTGGCGGTGTACTGGATGTTGTTCGGCGAGCACGGGTTGACCATGAACGGCCCGGTGCCCACCGGGTTGGTGTCCGCCCAGGTGTCCGGGTGCGCGGCGGCGTCCCCGGAGCCGAAGACGTGCTTCGGCACGATCATCACCTGGTCGGCGAAGAAGTAGAAGTACGGCTGCGCGGGCTGCTTGAAGGTCAGCGTGACCTTGTTCCCGGAGGCAGTGGCGCTCTGCAGTCCGGCCGCCGTCCACAGCGCGTACAGGTCCGTCGCAGGGACCTGCTTCATCAGGTTGAAGGTGAACGCGACGTCGTCGGCGCCGAACGGCTGGCCGTCGTTCCACTTCACCCCGTCGCGGATGGTGAAGACGATCGAGGTCTTGTCCGCGTTCCACTGGTAGCCGGTGGCCAGCATCGGGGTCTCGGCCGAGTTGTTGAGTTCGTCCACGAAGATCAGCGGCTCGTAGACGAAGCCGTTGGACTCCAGGTAGGCGGCCGGGTTGAACGGGTTGAACCGGCAGGTCCAGGTCTGGCCCTGCTCATTGGAGATGGTGACCGTGCCGCCCTTCTTGTGCGGGCCGTTGTCCGAGGCACCCGCGCTGGTGGAGGCGGAGGTGGTACCGCCGCGGTGCTGCGTGCTCGAACACGCGCTGGCAGTCAGGCAGATCGCCGCGGCGGCGGCGAGCAGCCGGGCAGAGCGTCTTGTCATCCTGCTAATCCCTTCGTGAAAGTCCTTGTGCCGCCGGGGCCGAGTCGTCGGGGAGCGCGCTCTTGGGAAGCGTGCCGTCGTGGGGAGAGCCATCGAGGAGCGTGTTGCCGCTGAGCGTGTCGTCGGATCCTGATTCGCCGTCCCGTGCGGCGGCCAGGGCGAGGGCGAGCGCGCCGAGCAGCGGTGCGTCGTAGGGATACGCGGCGCGGACCAGTTCGGGCGGATAGGGCACCGCGGCGTCCAGCGCTCGGCGCAGGCCGTCGCGGATCGGCGCCCAGGAGCGCACCAGTCCGCCGCCGACCGCGATCCGCACCGGGTCAACCGCGATCGCCAGGTTGACCAGATGGAAGGAGAGCTCTGCGACGAAGCGGTCGACTAGCCGGGCCGGCTTGGGATCGGCGCCCTCCGACCTGGCCGACTCGGCTCGGGCGAAGAACTCGGCGGCGAGCGCCCCGACGTCCTCGTGGGCGTCGCTCTCGCCGTTCCCGGGCAGCAGGGCCGCGGCCTCGATCATCAGGGCCTTGCCGCTGACGACGTCCTCGAGCGGGATGCGCTGCGCGGCGCCGAGGCCCACGTCGTCGAGCCGGCGCAGGTTGTAGCCGATCTCCCCGGAGGCGCCGTTGCGGCCGTCGATCACCGAGCCGTTGGCCACGATCGCGACCGCGAGACCGGTGCCCAGGTTGAGGTAGATCGCCGGATCGCAGCCGGCCAGCGCGCCCGATTCGGCTTCGACCCGTGCCGCCGCCTTCACATCGGTGGCCAGCCGGATCCGCGCGCCGGGGAAGGCCTCGCGCAGTTCCCGGCCGAGGGCCAGGTTGTCCCAGCCGGGAATGTTCGGGGCGAGCGCGACGCCGTCCTCGCCCGGGATGCCGATGGTCGCCACGCCCACGGCGGCCAGCGGACGGCCGGGCGCGACCGTGTCCAGCAGTTCGCGCGCGGCCTGGATCGCCCCGGCGAGGCTGGCGGCGGCGCCGAGCCCGGCCAGGGTGTCCCGGGTGGCCGAGCCCAGCCGGGTTCCGTCCGTTTGCGCCACGGCCAGGGCGGTCTTGGTCCCGCCGAAGTCCAGCCCCAGCACGACCGGTGGTGCGTCCACGCGCGGCTCCCGAGTTCCGGCTGCCCCGCGGCCGAGCCTGGCCGCGAATTTGTAAGGAAGTTAAACTATATGCGGGCGGCACGCAATGGCCCCGCGTAAATGATCAATAACGGCTGCGCAACGTTCTCGGGTCGCGGTGCGCATCCGGCGTTCCGGCGGTGGCGGTGGCAGTGGGCGGTCGAGCACCGGGCACGGAGATATGGCTGCGGAGACACGGCTGCGCCGCACCGCCTGAACTCGCTCAGGCGGTGCGGCGCAGCGGGTCGCGGATCCGGCGGGGAGGTCAGCCCTGCAGGTAGTCGATCAGATGCTGCTTCTCGTCCTCGAGTTGGCTGATGGTGCTCTTGACCACGTCACCGATGCTGACGATGCCGACGAGGCGGTTCTGGGAGACCACGGGGATGTGCCGGAACCGGCGCAGGGTCATCGTCTCGCGCAGTTCGTCCAGCGGGTCCTCGGGGTGGCAGGTCTTCACCTCCAGCGTGGCTATCTGCTCGACGGGCGCGTCCAGGACCGCGGCGCCCCGGTCGTGCAGGCGGCGCACCACGTCGCGCTCGGAGACGATGCCGGCGACCGTGATTCCGTCCGGGGAGACCACGACCGCGCCGATATTGTGCTGGGCCAGCAGAGCCAGCAGGTCGCGGCAGGTGGCGTCGGGACGGACGGTGACGACGCCACCGCCCTTGTGCGCGAGTACGTCTCGGACCCTCATGGTGTCCTCCGCCTTTGGAGTTCGGCCTGGGTTCCTATCACCGTGACCGACAAAGCGGCCGGGCGCCAGCCCTTGAGGCAAAGGTTTCCCCGAGTGGAGGTATACGGGAGGTAGTAGGGCAGATCGGGCGGGGGGCCGGGACGGCTCGGGACAGCCGAGGACGCCTTAGGACGGTGCGTGCGGAAACGGCTGCTGATCTAGCAGCCCGCTCTCGTACGCGACGATCACCAGCTGCGCCCGGTCGCGCGCGCCGAGCTTCATCAGCAGCCTGCTGACGTGGGTCTTGACCGTCGGCGAGGCCAGATGCAGGTGTTCGGCGATCTCAGCGTTGGACAGGCCGCGGCCGATCAGCGCCAGCACCTCGTGTTCGCGGTCGGTGACCCCGTCGAGCGAGACGCGCGGCGCGCGGGAGGGTTGCGGCGAGCGGCTGAACTGCTCGATCAGGCGCCGGGTGACGGTCGGCGCGAGCAGCGCTTCCCCGGCGGCGACGACGGTGATCGCGTCGAGCAGCTGCGCCGGAGCGGTGTCCTTGAGCAGGAATCCGCTCGCGCCGGCACGCAGCGCCGCGTATACGTACTCGTCGAGGTCGAAGGTGGTCAGGATCAGGACCCGAGCACCGCACGACCTTGATTCGGCGCAGTCGGAGTCGCCCCCGGCGTCGACCTCGGCGCTCTTGCGGGAAGCGGCGATGATCTGGCGGGTGGCTTCGATGCCGTCGAGCTTCGGCATGCGCACATCCATCAGCACCACGTCCGGAGCTTCCCGCAGCGCCAGCTCGACCGCCTCGACCCCATCCGCCGCCGCGCCGACCACTGTCATGCCCGGCGCCGAGTTCACCAGCACCTCGAACGCGCCGCGCACCAGGGCCTGATCGTCCGCGATCAGTACTCTGATCATGCACTGCCGCCTTCCAGCAGCAGGCCGGGCTCGGACGGGCGACTGGGCTCGGACGGCCGGCCGGCTTCCGGCGGCAGGTCCGGCTCCGTCCAGCGGCCGCGATCCACCGGCAGGCTGGCCGCGACCCGAAACCCGCGCAACGGCAGCGGCCCGGCTTCGAATCCGCCGCCATGCAGTGCCGCGCGCTCGCGCATGCCGATGAGGCCGTGGCCGTGACCGGCCTGCGCGCCGGGATCCGTGACAGTGTTCTGATCAGACGCGCGCGCCCCGGCGCCGACTCCGTCGTCCGTGACCTCGATGGTCAGCGCGTCGTCCGCATAACCGAGGCGGATCCGGCACCGATCGGTGCGCGCGTGCTTCACCACATTGGTCAGCGCTTCCTGCACGATTCGATACGCCGACAACTCCACTCCCCCGGGCAACGCCCGCTGCGTTCCGCGGATATCCACGTCCACGGCTGTGCCCGCCTGCCGTACCCGGCGGATCATTTCATCGAGGTCTGCGATACGCGGCGCCGGGGCACGTACCGCCTCTCCAGAGTCTTCACGCAGCACTCCGAGGAGCTGCCGCAACTCGGCAAGCGCCTCCCGGCCGGTCGTCTCGATCACCGCCAGCGCCGAGCGCGCCTGCTCAGGTTGCGTGTCGAGGACGTGGCCTCCTACTCCCGCCTGCACGGTGATCACGCTCATGCTGTGCGCGACCACGTCATGCAGCTCGCGGGCGATGCGCAGCCGCTCCTCGGTCACCGTACGCCAGGCCAGTTCGTGCTGTGCCCGCACCTGGTCCTGCGCCTGTACCCGGACCGCCTCGACGTACGCGCGCTGCCTGCGCACGGCGAAGCCGATCGCCCAAGCGGCACAGAGCACGGCCGCGGGCGAAACCGATTGCGCGAGGAAGACCCACTGCTGCTGCCTGGAGTTCTCGAGCATCGGCCGGTCCGGAGCCCCGCCGAAGGTCAGCAGCAGCATGAAGATCAAGCCGAGCAGCGCGCTGAGCGAGACCCGCTTCGGACGCACGGCGGCCACGATGTACAGCGCGAGCCCGACCGCGATGAAGGGGTCGCGCTGGAAGCCGCCCAGGTACGAGACCACGCAGGCGACGAAGGACAGCGCGAGCATGGAGAGCGGGGCGAGCCTGCGCAACGCGATCGCGACGCCTGAGAGCACGGCCGCGGTCGCCCCCACCGCCATGGGCATGTGCACCGCCCGCGGAAAAAGCGGTGAGAGCGCCGACCTGAGCAGCAGCAGGTTGAGCACGAAACCGACCGCCGCGTCCACGACATACGGCGACACGCGCCGCCACTCGATCGCGGAGAGTTTCACGCCCTGACCGTAATGCGCACGCGCTGCCTGCGCATCGTCCCGCAGATGTACCGCGGCAGCTCATCCCGAGGGCGTAAGCACGGGCGCCACCATCCCGCGCGTACTGCTCGTGGCTCGATCGCGGATCGATACGCCGGGCCGACGACATACGAAGCGCCTGCCGGGACGCTGGCCTGGTCAGCAACACAGCGGACCCGGCCCCGCGCCGAGGTCCCGAGTCCGGGGAGTTCCAGGTGATCGAAATCAAGGACGTGAGCAAACGCTACGGCGGGAAACTCGCGGTGGACGGCCTTTCCTTCAACGTGCGGCCGGGCATGGTCACCGGCTTCCTCGGCCCGAACGGCGCGGGGAAGAGCACCACGATGCGCATGATTCTCGGCCTCGACGAACCGGACCGGGGCGAGGTCACCATCGACGGCCGCCGATACAACGAGTTCAAGCGGCCGCTCTACCGCGTCGGCGCGCTCCTCGATGCGACGGCGGTGCACGGAGGCCGCAGCGCACGCGCGCATCTGGAGTCGCTGGCCCGCAGCAACGGGATGCGGCGCGGACGCGTTGACGCCGTACTGGAGCAGGTCGGCTTGACCGAGGTGGCCTCGAAGCACGTCGGGGGCTTCTCGCTCGGCATGAAGCAGCGCCTCGGCATCGCGGCGGCGCTGCTCGGCGAACCCCAGGTGCTCATGTTCGACGAGCCGGTCAACGGCCTTGATCCGCAGGGTGTGCGCTGGGTGCGCGGGCTGTTCCGGTCGCTGGCCGCGGAAGGCCGCACGGTGCTCGTCTCCAGCCATCTGCTCAGCGAGATGGCGCAGACCGCGGACCACCTGGTGGTGATCGGGCGCGGCCGGCTGATCGCGGACACCGGGGTCGAGGAGTTCGTGGAGGCGGGTTCGGCCGGCCGGATTCTGGTGCGCACGCCCTACGGCGGCGACCTGGCCCGGCTGCTGGTGGCGGAGGGCGCGCAGGTCGAACAGGTGGAGCAGGCCGAGCACGGGATGCTCGCGGTGACCGGCGTGACGCAGGAGCGCATCGGCGATGTGGCGGCCGCACACGGGTTGGCGATCCACGAACTACGAGCGGACCGCGCGTCTCTCGAGGAGGCGTTCATGGAGCTGACCGAGGAAAGCGTCGAGTACCGCGCATCGAGCGGACGCGACGGCTCCGCAGAAGTAGTAGACGCACAAGCGGCGACGGGAGGGCCCCGATGAGCATCGCGACCCCATCAGAAGCCACGGGTAACGGAGCCGGCAGTGGAGCCCGCGCCCGGGCGAATACGGGCTCCCATCCCCCCCTCGGCGGCCCAGCCGCCAGATTCCTAGACCTGCTCGCCGCCGAGTGGATCAAGTTCCGTTCAGTGCAGAGCACGTACTGGGCGGTGGTGTGCGCGGCCGTGCCGTCGATCCTGGTCGGCATCCTGATCGCCCAGAACGTCCGGTCCAACTGGGCCAACCTCAGCACGCACCCGGATTTCCACTTCGACGCGCTCGCCTCCAGTTTCGACGGCTTCGAATTCAGCCAGCTGGTCATGGGCGTGCTCGGGGTGCTCGTGATCAGCTCCGAGTATGCCAGTGGCCTGATTCGCGCCACCATCGCCGCCACACCGCAGCGGCGCGCGGTACTCGCGGCGAAGACCGTGATGATCGGCGCCTTCACGCTGCTGTGTGGCGAGATCCTGGCGTTCGCCGCGTTCTTCCCGGTCCAGGCGATCATGCACGGGGTCGGCGCCGGCTTGTCCATCGGCTCGCCAGGGGCGCTGCGCGCGGTGCTCGTCGCGGGCTTCTACCTCGCCGTGCTGGCGCTGATCGGACTGGCGTTCGGGGTCCTGCTGCGGCATACGGCCTGGGCCATCTGCGCGGTGTTCGGACTCGTGTTCATCCTGCCCGGCGTGGTTTCGGCCTTCCCCGCGCCGTGGGGCGACCGGATCGGCCAGTTCCTGCCCACTGACTGCCTCGGGCAGCTGATCGCGCAGCAACCGCACGCCAACGATCTCTCCCGGCCGTGGTCGTTCGTGGTGATCGTCGCCTACCCGGTCGTGCTGCTCGCGCTCGCGCACTATGTCCTGCGGAAACGCGACGCGTGATGACTTAAGGCCGCTGGCCACGACCGAACTCTTCCCATAAGTCAGCCCGAATGACAATCTGTGGCATGGCTCGCGACGAACCCGAGGGACCGATGCGTAGTCGGTCCTTCGCCACTTCGTCCGCGAGGCGGGGGCCAGGTCATCCACGGCCGCCCAAGGAGCCACCCGGTGCGCACCCGACTACATAGAGCATCGATGGTCGCCAGCGCTGCCATGCTCGCCTGTGTCGCCGTCGCCGCGCACCCGGTCGCGGCGAACGCGGACGACACGTCCACGGTGGGTTGGGTCAGGCTCGCGCAGCTCTCACCGACGATGACGCCGGTCGACGGGTACCTTTCCCCGTCCGCCGGCTCAGGCACACAGAGCCCGCAGAACACCCAGAGCACACAGAGCACGCAACCGGCGATGACGCACGCGACGTACGGAACGATGTCGCAGTACCAACCCGTCGCGCCGGGCGGCTACACGGTGGCGATGCGCGGGGCGGGTAGCCCGGCGACCGCAAACCCGCTGGCTACAACCCAGCTCGCCGTGGCGGCAGGACAGGCGTACACGGTCGCGTCCTTCGGGACGAGCGCGGTCAAGCTCCAGGTCCTCAACGATGAGCTCGCGGCGCCTGCTGGAATGGCGGGCATACGCGTGATCGAGGCGTCGCGGCAGAGCCCCACCGCGTCGGTGTTGTTGGGCACGCAGAGCTTGGCGGCCAACCTGCGTTCGCCGGGTGCCTCGCCGTACCAGTCAGTCGCGCCGGGAATGAGCGCGCTGGTCGTGACGACCAAGGCCGCCACGACGCAGACGGTGTCCACCAACCTGGCCGCGAACAGCACGTACAGCGTCGTGATCTTGGACGGAGCGGAGGACGTCGCGCGCGTGCTCGTGGTCAACGACGCGAGCGGGATGAGCGCGATGCCGAAGGGCGGGGTGAGCACGGGTTTCGGCGGCACGGCCGAAAAGGCGGGGGCGGTTGGCAGCGGCGCACAGACGGTCCCCGCGCTGTGGGTAATCCTCGCCGCAGCAGGGTTCGGCGTCGTGGCCTTCACCGCCAGACGGCGGTTCCGGTGATGCGAATGAGCGCGCGATGAAATGGCAACCGAAGCACGCCAGGCCGCACCAGTGGTTCATGAAGGACGGGCGGCCCTCACTGGGACGCGTCGCCGCAGCCGCACTCGGCGTGGCCGCAGTCGTCGGGGTGACCGCCGCCATCGCGCGAGGCGCCACCACCTCCACTCCGGCAGCGAAGCCCCCAGCACCAGTAGTGGTGCCGATCGCGTCCCCCACCGGCGACGACGCGAGCGCGAGCAGCTCGCCGACCGCCGACGCGCGTCCGGTGTCGATCGACATCCCGGTGATCAACGTGCACACCACGCTGCAAACGCTCGGCCTCGACGGCTCCGGCGCGCTCCAGCCGCCGACGAACCTGACCGAGGCCGGCTGGTACACCGGCAGCCCGGTGCCCGGCCAGGTCGGCCCCGCGGTGATCGCAGGGCACGTCGACTCCTTCAACGGCCCTGCCGTCTTCTTCGACGTCAAGCAGCTAAATCCCGGCGACCGGATCACCGTCGGCCTCAGCTCCGGCCAGAACGTGACGTTCCAGGTCATGCTGGTGAAGCACTATCCGAAGACTGATTTCCCCACGGCGGACGTCTACGGCGCGCGGCCAGACCCGGAGCTGCGGCTGATCACCTGCGGCGGGGCCTTCGCCGACGGGCACTACCTGGACAACATCGTGGTGTACGCGACGCTGGCCAAGTGAGCCCAAAGCTCAACCAAGCTGGCCCTCAACTTCGAGCACGAAGATACCCCGCCGCAGCAGGCGCACGCTTCACACATTCGCGGTCAGCTGATGTTCTGACGACCGATTGAGATTACACATTCGAGATCATGCTCACTCACTCTCACTACTTCGACTCAGGAGCCGCGCGGCGGTCTCGATCACCGCGTCGCCGACCGCCGTCAGCGCGGGCGAGCCGAGCTTCCACTGCTGCCAGTGCAGGGGCACGTCGACCGGCAGGTCGGGAGCGATCTCGACCAGATCGGCGGCGGCGCGCTCGGTGACCTGGATGTCCGGGAGCATGCCCCAGCCGAAGCCCGAGGCCACTGCCTCGAAGAACGCCTCGGAGGCCGGAACGTAGTGCCGCGGGCCTGAGGTGACGCGCGGGCCGAGCCGGCGTAGGAATTTGTCCTGAAGATCGTCTCTTCGGTTGAAGATCACGACCGGCGCGCTGCTGATCGCCTGACGCAACGGTGCCTGCGATAACCATCTTTCCGCGAACTCGGGCGTCGCCATCGAGCGGTAACGCATCTGGCCGAGCTTACGCACGATGCAGCCCTGTACCGGTTGCGGCGACGAGGAGACCGCGGCCATGACCAGGCCTTGGCGGAGTAGCTGGTCGGTGTAGTCCTGGTCCTCGCGGTGCAGCTCGTAGCAGATCCTTAGCTCGGGGGGTACGTTCGCGA
>NZ_DASRGV010000355.1:0-7470 GCF_035650855.1 Actinocrinis sp. | reverse complement strand
CATGCCGGTGACTCCGGAGATCAGGATGTGTACGCCAGGCTTGAGCGGCAGGTGCACGATCTCGCCGGTCACCTCGTCGATGCCGATGCCGTCGTAGCCGGGAACCCAGGTCAGGGACATGCCGTCCGAGGCGGAGCGGGTGCGCAGGTTGACCCTGGCCCACCCGCCCCGGGCGCCGCGCTCGATCTGCATCGGGGTCTCGCTCGACATCCCGAGCAGGGCCCGGATGTTCTCCTCGGACCGGCGCAGGTCGGCGGCGGTCCACTTCCCGTCCAGGCGGACCGCAACGACGATGCCGGCGGGCGTGAGCTCGGGGCGGCCGGTCAGGGTGCCGTCCAGGCCTCGCTCCTCGGCGTGCTCGGCCCAGTACTCCGGCTGAAGCCGGTCGAGCAGGTGCTGTTCCTCGACGGTCGGGACCAGGGCGTTCGGGTCGGCGACGGCGCGCGGACGGAGCTTGGTACGCACGATCAGGACCAGGCCGTAAAGGCCGGCCGCGCCGAGGGCGCCGAGCCCGGAGTAGAACCATCCGACCGGCGGCATCGCCTCGACGGCGGCCAGGCCGAGCACGCCGACGACGGCCACACCGCCAGCGGTGATCTGCCACATCGCGGCCGGGTAGGCGCGGCGCAGGCGTCGCAGCTCCTTGCCGGTGCGCCGGGCGGCGGCGGACTTCGGGTCCACCCGGCGGGCCTTGGCGTGGTCGCGGCGGGCTTCCTCGAGGTGCGGACGGACCTCATCGCGCAGCTCGATGCGCCGCGCGGTCTCAGCCCTCCACTTCGCCACCGACCAGCTGAAGGCGCCGCGCATGTCGTCGGCGGCCAAGGCGCGCACGTGCGACCAGTCCACCCAGCCGCGATCCGCGCCCACCTCCGGCTCCGCCTCGGGCTCCGGCTCGGCGGCCGGGGCGGAGGGAACCGCGGGGACGGTCCCGACGGCCGCGTCGAACTCGTCGAGGTCGTCGTACGCGGCCCAGTCCGGCTCCGGCTCGGCCACCGGCTCGGCCGGGACGGCCAGGCCGGAAAGCAGGGTGCTGAAGTCGCGCACGTCGATGCGCCCGGCCGCCGTGGCGGTGCGCGCCGCCTCGGCGGTGTCGTGCTGGTCGGTGTCCTGCGGCAGGTGCTTGGGGAACCGGCCCTCGATGAGCTCGCCCACGTCCTGGCCCTCCACGTTCTGCGACGAAGCGTGATCGGTGCGTGCGGTGTTCATAATGGCGCTTACCTCCGGCTGCTGGTCGGGGTAGCGGCGGAGCCCGGAGCCCTGAGAAAGCGGGGCTCCGCCGCGTTGACGGTCTGGTCAGGCTGCTGCGATCCGATCCGGACCACAGCGGCCACTACGGTGCTGAACAGGCCGAACGCGCCGAGGGCGACGGCGGCCAGGGCGAGCGGGGCGGCGACGACGGCGAGGGAGCCGCCGAGCCACATCCCGAACGCGGTGAAGAACGAGGCGATCAGGCGGCTCACGACTCCGCCCCCTCGCCGATCAGGTCGAAGATGCTGGTCTGCGCGGCGGCGTAGGCCCGGGCGCGCTCGGCCTTGGCCTTGCGCTCGATGCGGCGGGCGGTGCGCTCGCGGTCTTCCTCGCAGTCAGAGCAGATCACGGCAAGCTCGCCGGTCGGCTCGGTGGTCAGGGTCATCGCGCCGTTCGCGCAGCGCTTGCCGGGTATGGCGTGGGCGCGGGAGCAGCGGGCGCGGCCGGCCGATCCGTCGCACTGGCAACGGTGCTCGGCAGCCTCGGACAGGCGGCGGAAGGTCTGGACCTGGATCGCGGTGAGGCTCATCGGGCACCGCCGGTCTGACCCATCAGGGCCCAGATCAGCGGGCCGAACTCGGCGCGCTCCTCCACCGACATCCCGGCCCACATGCCCAGGGCGCGGGCCTTGCGGCCGGACTCGATCGCCTCGATCAGCAGCTCGACGCGGGCGCCGCGCGCCATGTCGGCCTGGTCAACCTGGCGGCTCATCAGATCACCGCCGAGCCGTTGGCGACCGCGACGGGCGCGGCCGGGGCCGGGATGACGACGGTCGGGATGGAGGCGTTGGCGATGCGCTCGCGGGCCGCGTCGAGAGCCTTCTTCGCCTTCGGGTAGCTCGTGTGCAGCTCGGCCTGCGCGGCGCGGTAGGACAGGCCGGACGCACCGCCGGACGCGGCCAGCGCGGCGCGCTCGGCGACCTCGGCGAGGTCGATCAGCTCCGCGTCCGTGTGCGTCTGGACGGTGCGCACTCGGCCCGCGCCCGGGGTCTGGGTGCGCGGGGCGCGCGGCGTGCTCGGCGAGGCGGCCGGGCGCGGCGCCGGGGCCGGGGCAGTCGCGGGCTGAGCAGCGGCGGGAGCGGTCGGGGCGATCACCTCGGGCTCGGGCTCGGCGAACGGCTCGGGCGCGTCCTGGGGCTCGTCGGCGAGCAGGGCCGCGATCGACTGATGCGCGGTCAGTTCGCTGCGCACACCCTCGGCGCCGTGGCCCTGCAGACGCAGCGCGATGCGCTCGCCGAGCGGGGCACGGGTGCGCCAGGTGCGGCCGTAGTGCAGGCGCATCCGACCCTTGACCACGCGGCGGGCCGCGTCGCGGTCGAGAGCGCCCCGGTAGGTGCGGATCTGGTTCACGCGCATCTGGCGCCACAGGCGGAAGGTCGGGACCGGCCGGAGCAGCCACAGCGAGATCCGCAGCCGCTCGATCGGCGGCTTCGCGTTCTCCAGGCCGGCCAGGCGGCGCACGACCAACCCGCCCGCCTCAACGACCAGGATCCACATCAGCGGGCCCGCGCCGTGAATGACCATGGAGTACGCGGTCTTCTGATCGGCGCAGTTCAGGTACAGGGTGTAGGCGGACAGGCCGGTCGGGGCGAGGCTGATCAGCCGTGAGGGCATGCCCGCGAGGGCGAGGGTCAGGGACAGCATGGTCAGCACCGCGATGCCCAGGTCGATGATGACCGGCAGCACGAACGACCAGCCGTGCAGGTCGTGCGCGGCCGAGGCGGCAACGCTGCGGAACGAGAGGCCGAAGCCGAGCAGGCCGAGGATCGCGGCACCCGCGAACGCGGCCTTGAGCAGCGACCCGATCAGCGAAGACGAGGGCTGCCAGTGGAACATCTGCTCGCGCTCGGCGGTCTTGGGCGCGGCCTGGTCGTCGTCGGCCGGCCAGTCCGGGCAACCCGGCTGGCACACGTGCGGATCAGTGGAGAGACGGGCCACAATGGCCATGGGTCTTCCTTTCGAGAGACGGACCCAATCTGCGGCTCCCGGTCTGAACCACCGGGGGCCGCGCTGGTTTCCCAAGGTAGGCGACTGTCGAGAAATCCGCAAGCGTTGTGGATCCCTCGACTCTGCGATATGGTCCCGCCATGACCTTGACGGAAGATCAGCAGGCCGACGCACTAAGGCGTTTGGCCCGCGCAGTGGCCAACGCGGAAGCGGCTCAGGCTGAGCTGGTTGCTGCGGCAGACCATGCACGTGGTGTCGGTGTTTCCATCACACGAATCGCGGAGGTGGCGAAGACCTCGCGTGATCGCGTCTACGGCTGGCTGCGGAAATCCACGCAGGCCAACGACACTGACGGGTAGCCAGGCGGAGGTGCCGACTCCGGAAATACCGTCTGCTGAATCGGCCGGTCGCTGTGGCAGGGTCCGCGTATGAGCCCTGCCGACATCCGACCCCTGCGCGTCGAGTCCACCCCCTGTCGGCATCAGGGTGCAGAATCATCCCCAGAAAACCCAGAACGGTCCGCTTGGCAGGCGGACCGCTCAGAGTAAGGCGATCAAGTCCGGATTCCCGTCCGGCCTGATCGGAACCACCCGAACCCAACTCGGAAGGTCCCTTCGTTGGCCAGCGTAAGTTCTGGCGGCTCAGGCGCCAAGTCGGCGCGCGTGTCGCGTTCATCCAGTGATCGAGCCACTACGGCGCGCCCCTCGACGTGCCGTTCGTGCGCCGAACCACTCCCCCCGAAGACCGGCGCAGGCCGGCCTTCGGCGTACTGCTCGGTCGCCTGCAAGTCGCGCGCACAGCGCTCGGCAGCGACCGATGCGAAATTACCCCGCCAGCGGTCCAAACCCGCAGGTGGCGCGGGGTTTTCGGCTGCGCGGAGCGCGCCGCTAGGAAAGAAATCAACAGAGTTTCCCAGGGGTGCGGAGTTAGACGCTTGTCCAAATCCCTCGGACGAGCGTCGGAAGGCGGCCGAGGAACGGCTGAAAGCCGAGGGCCAGAAGCGGCGTTCCCGCAGGTACGCGATGCGCCGCGTGCTCTGGAAGGTAACCAAGGTCAAGGCGTGCGCGGCCTGCGGACGCCAGCTGATGGACCATGAGACCGGCCTGATCATCATTCAGACCGCCGAGGGCTACTCGATCACCCTCGGTCAGTACAAGTGCGCGCGCGTCTGGCTGTGCGCGGTCTGCTCGGCGAACATCCGGCAGGCTCGCGCCGAGGAAACCGTCGCGGCGCTGGTCCCGTGGATCGAGCGCGGCGGCATGGCGCTGCTCGTCACCCTCACCGCCCGGCACACCGCCGCTCACCGGCTCGAACAGCTGATGGACGCGATTCAGGGCACGCGCAAGGCGGCGAAGGTGGACGTCGATGCCGCGCGCGCGCAGCTCGCCGAGGTGCGAACGGCCGCGAAAGCCGCGCGGGCGGAGGCCTGGAAGCGCAGGCTGCGGGCCGTCGATGCCGCAAAGCAGGCCGCGCCGAAGGGCTCGAAGAAGGACGCGGCCGACGCGGCACGCGCACGCAGCGAGACGTGGATCGAGCAGGTCAAGGCCGAGACGGAAGCGCTGGTCGAGGCGGCCAAGGCGAAGGTCAGGGCCACCGACCGGCAGGCGGGCGCCTACCAGCGGCTGATCACGGGCGGGACCTGGGCCGGTCGGCCGGACCGTGAGGCCTCGGGAATCAGGGACCGGATCGGCTACCTCGGGATGATGCGATCGACCGAGGTCACGGTCAGCGTCGCCAACGGCTGGCACCCTCACCTGCACCTGATCGTGTTGCTCGGTGCCCAGATCGAGGGCGAGGGCGAAGACCGCGCGATCACGGGCGTGTTCAAGCCGCCGCAGGCCGCGTTGGACGAGTTCGAGCAGCACGTGCGCAACGTGTGGGCGGGCACGCTGCGGCGGATCGATCCAGCGATCGAGCCCTCGCTGAAGTGCTTCGAGCCGGGCTGCAAGTGCGGCGGGAAGGGCCACGCGGTGGACATCCAGCCGATCCACACGGTCAAGGACGCCAAGGCCAAGGGCGAGTACGTGGTCAAGACCCAGGACGGGCGCAACCCGGCCTACGAGCTGACGCGCGGGGACAACAAGGACGGCCGGTTCGAGGGCCACATGACGCCGTTTCAGCTGCTCGAACGCATCGGGGCGTTCCTCGGCGGCGTGGTCCTGGACGACGACGGCCCGGACCTGGATTGGTGCATGGCCCGGTGGGTCGAGTACGAGCCCGCGGTTACCGGCCGCCGCGCGATGGAGTGGACCCGGTGGCTGCGGCAGCTGCTCGGCATCGAGGGCGGCGACAGCGCGGAAGACGATGCTGACCTCCAGTTCGAGGCGGACGTGCGTGCGGACTTCGTGGCCGGGGTGCAGGTGCAGGCCGAGGCCTGGCCGCACGTGACCAAGCGCGCGTTGGACCTGGCCGCTCAGGAGGCGGTCGAGGGCAGCGAGCCGCTGGAGTTGGCGAAGGTCGAGGCGGTCATCGTCGGGCAGGCCGGCGCCGAGCCCGGTTCCGTGCGGCTGCTCAGCGCGGGCGAGGTCGCCGAGGCCTGGGATGGGGTCATGGCGAAGATGGCCAAGCGGCGCGAGGAAGCCGCCGCGCGCCGAGCCGTCGAGGCCGAGCAGGAAGCCCTCGCCGAGAAGGCCGGTCCGGTTGCCGCTGATCGGCGCGCCGCGCGGCGCAAGGCCGATGCCGGGGGGACGGAGGCGTGACGAATCTCGCTGTCGCGCCAACTGGCGCGCCGAGGTTCTACCTCGGCTGCCCGGAACCGGCCTGGCTGGAGCAGACCGATGTGCGGTTGTTCGTCAGTGACCACCGGCTCGGCCGGCGCCGGTCGCTGCCGCGCGCCCGGGGTCCATGGGCGTTGGACTCGGGCGGGTTCACCGAGTTGCAGACCTTCGGCCGGTGGACGGTGGGCGCGGCCGAGTACGCGGGCCGGGTACGCCGGTACCGGGATGAGGTCGGCGGCCTGGAGTGGGCGGCACCGCAGGACTGGATGTGCGAACCGGCGATCATCGAGGGCGGATTCTTCCGGCCGTTCCGGTTCGTCGGCACGCACCTGTCCGTGCTCGAACACCAGCGGCGGACCGTGGCGAACCTCTGCGAGCTGAGGTCGATAGCTCCGGATCTGCCGTGGGCGCCGGTGTTGCAGGGCTTCGAACTGGCCGACTACGCGCGCTGCATCGTGATGTACGGCGAGGCGGGGATAGACCTGGCGGCCGAACCCGTCGTCGGGTTGGGGAGCGTGTGCCGGCGGGAGGCGACCGAGGAAATCCGCGAGATCGTGACCGCGATGAACGAGGCCGGGATTCGGAATCTTCACGGGTTCGGGGTCAAGGCTGGCGGCCTGGAGGGCTACGGGCACCTGCTCGCCTCGGCCGACTCGATGGCGTGGTCGTACATCGCGCGGCGAGAGAAGATCCGGATGCCCGGCCACACACACCAGAACTGCGCGTCGTGCCTGCCGTTCGCGCTCGGATGGCGCGCCCGGATCGTCGGCGGCGAGGCGCCGGCCATCCGCGATTCCCCGGCCCTCGTGACGAAACTCCCGGCCGCGCCAGCTGGCGCCGTGGCGCCGTGCGAGTCCTGCGGCGGCAGCATCACGGCGCGGCCGACCGGGCGCCGCGCGCGGCACTGCTCGCAAGCCTGCCGACAGCGCGCGTACCGGGCGCGCGCTAACAGGCCCGACGTGGCCTGACCTGCTGGGACTGTTATCTGCCGCCCCGTGACCTGCGGGAACGCGGGGCGGCGGAGGGCGGCGAAGGATACCGGGCCGACCTTGCCGAAAACCCTGCGCAGGGTTCCCGGCAACCTTGCCGAAAACCCTGCATTCGCAGGTCAGGGGCGCGCAGCAAGGGATAGCGGTTGGTTCCCAAAGTGCGCCCGTCAAAATCCTTGACGGGTGGCGAGTCGTCAAATACTTTGACGCTAGGGCCGATGGTCGGCCCGGATCGGAGAGCACTGATGGACATGGAAAGGCCCTGTGACATCACGGTCACCTACCAGGACGGGACCCGCGTGGTCCACCGGTACGTGACCGGCGAGCGGGTGCGGGAGCTGGAGAACCTGCCGTTCGCGGATCCGAAGGTCGTCTCGGCCGAATCCACGGACAGCGAGCCCCGGCCGCACGGGGAGTACTTCGACTTCCACCGCGCCGTGGATGACCTGATCGAGCAGGTCAGGGACGCGGCGGACCCGGGGTACCTCAAGGAGCCGCTGCCCGCGCTCGGCCTGGCGGCGTACGTGCGCGCCCGGTTCGCGGACGAGCTCGGCGGCCTGGTCCGCGCGG
>NZ_DASRGV010000354.1:0-3059 GCF_035650855.1 Actinocrinis sp. | reverse complement strand
GGGTCGCTTGCCCGCACGATCGGGGTGATGCTGCCCTGCGGGCCCGTCATTACACGCAATGGTGTCACGAACCGCGCGTAGTCGATAGGGTCCCCGCCCGGCGATGCGCGTCCTCATCATCTCCTGGGAGTACCCGCCGGTGATCGAGGGCGGCCTCGGCCGTCACGTGCGCAAGCTCTCCGAGAGCCTGGCCCGCGACGGCATCGAAGTGCACGTGCTGACCCGCGGTGGCGGCCGCCTCCCGGTCGAGGCCGACCAGCACGGGGTGCGTGTGCACCGGGTGCGCGAGCCGCAGTTCCCCCGCGACCCGAGCGCGTTCGTGCGCTGGGTCGACGCGATGAACGCCGACATGCACGCCCTGGCCGCCGAGTTGTGCGAGCGCTTCGAGTTCGACCTGGTCCACTCCCACGACTGGCTGGTGGCGGGCGCGGCCAAGCGGGCAGCCCGCCAGATCGAGCGGCCCTGGCTGGTCACCGTGCACGCCACCGAGTTCGGCCGCCACCAGGGCTGGGTCCAGAACCATCCCCAGTCGCACATCCACGCCGCAGAGCGGGCCATGGTCCGCCAGGCCGACCACGTGATCACCTGCTCGCGCTACATGCGGGTCCACGTGGCCAACGTGTTCGGCGTGCGCCCGGCCAAGATCACCGCGATCTCCAACGGCATCGACCCCCGCGATCTCGAACCGGTGGCCCCCGATCTCGAACGTCTCCGCGTGAAGTACGCCGCCCCCGGCGATCTGCTCGTTCTGCTGGTCGGTCGCCTGGTCTACGAGAAGGGCTTCCACCTGGCCCTGGACGCGCTCGCGCCGATCGTGCGCCGCCGGGGCGATGTGCGCTTCGTGGTCGCCGGCACCGGGACCGCGGAGGCCGAGCTCAAGCGCCAGGCACGCCGCCTGGGTCTGGCCGACCACGGAGTGTTCCTGGGCTGGATCGGCGACGACATGCTCCACTCGCTCTACCGGATCTGCGACCTGTGCATCGTCCCCTCGATCTACGAGCCGTTCGGCCTGGTCGCGCTCGAGGCCATGGCCTCCGGCTGCCTGTGCGTGGTGGCCGACACCGGGGGCCTGCGCGAGGTGGTGCCGGTCGACGGCACGGTCGGCCTGCGGTTCCCCTCGCGCGACGCCACCGCACTCAGCGCCGTGCTCGAGGGGGTCCTCACCGACGATGGCACCCGCGCCC
This sequence comes from Actinocrinis sp., assembly GCF_035650855.1. Classification (GTDB taxonomy): domain Bacteria; phylum Actinomycetota; class Actinomycetes; order Streptomycetales; family Catenulisporaceae; genus Actinocrinis. The sequence continues at coordinate 1,875 of NZ_DASRGV010000354.1, read as the reverse complement.
AACTGGTCGCCGAGGCGCGGGAACACGTCCTGCGCTTCGACTGGGCCGAGGTGGCGCGCCGCACGGCGGAGATCTACGCCACCATGGCCGCCGGCGCCACCGCGCCGGCGCGGTGAGACCGGCCTGCGACCACTCCATAGCCCGAGGCGTAGCGCGAAACCATGCCGGACTCACGCCGTATCGATAAAGATCTACGCCGCGGCGTGCCTGGCCAGCTAGCCACAAGTGGTCGGCAGCCATCCCGGCGGCAACCCGATAAACCTGATGTCATGAAGGGCCCGGCGGGTTCGGCGGCCCCGGGTGGTTTTGCCCGGGAGGTGGTCGGCCCTCCGTCCCGAATTGCAGTTGTTGACCGTGCGGAATTGGGCCGCGCGGCCGGACAATTCGAGAGGAGGACCGACCGTGGAGAACGGTACGCGCTGGGTCGGCATTGACCTGCATCGCCGGCGTTCGTTCGTGACCGCGATCACTGAGGACGGCGAGGTCTCGCTTCGCCGGCGGATCGTGAACGATCGCGACGCGTTTCTGGAGCTGCTGGGCGATCCGGAGGGGACGCATGTGGCGCTGGAGGCGACGTATGGTTGGGAGTGGCTGGCGGATCTGCTCGAGGATGCCGGCTATGAGCTGCACCTCGCGCATCCGCTGCGGACCCGTGCGATCGCCGCAGCACGGGTGAAGACCGACGCGGTCGACGCCGCCACGCTGGCGGCGCTTTTGCGGGCGGGATTGTTGCCCGAGGCATACATCGCACCGCGGGAATTGCGTGATGTGCGCGAGCTGTTGCGTCATCGGGTCGCGCTGGTGGCGATGCGCACCGCGCTCAAGAACCGGGTGCACGCGATCCTGGCCCGCCACGGCATCTTCCACGATTACTCAGACCTGTTCGGGAAAGCCGGACGGCAGTTCCTGGCCGGCCTGGAGCTGCGCCAGGCGTCCCGGCAGCGGCTGGACAGCCTGCTCGCGCTGCTCGATGACTTCGACCGCGAAATTGACGTTGCCGGGAGCGAGATCGACCGGCAAGCCAAGGGTGACGAACGCGTCGCGCTGCTCTGCCAGATCCACGGCATCGGCCGCTACACCGCGATGCTGATCATCGCCGAGATCGGCGACGTCAGGCGGTTCCCCACCGCACGGCACCTGTGCGCGTGGGCCGGACTGACCCCCACCGTGCGCAGCTCAGACGGCAAAGCCCGACTCGGGCACATCTCCCGCCAGGGATCATCAATCCTGCGCTGGGCCGTCGTCGAAGCCGCCCAGCACGTCCCGACCCGCGGCGGGCCGCTACGCGAACAGTTCGAACGGATCGCCAAACGCCGTGGCCGCAGAGTCGCCCGGGTCGCGGTCGCCCGCCAGATCCTCACCCTCTGCTACTACGGCCTCAGGGACGGCGAGATCCGCGCCCTGAAAACCTCCCGCCCCGGCGAGCCGACCGAGTGTCTCGGCGACAGCGACGAACCTCGCCAGTCCGCCACCGTTCCTGATCAAGCCCCCAGGGCGGGAACCACAACCCGTGCACGCTCAGGCGAGCTCGCTCCTATGTCTGGCCTCCCCACCTAAGGACGGCCGCCGTCTTGATTGAGCCCCTGAGCCCCGCACGACACTCTGGTCCGACCCCCGCGACCGAATGGATGACTGGAGCCACATCCCCCACCGGAACGCCGTCAGCGAACCGGCGCCCAACAACCCGAGCCCCATAACCCCCCTTGACAACACCGGGCCCTTCATGGATGACACTCGAGCCGCGAAGGCCGCCGAGCGTCAGGTTATTCGGCGTTGTCCATCTGGAAGGTGAACATGCGCTCGGCGTCGATCCGCATGTACGCCGGGTTACTCTCCGGGTCGTCTCCGCCCTCCAGGAACCGCTCCCACTCCTCG
>NZ_DASRGV010000353.1:0-16259 GCF_035650855.1 Actinocrinis sp. | reverse complement strand
AGGGTCAGCAGGCCGGGTCGCCAGGGCAGCAGGTTGTAGGACTGGTTGGCGGAGGGATCCTTGCCCTGGTAGAGGAATTGCAGGTTGCAGGGGTCGATGGTCATGGTCTGGTCGGGGTTGCTACGCACCAGGTCGCCGTGGCTGATGTCGTTGGTCCAGGTGGCGCCGCTGTTGGCCTTTCCGGCGAAGGGGCTGCTCTCGCTGGTGGCCTGCGGGGTCCACGAGCCGCTGAGGCTGGTGGCGGTGTAGGAGCGGAAGTAGCGGTATCCGCTCGAGCCGATCGCCTCGACGATCATCAGGTACTGGTTCTGGCCCTGCACCTTGTAGACCTGCACGGCTTCGAACAGGTTGTAGGTCGAGTCGCTGAGCACCGTGGTGTAGTTACTGCCGAAGCTGCTCGGGAAGTTCCCGATCGGCATGCTGGCGCGGTAGATGTTGCCGTTGTCTCCGGCGAAGAACAGGTACATGTTCGTGCCGTCGCCGATCAGGGTCTCATCGATCGGGCCGGTGCCGGAGCTGCCGATGCTGCCGGTGAACAGCGCCTGCGGCGAGGACCAGCCGTTGGGGTTGGTCGGGTCGCTGGAGGTGCGGTAGCTAAACGGCCAAGCACCCCACTCGTTGGCCAGCACCCAGATGTTCTTGGGCGCGAAGTAGAACAGCGTGGGGGCGACCGCGCCGTTGTTCATCACGGTCTGCTGGGCCGATGCCATGTCCGACCAGTTCGTGAACGGGGCGAAGCCGGTCGAGCCGTAGCTGCCCGAGCTGTTGACGTTCGAGCTGTAGACGAGGTGCTTGCCGTTGTAGACCACGTCGGTGAAGTCCTTGAGCGAGACATCGCCGTTCTGCGGCTGCGCCAGCGGACCGCTCGAGGTCCAGTGGTAGCTCGACGGAAGCGAGCAATTGCCGCCGGTCGAGGAGGCAGACGGGGACGGGGAGGACGAAGGCGAGGAGGACGCCGAGGTCGTCGGCGTGGGGCTCGGCGTCGCGGTGGCGCTGGGTGTCGGCGTGGGGCTGCCGCTGGCGACGGAGCCGGTGCACACGGTGCCGTTGAGCGTGAAGGCGGCAGGCACCGGGTTGCTGCCGTTCCAGGTGCCGTTGAAGCCGAAGCTGGTGTTCGCGCCGGTGCCGATCGAGCCGTTGTAGGACGCGTTGCTGACGGTGACGTTGCCGCCGGACTGGGTGTAGCTGCCGTTCCACAGCTGCGTGATGGTCTGCCCGGCGGTGAACGACCAGGCCAGCTTCCAGGAGGTGATCGCGCTGCCCAGGTTGGTGACGGTCACGTTCGCGCCGAAGCCGCCCTGCCACTGGCTGCTGATCGTGTACGAGACCTGGCAACCGGCCGCCGCCTGGGCGGAGCCCACCGCCGTCACGCTCAGGCCGACGGCGGCGATTGTGATAGTGGCCGCCGCGGCGGCCAGCGCAGCCATCTGGGGTCGACGCCTGCGGCTGATACTTCCTCTGTTCATTGACCTTCTCCCGGTCAGCTTCGGATCCGCTTCTCATCGCTCCCGCGGTCGCGCGTCCGGCACCGGCATTACCACGAGGGAGACGGTTGTTACCGCTAACATTCGCCGCGTCAGCATGGGCTTTGACCGGAAAGTTGTCAATCCATGCGCCTAAGCATCCGGGGACACGGACACCGGAAGCGGGCACCGCTGCCCCATCAAGGCCCACCTCAAGGCAGTGGCGCGCCCTGCGCAACGGACACGTGAGCGCTGAAACTTACGGAAGCCGCTCAGCCGCTTCGATCCGAGCGGCCCACGCGGTCGTCGAGCCAGGCCTGCAGCGGCTGCGCGGCCCGAAGATGCTTGACGATGCGCTCCTTGGCCTTCGCCGTGTGCATCCAGGGCTCGACCGGCCACTCCTGCCAGGTGATGAGCCCCTTGTTCCGCAGCAGGTCCGCACGCGGGTGGTCCTTCGGGTAGCCGCGCGGCGCCGTCTTGAGCGGCTCTTCGCCGACGACGTCGATGCCGCGCCCCTCGACCTGCGCGATCACCCGCCGCAACTGCTCGCCGGTCACGTCCTCGGCCACCGCCTGCCGGTACCTGGCCAGCTGATCGGGGGCCATCATGTGGTAGCCGACCGCCACGCCGAGACCGTCCGCGGACAGATGGACGTAACCGCCTTTCGCCAGCGTCGCGCCCATGGCTGTCTTGTACGGCGACTTGTCCGCGCTGAAACGCACGTCGCGGTACGGCCGGAACAGCTTGCCGTCGCCGAACTCGTCCGCGAGCTCGCTCAGCAGGTCCTCCATGGGCGCGAGCACGTCCGCGTCGTAGATCGCCCGGTTCGCGGTCCAATACGCCTTTGAGTTGTCTGCTTCCAGGCCCTCGTAGAACGTGAACGCACGCTCCGGCCAGCCGGCGAATCCCACACCTCGGACTGTAGTCGCCGCCTCCGACAATCGCGCGCTGATCACCCATCCGTCCCGAGCCCGCGTCCGCCCCGGACCCTGAAAGGTTCATGCCCGCGCCCGCGAAAACCCTCGATGGACGGCATCGCGATCGGCGCCCGTTGACTGCCGCCGACGATCGCAGTGTCCTGTCGCCGGAGGTGAGTGCCGTGCGGCGCAACGCGATATTGGGATTCGCACTCGGGGCAGGACTGGTCGGCGTGGCCGGCGGTATCGGCGCACCGGCGGCGGCCGATGTGGACGGTCCGGCGACGCCGCAGCAGCTGTACGCCACGAACGGCGCCACGTCGATCACCCTGTCCTGGACCGAGCCGGCGACCGGCACTCGGCCCGCGTACTTCCAGGTCTACGAGGGCGGGGCGGTGGTGGCCCGCAACACGACCACACACGTAACCATCGGAAACCTCGTGTTCGACAGCGCGCACACCTACACAGTGACCGCTGTCGACGCGTACGGACGCGAGTCCGCAGCCAGCGCGTCCATCACACGTACAGCGATCGAAGGCGGCCCGTGGGCGTGTGGAATGACGACGCCCACCGGCCTGACCGCGACGAACATCACCGCGTCCGGAGTATCGCTGTCCTGGTCCAACGCCCAGCCCTACTACGACGAGCCGGTCCCGCTGCTGGTGCTGCTCGACGGCGCGATCGTGGAGCAGACGACGCTGGACGGCGCCCGCATCAGCGGGCTCGCGTCGGGCTCGACGCACACGGTGGCCGTGGCACGCCGCGACTGCACCGGAACGCTGCACACCAGCACGCCGCTGACGATCACCACGTCTACCGGGCCGAGCACGCGGCCGACCCCGCCGAGCGGCCTGACCGTGACCGGCACGGCGAACGGATCGGTGTCACTTGCGTGGACGCCGTCAGCGACGGCCGTCGGCTACGCGGTGTACGACGGGGGCACGCAGGTGGCGTTCTCCCGCGGCAACTCGGTGACGGTGACCGGGCTGTGGCGGGACACCGCGCACCAGTTCACCGTCTCGGCGCTGGACACGGCGGGCGGCGAGTCGGCGCAGAGCGGCGCGGCCGCAGCGTCGACAGCACCCTGCGACACCGTGGTGCCGCCGCTGACCGCGCTCGCGGTGACGCCGCGCTCGGCCTCCACGGTCGCGCTGTCGTGGTCGTCCCTCGTACAGTCCTCCGGCTTCGTCGTGTATCGGTCAGGTACTCAGGTCGCGTCAGTCGACGGGACTTCGGCCGTCGTCACCGGCCTTCCTCCGGCGAGCGCCGGGACCTACTCGGTTGCCGTCCGAGAGGCGGCGAACGGTGGTGCGTGCGGCACTTCGGCGCCGAGCGCCGGGGTGACCGCGAGCACGTTGCCCGGCGGATACGCGCGGCCGACCGCGCCGACATCGCTGACCGTGACGAGTCAAAGCCCTAACTACTCCTACTACAACACCGGCACCGTCGCTCTCACCTGGAGCCAGCCGGCCAGCGCCGACCCGGTCACGGGATACCGGCTCTACGACGGTTCGAGCGTGCTCGCCAGCACGACGAGCACCAGCGCGACCCTGACGCTGCCATCCGGCCCGACCCACGCGGTCTATGTCGTCTCCGTGGACGCGAACGGCAACGAGTCAGCGCTCGACGGACCGGTGCACTTCACCGTGCCGTTCATACCGCTCCCCTGAGCCGCGAACTCGAACTCGAGCTGGAACTCGAGCTGGAACTCGAGCTGGAACTCGAGCTGGAACTCGAACTCACCCATCAACCGATCGGTTGATGGGTGAGTCATCTGATCGGGCGGCGTGATGCGTCTTCCCGGTTGATCCGCCCGGGTGGTTCGGCCCGGCATCCTCACGAGTGTCGAAGCAGGAATCGATACGTGTGAGGAAGGTCGGGGCGATGCATGTCATCGAAGTCAGTGGTCTGCATAAGCAGTACGGTGCAGTCACGGCCGTGCAGGATGTTTCCTTCAGCGTGGAACGGGGCGAGATCTTCGGGATCCTGGGTCCCAACGGCGCCGGCAAGACCACCACCGTGGAGTGCATCTCGGGGCTGCGCACCGGCGATCGAGGCACGGTGCGCGTGCTGGGGTTCGATCCGGCGGTCGACGGCGAACAACTGCGGCAGGTTGTCGGCGTGCAGTTGCAGGAGGCCGGCCTGCCGGACCGGCTGAAGGTCCGCGAGGCCCTGGAGGTGTTCGCGGCGTTCTATCGCAAGACCGCTGACATCGACACGTTGCTGGACCGGCTCGGTCTAACCGAGAAAGCCGACACCGCCTACAAGAAGCTGTCCGGAGGGCAGAAGCAGCGGCTCGCCATCGCGATCGCGCTGATCGGCGACCCGCAGGTGGTCATCCTCGACGAGCTGACTACGGGCCTTGATCCGCATGCCCGCCGCGAGGTGTGGGAGCTGGTCGAGCAGATTCGCGCCGACTCGGTCACCGTGCTGCTGGTGACACACTTCATGGAGGAGGCCGAGCGGCTGTGCGACCGCGTCGCGCTGATCGACCGCGGGAGTGTGGTGGCGCTCGACACGCCGGCCGGCGTCACGCAACGAGCCGGCGGCGGGCAGCGGATGCGGTTCAGGCCGTCCGCTCCAGTCGCCGACGAGGATCTGCGCGCGCTGCCTTCGGTCACCTCGGTCTCGCGCCACGGCGCGCAGATCGAGATCGAAGGCGGTCAGGACCTGATCCAACAGGTCACCTCGCTGCTGGCGCACCGCCAGATCATCGCCGCCGAACTGCGCATCGAGCAGAGGACGCTCGACGACGCGTTCCTCGCGCTGACCACCGACGCCCAGGCGCCGGACAACTCGCCGACCAACCAACGTAACGGGGCCTGACATGACCATGACCATGAGCACCCGGGATGACGCGCCGCGCCGCAGCGCGCCCCTAGCTCCCGCCTTCCGCATGACGCAAAAGGGATTTCGCGCCCTGGTCGCCATGCACGCCCGCCTGCTGTTCCGCGAGCCCGGCACGGCGGTCGTCGTGCTGCTGCCACTCGCCCTCCTGCTGATCTTCGCCAACATCCACTCGGCCCGCTACACCTCCCAGAAGGCGCTCGGCGGACGGACCGTGCTGGACGTCTACGTGCCGACCTTCGCCGCCCTGATGCCGCTGATGCTCGCGCTGACGGTCCTGCCAGGGCGGATGGCGATGCTGCGCGAGAGCAAGGCGCTGCGCCGCTTCCGGGTCAGCCCCGTCCCTCCGGCGGGCATGCTGGTGGCGCTGCTCGCGGTGATCGTGTCGCTCGCCGCGGCCGGCGTGGTGCTCGTGGTCGCGCTCGGCGTCGGCGTCTACGGCGCCGCGATGCCGAGCGGCCTGGGCACCGTGATCGCCGCGTTCGTGCTGGGCTCGGCCGCGGTCTTCGCGCTCGGCCTGATCGTGGCGGCCGTCGCACCGGGCCAGGGAACGGCCAACGGCCTCGGCGCACCGATGATGATCCTCAACTTCTTCTTCAGCGGCCTGTACTTCCCGGTCGCCGAGATGCCGCACTGGCTGCAGAAGACCGGCGAATTCGTCCCGTTCGGCGCCGTCATGGACGCCTGGGCGGGCGAGGGTGCGCTCTGGCAGCACCTGACCGTGCTCGGCTGCTACACGTTGCTTGGCGGCGCCGCGGCCGTCAAGCTGTTCCGGTGGGAGTAACCGCGGAGATGACAGCGGGGACGGGCAGCTCCCAACTGGCGGCGCGCGACCGGCGGATCGAGAAGTCGCAGCGCTACGTGCCGCTGGTGAGCCTGGCCGTCTCCCTGCTGCTCGCCCTGTCGACCGGATCCGTGGGCAACGGCGTCCACCTGAGCAGGGCGCGGTTCACCGTCACAGCGCTGGTGCTGTCAGTTCTCGCCGCGCTGTGGGTCTTGCTCGTACGGGTGCCCTACGCACGCCGCGAGGCGCACAAAGTCAGGGTCGCCGTCTACTTCTGTGGCGTGATCGTCCTGCTCGCGCTGCTGATCCGGATCAACCCATGGTTCGCCTTCTTCGCTGCCACGGGATACGTCCACTCGATTCTCTTACCCAGAAGACTGATGCCGGCAGGGCTCACCGCGACCGCGGCGCTGGTAGCCCTCGCGCAGCTCGGCGGAGGCATCCCACACGGCACCCTGATATTCGGGTACTGCGGTGTGGTGCTGGCGAACCTCGCCCTCGTCGGCTATTTCCAGCACCAGGGCGTGCGCGAGATGGACAATGACGAGAGGCGCCTGCGACTGCTCGACGAGCTCGCCGAAGCCAACAGCCGCCTGGAAAACGCCCTGCAGGAGAACGCCGGCCTGCACGCCCAGCTTGTCGCGCAGGCGCGCGAGGCCGGAACGCTCGACGAACGCCGGCGGATGGCCGGCGAGATCCACGACACCCTCGCGCAGGGCCTGACCGGGATCATCACCCAGCTGGAAGCCGCCGACATCGCCCGCGGCGAGCCCGAGCGCCGCCGGCATCTGGACCTCGCCCGCGACCTGGCCCGCAGCAGCCTGACCGAAGCGCGGCGATCCGTGCAGGCGCTGCGCCCCGGGCCGCTCGACGAGGTGAGACTGCCGGACGCGCTGACGCAGCTGGCCCAGGATTGGCAGCGCACTGCGAGCACCCCCGTCCGCGTCGAGGTCGACGGAACCCCCATCACCCTGCAACCCGCGGTCGAAGTCGTGCTCTTTCGCGCCGCACAAGAGGCCTTGGCGAACATCGCGAAGCACTCCGGCGCAACGCGTGTGGGTTTGACGCTCACCTACACGCCCGACCTCGTCGCCCTTGACGTGCTCGATGACGGATCAGGCTTCGATCCAAACGCGGTTGCGGACACCGGCACCCGTGCCGGCACTGGCACCGGATACGGCCTCGAAGCGATGCGCAGCAGGCTGCGCCAGGTCGGTGGCAGCCTCATCATCGAGAGCACTCCTGGAGAGGGCACCACACTGAGCGCGAACGTACCGACCAGGACAGGCGAAGGTCACACATGACACCGCCACTCATCAGGCTACTGATCGTCGATGATCACCCGATCGTGCGCGACGGCCTGCGCGCCGTCTTCGACAGCGATCCGGGCTTCGACGTGGTCGGCGAAGCCCGCGACGGCGCCGAAGCGGTCGACATGGCCGTCGCGCTGAAGGCGGACGTGCTCCTGATGGACCTGCGGATGCCGCGGATGAGCGGGGTCGAGGCGATCAAGGCGCTGGCGAAGCGCTCACCTAACGTCAGGGTCCTGGTGCTCACCACATTCGACACTGACGCCGACGTGCTGCCCGCTATCGAAGCCGGAGCCACCGGTTACCTACTCAAGGACGCGCCCCGAGAGGAACTCGTGCGCGCCGCACTCGCTGCCCACCACGGCGAATCAGTCCTCGCACCGTCCGTCGCGCGCAGGTTGCTGGGCAAAGTCCGAGCTCCCGACGCGGCGAAGACCCTGACCCAGCGCGAACTCAACGTCTTGCGCCTGATCGCCGCCGGGGCCACCAACCGCGAGGCGGCCAAGCAGCTGTTCATCAGCGAAGCCACCGTCAAGACGCACCTGCTGCACATCTACGCCAAACTCGGCACCCGCGACCGCGCCTCCGCGGTCGCCGAGGCGTACCGACAAGGCCTGCTGCCCTCCTGAGAATTCCGTCTCAAAGCTCCGTCCGGTATCTCTCTATCCAGCGTCGGCCCGGCCTAAAGCGCCGGCTGGCCCCGGACCCGATTGAGGAAGGCGACGTCGGGTGCGTGGGTCGGGGTCTCGACGACCATCGGCACCCCGGCGAGTTCCGGCACGGTGAACAGCGCCTCGAAGGCGCGCGCACCGAGCTGCCCGCTGCCGAGGCTCTCGTGCCGGTCCCGGCGTGATCCGCAGGCGTCCTTGCTGTCGTTGACGTGCACCAGGCCGATACGCCCGGCGCCGATATCAGAGGTCAGCTGTGCGATATCCGCGGCGAGCCGACCGGGTTCGCCGAGCGCCTGCCCCGCAGCGTGCAGGTGGCAGGTGTCTAGGCAGACCCCGACGCGCACGTCGTCGACCGCGTCAAGGTATTCGGCCGTGGACTCGAACGTGGAGGCAAGCGAGCGGCCGCCTCCGGCCGTCGGCTCCAGCAGAAGCCGCACCGACGCGGGCGAGCCGTCCAGCACCCGCTTGAACGAAGAGCGCACACGTCGCAGGGCGTCCTCGTGCCCCGGGACGACCGAGGATCCTGCGTGCACCACGACGCCGCGCGCACCGACTTGTTCGGCCGCACGCAGCGTCGCCGTCAGCGCCTCGACGGACAAGTCGAGCGTGCGCTCCTGCGGCGCCGCGAGGTTGATCAGGTATGCGGCGTGCACGAACACGGGCAGTTCGAGTGCCTCGCACCGCTCCCTAAAGTCACGCGCGGCGCCGGGGTCGATGCGCGGCGGCGCCCACCCGCGCGGGGAGCCCGTGAAGATCTGGATCACCTCGGCGCCCGCCTCGGCCGCCTCCGCCAAGCCCTTGCGCACCAGCCCGCCCGCCACCGCCACGTGCGACCCGATCCTCGAACGGATTGGTTAGCGCCCATCTTCAACGCCCATTTTCCCAGGGATCGGGGTTGGCGCGAAAAGCTCGGAGCCATGCCGCACCTGAAGGTGACCGGATCAAGGCTCGTAGAGCACGCGGACCGTGAGCGCGAGATACTCGAAGACGTGCGCGTGGGGATCGTCCATCATCTCGGCTGGGCCGTGGCCGTCACTGCCTCAGCCAACCACGAGGTCGTAGACCGCCGACGGATCGAGTTGATAGAACCCGGTGTTCCAGCGGCTCCGCTCGAACACGAAGTCAAGTCTCTCAGTGACGCCGCGGCCGCGAGGATGGTCAGGGCGGTCCGGGCTTCGGCGCTGCGCGCGACATCGGCGTCGTTGGATCAGCTCGCCGCCGCGCTGCCTGAACCGATCGTCTCGATGTCGCTGCGGGCCTGGCCGCTCGACTTCCCCGACGACATCGCGGTTCAGCGCCGCGCGCCGTACGACTCCCGTGCCGACTCGGTCATGTACTGCCAGGTGCTCTCGGACTGTGCTCACGCGCGCGGCTGGGAGGTCCACCTGATCGACGCGAAAGCCGTCGAGGCGCAGGCGAGCAGAATCCTCGGCGCGCGAGCCGACTCGGTGCTCCGGGGGCCGCGGGCGACGCTGGGACCGCCGTGGACCAAGGACCACCGGATCGCGCTGGCCGCCACGATCACCGCCAGCTGACTCGCGCTGCGGCTCAGTCGCCTGCAGATGGAAGCGGCTCTGACTGGGAACGGCGCAATTCCTCGTTCAGGCGTAGCGCTTCTTCGAGTTGATCTTCCAGGATGATGATGCGGCACGCGGCCTCCAGCGCGGTGCCCTGGTCGACCAGCTGGCGGGCGCGGGCAGCCAGGCGCAGCTGGTAGCGCGAGTAGCGCCGGTGCCCCCCGCCCGAGCGCTGCGGGGCGATCAGCTTCGCCTCGTCCAGGCTGCGCAGGAACGCCGGGCTCACCCCGAGGATCTCCGCGGCCCGGCCCATGCTGTAGGCGGGGTAGTCCTCGTCGTCGAACTTGTCGGACGCACTGGGCAGGTCCGCTTCCAATCTCACCTCACACCTAAGAGGGCCCCGGTGCTGTAGCACCGGGGCCCAGGGTTTTGGAAAACACCATCTACCGGCTTCGGGGGAAACAGCCGGCACTTCGTACCCGCAGCGTGCTGCATCCGGAACGTCCGGGGTGCTGCGGGGATCGCGTAAGCGTGACCGAAGACCACCTTTCGTTGCGGGGCTGCGGTAACCGCCCGACCAGTACAGGCCAGGGCGGGCGATCTCGACGGTGTGACCCTTCCCTTCTCCTCGGATTCCTACGTTCCCGCACGTCCAGTCCCGCCGGAGCCAGGCTGCCTGCTCCCGACTCCGGCGACTCGGACTGCCACGTGCCGACCGCCGATCCAGCTGGCGGCCGTCTTGCCCATCTGACTACTGCGGGCAGTTCATGTCTGCCACGCCCACCAGACTTCATACTCTCTCTACGTCAGGAACTGTACCCCAACTGGAAGCAGAAATCTACTCCAGACACCACAGAGTTTCTCGTTCGCGAGGGACATACCGCGATGCTCGCTCGTCGCATCGCCGCTCTAACGCGACCGCTCGGGCCGAATCCGAGGATTCGGCCCGAGCGGAAAGATCGTGCGCGCCCGTCGTTGCGGCCGCAGGCTCCGGTCAGGGGCAGGTCAGCGGCCGCGACCGCGGAAGTGCTGCGAGGCCTTGGCCGCTCCCGCGGAGCCGGAGGACGCAGAGCTCGACGAGCGGACAGACTTTCCGCCGGTGGAACGCGCCGAACCGGGAGCACCGGCCGAGCCCGCGCGCTTGCGCCCGGTGCCGCTGGTGTTTGCGCTGGCGGAACCGCCGCTAGCGCTACTGTTGCGTCCGCCGTTACCGATGCCGCTACCGCTGCGGCCACCATTACCACTAGCGCTGCGGCCGCCGTTGCCGCGCTGGCGCCGGGACTGCGGCTTGTCGGCGGAGGCTGCGGTGCCCGCCGGCCGGGTCGGCCGAGTCCGTTTCGGTTCCGTGGGCGCGCCGGTCAGCATGGCGATCCGGTCGGGCGCGGCGAGGCTGCGCTCGCCCGGAGCCAGCGTGCCGAGCAGCGGGTCGCCGGGAGCGAGACGGGTCGTGGTCGCCTCGATCCTGGCCTTTCTGGTGAGCTGGCGCACCTCGCCGACCTGGGCGTCGGTCATCAGCGTGATGACGGTGCCCGAGTTGCCGGCCCGTGCGGTGCGCCCGGAGCGGTGCAGGTAGGCCTTGTGTTCGACCGGGGGGTCGGCGTGCACGACCAGCGCGACGTCGTCCACGTGGATGCCGCGCGCGGCGATGTCGGTGGCGACCAGGGTCGTGGCCTGCCCGTCGGAGAAGGCCGCCAGGTTGCGGGTGCGGGCGTTCTGCGCGAGATTGCCGTGCAACTCGACCGCCGGCACCCGCGCGGCGGCCAGCTGCCGGGCGAGCTTGCGCGCCCCGTGCTTGGTGCGGGTGAACACGATCGTGCGCCCGGGCGCCGCGGCCAGCTCGATCAGGATCGGCAGCCGGTGTTCCGCCTCGATGTGCAGCACATGGTGCGCCATGTCCGGGACCTCGGAGTGCGGCGAGTCGACCGAGTGCGTGACCGGGTCGCTCAAGTAGCGCCGCACGAGCTGATCGACGCCGTTGTCCAGGGTGGCGGAGAACAGCAGCCGCTGGGCGCCGGCGGGCGTGGCGTCAAGGAGGCGCTTGACGGTCGGCAGGAAACCGAGGTCCGCCATGTGGTCGGCCTCATCGAGCACGGTGACCTCGACGGAGTCGAGGATCGCGTGGCCTGCCTCGAGGTGGTCAAGCAGCCGGCCCGGGCAGGCGATCACCAGGTCGAGGCCGGAGCGCAGCGCGGAGATCTGCGGACGGGCGGACACCCCGCCGAAGATCACGCTCGCCCGCAGGCCCAGCGCGGCCGCGAGGGGCCCGGCGGCGTCGTGGATCTGCGTCGCCAGCTCCCGGGTCGGCGCGAGGATCACCGCGCGCGGCCGGTTCGGGCGCCGCTTGCGCGGCGCCGCCGCGAGCCGGGTGAGCACCGGCAGCAGGAAGCCGAGGGTCTTGCCGGACCCGGTGCGGCCACGGCCGAGCACATCACGCCCGGCCAGCGAGTCCGGCAGCGTCGCGGCCTGGATCGGGAACGGGACGGTGATACCGGCCGTCGCGAGCAGGTCAGTGAGCGTCTCGGGCACGCCGAGTTCGGCGAACGTGGCCGTCGGCGCGGTGGATTTGGGGCTGGATTGAATGGGGCGGCGAGCCGCCATGAAGACTCCGAACGTGGAAACAGCCGCAGCTCAACAGAAACACCGGTGAGATGACCCGGTGCCGACTGCATGGCTGAAAGTCCGGCAGTCACGGGAGCGTGTGAAGATCGCGGCGCGAGGCCTACTGGCTCCCGCTAGATTCATTGTAGTGCCTTGCCACCGAGTGCTGCGCCATCGCGCCGCGCCGGCCGACCGGATACCCGCGAGCATCGTCCGCTCAAGGACGCGGAGTGTTGTGAACGCCCGTCACACCGCATAGCCTGACAAGCATGGACTCCGAAGACTGGATCGTCGCGACTGACACCGGAAGCTACTGGGGCAGGTCGTGGGGTGCTGACGGAGTCACCTTCGTCAAGGCGAACGCCTATCGCTACTCGTCCCGCGAACAAGCCAGCGCCAAGATCGCCGAACTCACCGCTGGCGGAGACGCGCGCGACTACCACGTCGAGACGCTGCCGCCCGGCCGACGGTCGCGGTACTGAGCCCCGAGGGCCAACAACCGGCGGCAAAGCTGCGGCTGACGCCGCATCAGCGGCCCGGGACCGGCAGGGCGCCCTCGGTAAACTGGGCGCGTCCGTAGCCGAACGACCAGTCCTGGAACGTGTTCTCCATCACGGAGACGAACACGTCCGCGCCGTCGACACCGAGCTTGCCGAGGTGCTCGGCGATGGTGCTGAACACCCGCTGCTTGACCTCGCTGGTGCGCCCCTTCTCGGTGAAGATCTGAATCATCACCAGGCGCTCGCTGCGTTCAAAGCCGAGTCCGGGGCCAGCGGCATTGCGTGTCCTTCCCTGGGGATGGCCGGATGGCTCAGCGGGCCAGGTGGATCCACGTGCCATGTGCGGGCGCTTGGAGCAGGCGCGTCAGGCCCGCGTCATAGAAGGCGGCTTCCACCTCTGCCAGCCCTTCGGAGAAGTGCTCCCAGCCGTCGTAGTGGGCGGGAACGACCACGTCCGCGCCGAGGACCGCGGCCGCTGCGGCGGCGCTTCGGCCGTCCAGGGACAGGCGTCGGCCGTCGAACTTCGGCGGGACGCGCGCCGCCCCGGCGTGCAGGAGGGCGACGTCGATGCGCGGTACGCGGCGGGAAATCTCCGCCACCGTGCGGATAGAGGCGTTGTCGCCGCTGACGTAAATGGTGGGCAGGCCGTCTCCGCTCAGCACGAACCCGATGACCTCGCAGTTGACGTTGCCCTCGGCGTCGCGTTCACCGTCCTCGGGGCCGTGCACCGCGGGCACTGCGAGCACGGTCAACTCGCCGCCGCCGTCCCCACGAGCCACCGCGCGGCTGCTCCACGGCGCGACCGCGATCGCGGGGGAACCGAGGCGCGCGGCGGCCTGCGGACCGGCCAGGATCGCCTTGGTGGTCTTCGCGAACGCGCGGCCGCGGTCATCGAGGTTGTCCGGATGCGTGTCGTGGCTGATCAAAGCCAGGTCCACCGGCCCGAGTGCATCCTCCTCGACCGCGGGTCCCGCGGTCTTGGTGAGATATCCGTGCGGGCCCGGCTCGTCGAACGTCGGATCGGTGATGATCCGCAGACCGCCGACATCGATGACGCTCGTCGGCCCGCCCAAGACCGTGATCGCGCATGACTGCCGGGGCAATGCGAGTGAGGTCATAATCGTCCTTACCGTGCGGTCCGCTTGCCTTCGATCACTGCACGACGCTAGCCACGACCCGGGCCCGTGTGAAATGCCTGTCAGGACACACCGATGTGCAGCAGGCATAGATGCATCGCACACCGCCTCGCCCCTCCTGGCCGCATCCATGCCGGTCATGCATAGCAGCAGCCTAACCGGCATTTCCCCTTGCGCCGCGCGCTGAATAGCGTTGAGCTGAGTGTCTGGCCGAACGGGCGAAAGGAAGCGGCTGTGAACGCCTCGCCGTTGTCCGCGATCGGCGTCGACCTGCCCGTCATCGCGGCGCCGATGGCCGGCGGACCGAGCACACCCGCCCTGGTCGCGGCAGCCGCCAAGTCGCGCGGACTGGGCTTTCTGGCCGCCGGATACAAGAGCGCGCAGGCGCTGGCCGGAGAGATCCACACCACGCGCGCCCACGGGGTCGCCACCTTCGGCGTCAACCTGTTCGTCCCCAACCCGGTCCCCATCACCGAAGCCGCCTACCGCGACTACGCGCGAGCCGTGCAAAGCGAAGCGGACCGCTACCGTCTCACGCTGCCCGAGCACCCGGTCGAAGACGACGACCAGTGGACCGACAAGATCGACCTGCTGACCGCCGATCCGGTCCCCTGCGTCTCGTTCACGTTCGGCATTCCCGATCGCTCGATCGTCGAGGCCCTGCGAAAGGCGGGAAGCACCGTGCTGCAGTCCGTCACCTGCGTCGCCGAAGCGCGCCAAGCGGCAGACGCCGGCGTCGACGCATTGATCGTGCAGGCCTCAACTGCAGGCGGCCACTTGGCCACGCTCACCCCCGACAGGTCGCCCGGGCCGATCACCCTGCCGGACCTGATCGCCTCCGTAGTGCACGACGTCGCCCTGCCCGTGATCGCCGCAGGTGGCATCGCCTCGGCCGATGATGTCGCCGCCGCGGTGAAAGCGGGAGCGCAGGCGGTCATGGTCGGCACCGCCCTGCTGCGCACGCATGAGAGCGGCGCCTCCGCACCGCACAAGGCGGCCCTGGTCGATCCGGGATTCACCGCGACGACCATCACCCGTGCCTTCACCGGGCGCCCCGCGCGTGCCTTGCGCAACGCCTTCGTCGAACGCTTCGACGCACTGGCCCCCAGCGGATACCCCGCGATCCACCACCTGACCGGCCCACTGCGCAAGGCCGCAACCGCTGCAGGGGACACGGACCTGATCCACTTGTGGGCCGGCACCGGTCACCGCTACGCGAAAGTCGAATCCGCCGCCGACACTCTGGCCCGGTTGGCCGCTCGGCTCTGAGTCGTCGCGCGGCGGCCGCACGACCAGGCCTCCGGACTGCTCGGGAAGCGAAGACGCGATGGCGGCAGCACGATAGTCCAGAAGGATGATCGCTACGGAGGCAACGATGGACACCGAATTGGTCCCCGGCAACACACTGATCACCGCTTCCCCCGAGGAGGGCCGGGCCCTCGCCCTGAAGATGGCCCGGCTGGTCATCAAGGCGACCCAGCCGGACACTGCGGTCCGCGAGAACCTGCGCTCGCACTACGCGCAAAACCCGGACGCACTGATCTCCATCGCGCACGTCGTCGCCGTCGAGTTCGCGACGATCGCCGTCGCGAACAACTACTGGCGCTGACCCGCACAGCCCCGGCCCGGAGCACTCCCCCGCCGAGCGGCCTACGCGCCGATGCAAAGCGCACTAAAACTACAAGGCATGTGCGCGCTTCAACAGTTCGGTAGTCGCTTCCCACAGGCGCCGTTCGCGATCGCGGTCGTGAGCGACCGGCCGCACTTCCGTCAACTCGCTCTTCACCACGAACGCGCCGTCGCTCAGGTGCGCCCACTTGTCGTCCAGAGCGATCCCGGCCAGCAGCGGCCCGGAGCGTCGCGGTGTCGACACTCCAGGCACACGCCCCAACACACGGCCCATGGCCTGTGCCGCCTCAGGGGCGCCGCGGCTCAGCGCGGTGCCGGGCATCCAACCAGGCTCGAACACCGATACCTTAACCCCGGCGCCGACGCGGCGCTGCAGCTCGTGGGCGTAGTACAGGATGGCGAGTTTGGAGTTGGAGTACGCGACGCCGGAGGCCGCCACGCCCGGGTGCTGGTCACCGGCGGCCGGGCGGGCGAGCTGGACCGGGTCGGCCCACTTCGCCTCGGGCACGTGCAGCAGTTTGCGCCAGAAGTTGGCGTGATAGGTGTTCGAGCCGAGCAGCACGATCCGCGCCGGGGCAACGAATGAGTCGAGCAGATCGCCGATGAGCTGGGCGTGGGCGAGATAGTTGACGGCGAAAGTCAGCTCGTAGCCATCGGGCGAGGCCTGCCGGGTGTCGGCCGACATGACACCGGCGTTGGCAATCAGCGCGTGCAGCGGCCGTATGTTGCCGGCGGCGAGCAGGTCGCGCACGGTGGCCGCGGCGGCGCGGACATCGGTCAGACGCGAGAGGTCACAGCCGATCTCGCGGACGGCGGCCCCACGCGAGCGCGCCTCGTCGGCGACCGCGGTCAGGTCCGGTCCGGCGCGGCCGACCAGCAGCAGGTCG
>NZ_DASRGV010000352.1:0-3025 GCF_035650855.1 Actinocrinis sp. | reverse complement strand
GTCCAACCCAAGGCGACGCCACCGTCATCTGTCCAAGCGGATTCTGGGGCTTTCGCCATCAGGTCGGGATGCCGTTGCTCGACGCGCTCCAGGCCAGCGTGAGCAGCGAGATCGTGAGCTCGGAGTCACCTCCCCTGGCGGTGCTCTTCTCGACCGACCGGGCGTTGGTCGAACGAGCGGCGCACCTTCAGCAGCTGCGCAGCCTCACGCCGCGCGTTCGGATGCTCTCCGGGAGCAGCCGGAGCGAGGAATTTCAGATCCTCAGCCAGACCGATCTGAGCACCGTGTACGTCTACGGCCTGGTGGGCGATGGCCCGAGCGACGTGCTGTACTTGCAGATCGGAGCGCCGGGGGAGCAGGGCTTCATCCACCCTGCCGACCTTCGCGCAGCGCGCATCAACTGGCACGGCGGCGGTCCGCTCGTCTTCATGAACCCTGTCAGGGCGCCGGCGGCGCCGACCGGGCAGGAGCCCAGGCCGGAGTGGGCGCTCGACTTCGCGCGCAGTTTCGTGACGGCGTGTGGCGCGGCCGGCGTTCTGGCCCCGTCAGTTCCGCTCTCTGAGCCGCTCGCGTGTGCGTTTGGCGAAGAGTGCCTGCGCCGCTTCTTCAGCGGCATGACCATCGGCGAGGCGGTGCGGAGCGCCCGCCTGGCGCTGCTCAAGGCCGGCAGCCCGCTCGGCCTGTCGTACGTCCAGTTCGCCCGGAACGAGCTACGCCTCGAACATGGCGCGGCCCAGCCGGCGTAGTGGATGGCTGCGTCGTCCACGCCGACCCGGCCACCCAACACCCTGCCCTGGTCACCGGGGCCGGACACTAGCCGGCTGTAAGCCGTGACTGGCGGACGAAAGAGTCACGTTTAGGCGGCCTCCGGGTGGAGCTGTGCGGCGGCGCAGAGCTGATCGATGGCCTGATCGAGGAGGCGCAAGGCATCGCGGAGCGGATGCGGGAGATCGTTTGGAGGATCGACCAGGGCGGCCGCGGCTGGGCGGAGGATGCGCAGGTGGAGCTTGGAGCAGAAGAAGGCGACGTGGAGGCCGAAGCTGGTGAGGGTGTAGCGGTGAGTGCGGGGCACCCGCTCGATCAAGCCGTGCAGGCGGAGGCGCCGGAGGTCGTAGGTCATGGCACCGCGCGAGTAGGTGGCGCGGTCGCGGCCGAGCAGGGCGGCGACGTCGGGGCGGAGGTCGCGGTTGCGGAAGCCGGTCGGCAGGTGGGCGAAGCGGCAGAGGGCCTGGAGGAGCGCGAGGACCCGCGGGTCGCCGAAGCGCAGGGCCGGGATGCGGTGGCCGTCCTGCTGGCGCGGCGTCTGGAGCTGGGCGAGGGCGTCCTGGCTCAGCGAGCAGGCGTGGCTGACGCGCTCGACGGTGAGCACCTGCTGGTTGATGCGGGTGCCGGTGGCACGCAGCTGCGGGAGGGTCTCCAGGGCCTTCTTGGACTGGAAGTCGGTCGGGTCGTTGATGGTGGTCTCGGTCCGGAGCGCTCGCTCCTCCTTGAAGTACTGCTTGACGTCGGTGTGCTTGTACGCGACGTGCAGGCTGGGCGCGATCCCGGTCGTGATCACCCGGGTCCGGTAGCCGTGCGCGGGGGCCGGCGTCCGGCGGGTCAACCGCGTGGGAAACAGCAGGCTGACGCGATCGGGCCGGCCGAGGTCAAGGTTCTCACGGATCACCGCCTCGAAGAAGTGGCGCCCCTGGACCGGCCGGTCGAAGACCTGGGTCCGACTGACTTCGAGCTGCCAGATGCTCAGCCGATGCCGGTAGCCGGCGGCCCGGTCGACAGCCGTCAGGGGCCAGGGCAGGTGAGCCTGCCAGCGAGCGAAGAACCGCTGCACGTCGGCCGGCCCGAGGCCATCGCAGATCGCCTGGAGCCGCGCAGGGTCGTCGCAGGCCAGGAA
This sequence comes from Actinocrinis sp., assembly GCF_035650855.1. Lineage (GTDB taxonomy): Bacteria > Actinomycetota > Actinomycetes > Streptomycetales > Catenulisporaceae > Actinocrinis. The sequence goes on along the minus strand of NZ_DASRGV010000352.1, from coordinate 1,134 downwards.
GCCGTTATCGAGGCTGGTGAAGGTGAGCCCGACCTGCCGGGCCTGCTGCTTGGCCCACTCGTGACCGTTCAGGCAGATCCGCACCGGGTACGGGAAGTAGGTCCCGACCTTCACGAAGCCCGGTCCCCATTCCCGATCCTGGACATAGAAGTAGTAGTGGTTGACGGCCACCGACTGCCGCGAGAAGTCGAAGTGGACCCCGCCCTGCGGGCCGGTCTGCTTCTGGGCCTTGAACGCGCTGGCCCGCTCCTGGGCCACCCCGATGAATACCACCCCCTCCGCCTTGGTGAACCGCGCCCGGTGCTCGGCCGCCACCTCATCCTTCCGCTGCCCGCGTTCGAAGTGCACGACCGGGATCTTGCCCGAGTCGGCGAACGCGGCCACGTCGCGGACGAACCGATCGTGCAGCGGCCGCAGCAGGGCCGGCGACGGGATCGGGTTCCCCAGGTGCTCCTTCAAGTACCAGCACAACTGCCCGGAGGTCTGCAGCGTCGGCACGTACCCATTCAGGTACAGCCGGTCGATGCAGTCGATCGTCAACGTCACGCGATCGCGGATAATGGTCTCGATGTTGGGGGTCGCCATCGGAGCCTCCCTCACGGGTGGGTGAACACTCCGATGGTGCCTCCCCAACATCCCCGCCGTCACCCGGCGCGGACCGGCCAGCGACGACCTCTCGTCGGTTTGAGGCGCAGCTTCGCTAGTGACTATGAGTGTGGCCGCCGGGACCGTGGCTGTGGGTGTGACCGCCCGGGCCGTGACTATGGCCATGACTGTGCCCATGCCCGCCTGACGACGGCGTCGTCGTCGGGGGCGGCGTCCGCACGGTGTACTCCTTGCCGTAGACGATCATGTCGAGCGGCGGCGAGAATAGCCGCTTCGCCTCGGCGCCATCCTCCGGGCAGGCGGCCGTCTGGGCGTCCTCGCCGAAGCGGCGCTTCACCTCGAAGACGTGGCCGCACTCGCCGCACTGGTAATCAAACGTTGGCATCGGGTCGGCCTCCTTCAGAGAGACGCGGTGAGGATCATGCCGACGCAGAGACGAGCGCGTCCGACATCCTGATGCGATCGGCCGCTGTTGTGCACGCGCCGAAGGTGCCGGCGCGCCGGCACCCAGGCCGGCCGGCTCGGTCA
>NZ_DASRGV010000351.1:0-7066 GCF_035650855.1 Actinocrinis sp. | reverse complement strand
AGAGGCCGGAGACCTGCTGCTCGGGCCCGGGGGTGACGATGGCCAGGTTCTCGATCATCGCCTGCGCGATCTCGTCGCGCCGCCGGTGGTTGATCAGCCCGCGCGGGCCGAGCCGCCGCGGCACGGTCAGCGTGCCGTTGTCCGCGATCGACAGCTGCGGCACGTAGCCCTGGTGGTGGCGGTCCTGCGGCACGAAGCCGACCCCGGCGGCCAACGCGTCCGGCACGCTGCCCGGTCGCGGCCGCCGCCCCGAGATGCGGACCTCTCCCGCGTCGGCCGCGCGCAGGCCCGCGATGGTCTCGGCCAGTTCCGTGCGCCCGCTGCTCGCCGCCCCGGCCAGGCCCACGATCTCGCCCGGGCGCACCGCGAACGACACCCCCTGGTAGGCCTCTGACAGGGAGAGCTCTGAGACGGTGAGCACCTCGCGCGCGGTATCGGCGACCTGCGGCCGCTCGAGCCGGCCGCCACCGGCGGTGGCGGCTTCCCCGGTCATCGCCGCCACCAGCTCCGCGCGGGCCAGCTGCTCGACCGGCGCGGTCAGCACGTGGCGCGCGTCCCGGAACACCGTCACGGTGTCGCAGATCTCGTAGATCTCTTCCAGGTGGTGGCTGATGTACAGGAACGTCACGCCCTGCGCCTGCAGCTCGCGGATGCGCTGGAAGAGCCGGGCGATCGCGGCCGCGTCCAGTTGCGCGGTCGGCTCGTCCAGGATGATGAACCGCGCGCCGAACGAGAGCGCCCGCGCGATCTCCACGAACTGCCGCTGCTCGACCGAGAGCTCGCCGGCCGGCGCGCGCACGTCCACGTCCACCGACCAGGCCGCCAGCAGGTCGCGGGCCTGGCGGCGCACGGCGGGCCAGCTGATCAGCCCGCCGCGGCCGCGCGCGTGCCGGTGCAGGAACAGGTTCTCCGCCACCGTCAGCTGCGGGATGATCGTCGACTTCTGATAAACGCAGGCCACCCTGCGGCGCCAGGCGTCCCGGTCGGCCGGCCGCGGCGCCGGGGTGCCCCCGAAGGCGACGGCGCCCTCGTCCGGGATCTGCAGCCCGGTCAGGATCGAGACCAGCGTGGACTTGCCGGCGCCGTTGCGCCCGACGAGGGCGTGCGTCTGGCCCGGCTCGACGGTGATGTGCGCCTCGCGCAGCGCCACCGTCGAGCCGAACCGCTTGGTGATGCCCGTCGCCTCGGCGACCGGCGGGACCGTGCCCATCGCGTACTTACCGCTTCCGCTCAGCTGAGGTGGTTGCCCCACAGGGAGGTGTCAGTGCTCTTGAGACTGGAGATCCCGCCGTAGGTCGCGCCGTCCGCGGTCACCAGCGGCGCGGAGAGCTGGTCCTCGAGCAGCCCGGCGCGCACCTGGATGATGGTGCTGTTGTGGTCGGTCGGGCCGGGCTGGAAGGTCTTGCCCTGGATCGCGGCCTTGATGTAGTAGAGCGCGTATTCGGCATAGAGGTCGGCGGGCTGGGAGACGGTGGCGTCGATCTTGCCGGCCGCGATGTCCTTGAGCTCCTCGGGAATTCCGTCGTTGGAGACGACGAACACGTGCTTGGGGTCGGTCGGCGCGACGAGCAGGCCCTTCTGCTGGAGCAGCTGCAGGGTGCCGGAGAGCGCGAAGCTGGACTCCATGTAGACGCCCTTGATGTCCGGATGCGCCGTCAGGTCGGTCTGCAGCTTCTGCGAGGCGGTCGCCCCGTCCCAGTTGGTGGCCTCGCCGTAGACCTTGATGCCGGGGAAGTTCTGCTTCATGCAGTCGTTGAAGGCCTCGGTGCGGTCGCGGCCGTTGATGGAGGCCAGGTCGCCTTCCAGCATGACCACCTCGCCCTTGCCGTTCAGCTTGGCGCCGAGGAACTGGCAGGCCTTCGTCCCGTAGGCGCGGTTGTCGGCGCGCACCACCATGTACACGTTGCCCGTGTCCGGCCGCGTGTCGACCGAGACCACCGGGATCTTCTTCGCGGCCAGCTGCGAGAGGGTCGGCGCGATCGCGGCGGTGTCCTGCGGCGCCATGACCACGCCCTGTACGCCCTCGGCCATCATGGTCTGCACGTTCGCGGCCAGCTTGGCCACGTCGTTCTGCGAGTTCGTGGTCTTCAGGTCCAGGGCCAGCTTGCTGCCGTACTGCGGGGTGTACTGGATGAAGGAGTTCCAGAAGTCGGTGTCCGAACGCGGATAGTCCACGCCGACCACCGGCGCGCTGCCGCCCCCGCCGGAGCCGCCGGTCGACTTGGTGCTCGAGCATCCGGCGAGCGCGCCGAAGGAGAGTGCGGCGACGGTGCACAGAGCGAGGCCTTTGAGCTTCATTGCTGCCTTCCTCACTGGGCGGTGTGGGCTGCGGTCGGACCCGAGGAGCCGGAGAGCGAGTGCTGGTCGCCGCGCTGCCTCAAGGCGGCCCAGACCGGGCCGTCGGGATAGCGGTGGTCGGTCAAGGAGCGGCTGTGCATCTGGGCGCTGATTCCGGGGGCGGTGGGGGCCAGGTAGCGGCTGCCGCGCACGCGCGCCGGATCGGTGAAGTGTTCGTGCAGGTGGTCTACGTACTCGATGAAGCGGCCCTCGGTGCTGCCGCTGACCGCGACGAAGTCGAACATCGCCAGGTGTTGCACCATCTCGCACAGCCCGACGCCGCCGGCGTGCGGGCAGACCGGGATGTCGAACTTGGCCGCCAGCAGCAGGATCGCGATGTTCTCGGTGATCCCGGCGGTGCGGCTGGCGTCCAGCTGCAGCACGTCGATCGCGCCGGCCTGGAGCAGCTGCTTGAACATCACCTGGTTGTGCACGTGCTCGCCGGTGGCGACCTTGATGGGCGCGATCGCGCGGCGGATCGCGGCATGGCCGAGGATGTCGTCGGGCGAGGTGGGTTCCTCGATCCAGTACGGCTCGTACGGCGCGAGCTGGGTCATCCAGCCGATGGCCTGGTGCACGCCCCAGGCCTGGTTCGCGTCGACTGCGATCAGCACCTGCGGCCCGACGGTCTCCCGGGCCAGCCGCATCCGCCGCAGGTCGTCGCCGAGGTCCGCGCCGACCTTCAGCTTGATCAGGCCGAAGCCGTCGGCGACCGCGCCCTTGGCCAGGCGCACCAGCTTCTCGTCCGAATAGCCCAGCCAGCCCGGCGTGGTGGTGTAGGCGGGGTAGCCGCCGTCAAGGAGCTGAGCAGTGCGCGCGGCGCGTCCGGGTTCGGCGCGGCGCAGGATCGCCAGCGCCTCCTTGCGCGTCAGCGCGTCCTGCAGATAGCGGAAGTCGACGAGGTCCACCAGCTGATCAGGGCTCAGCTCGGCGAGCAGCCGCCACACCGGCTTGCCTTCGCGGCGGCCGTACAAGTCCCAGACGGCGTTGATGATCGCGCCGGCGGCCATGTGGATGGCGCCTTTCTCCGGGCCGAGCCAGCGCAGCTGGCTGTCCCCGGTCAGCCGCCGGGAGAACCCGCCCAGGTCGCCGAGCACGTCCGCCACCGGCAGGCCGACCACGAGCGGCGCGAGCGCCTGTACGGCCGCGACCTGCACGTCGTTGCCCCGCCCTACGGTGAAGGCGAGTCCGTAGCCTGCGATACCGTCGCTCGTGCGCACGATGACGTAGGTCGCGGAGTAGTCGGGTTCGGGGTTCATGGCGTCGGAGCCGTCGAGCTGGAGCGAGGTGGGGAAGCGCACGTCCACCACCTCGACCGCGGCGATGAACTCCGAAGAGGGAGACATGGGATGGATTTAAGTGCTGAACGCATGCCCGTGTCTAGAGGTGAGGCGAACAGAGCCGCAATGAGCGGGTGTTTTGCACCGAGTTGCGGCATTGTAGTTTAACTTGATCTTGCTAGTCATCCCATGAATGCGGCTGCTGCGGGGTGTTGCTCCGCCCTCGCTGCGCGCCTTCGGCTCTCGGGAGTCGAGCGGCGGTGTGGGGCAACCCTGGGTTGAGCGACCTTCCGCTGTCAACGAAGACCATTGATGGGATGTATGAGCGCGGCCCCAGCTGTGGTCCGCGTCATGATCGGTTGTAAGTTTCGGCTGCTGCGGGATCGGACGGCGCTTGAGGAGTTGCGTCGAACCCCGTCGAAGGCGCTGATCGGCTAGCTGTCGCTCGCTGCTTTCGCCCGGAGGACAAGCCGCGACCACGCGGGAGAGTCTTGAGGTTTCCGTATCGTCTTGGCAATTTCACACAACGGTACGGAACGAATAACCCTGATGCCCACATCCCATCAGCGTGCACTGACGTCCCCGGCCGGCCAAGCGTGTGAGCGGTAACAAGCTGCTGCCGGAACACCTATACCCACGCGAGCGACAAGAAGGTACACGATGCGACGAGATCCACGTTCAGCGTCGGCGGCTGAAGGTCGCCCGCCGAGTCGGGCGAGGGGCGGCTATCGGCGCCTGCATCCATTGCGTGGCGCGGTGGCGGCCGTGGTGGCCGTCGCCGCGGTGATCGCGATGGTCTTCGCGGTCGGTACCGCCTCGGCGCAGCCGGCCGGGAACGCAGCGAACGCGGTGACGCCGAACAGCACCCAGCGCGGTCCGGACCCGACGATTCAGAGCATTGAGGCCTCGCGCGGCACGTTCGCGACCGCGCAGCAGAACGTGGCGCCGGGCAACGGGTTCAACGGCGGGGTGGTCTACTACCCGACGGACACGAGCCAGGGCACCTGGGGGGCGTTGGCGATCGTGCCCGGGTACACCGCGTTGTGCGCGAACGAGGAAGCGTGGATGGGGCCGTGGTTGGCTTCGTTCGGGTTCGTGGTCATCTGCATCGAGACCAACAGCCGCACCGACTACGACGTGGCGCGCGGTCAGGAACTGCTCGCGGCGTTGGACTGGCTGACCACAGCCAGCCCGGTGCGCAGCGAGATCGACCCGAACCGGTTGGCCGTGTTGGGGCACTCGATGGGCGGTGGCGGCATGGTGTACGCGACCGAGCACCGTCCGAGCCTGCGCGCCGGGATCGGGCTGGCGCCCTTCTCTCCCTCAGAGAGCTGGTCGACGGACACGGTGCCTACGTTGGTGATCGGCGGCCAGAACGACACGGTGGTGACCCCGTCGCTGCTCAGCAGTGAGTACACGACCTTGCCGGCCTCTACGCAGAAGGATTTCGCGCAGATCGCGGGTGCGGACCACGTGTACTACACGCATGCGAACAACGTGGAGATGAAGCTGATCATCCCGTGGCTCAAGGTGTTCGTGGACAGCGACACCCGCTACGAGCAGTTCCTGTGCCCGACGCTGCCGGATCCGAGCACCATCTCGATCTACCAGCCCAAGTGCCCGTATGTGCCGCCGGGCGGCAGCAGCGGCAGCGCCTCGGCGTCCGCCAGTGCCTCGGCCAGTGCCTCCGCGAGCGCGTCGGCTAGTGCTTCGGCTAGCGCGTCGGCGTCGGCGAGCAGCACACCGCCCCCGCCTGGCGTGTGTTCGGCGACGTATCAGGCCGAGGGCTCCTGGCCGGGTGGGTTCCAGGGACAGGTGACGGTCACTGCCGGAAGCAGCGCTGTCAACGGCTGGAGCGTGCACTGGACGCTGGCTAGCGGTCAACAGATCACCCAGGTGTGGAACGGGACGCTGAGTGCCAGCGGCTCGGCGGTGACGGTCAAGAACGTCTCCTACAACGGCTCGCTCGGGGCCGGGGCGTCGACCACCTTCGGGTTCCTCGCCAACGGCGCGCCCTCCACCCCCACCCTCACCTGCACCAGCCCCTAGTCACCAAAACCAGCGCACAGCGGTTGAGCGCGCCCACCCGTGGGCGCGCTCAACCGCCTTGTCATACACGGAAAGGTGTCGCATTGAAACTCACTGATCAGCGACCGTGGCTGGCCGGCGGGGCGGCCGCAGTGGTCCTCGCCGCCGGCCTGACGGTCGCGGCCACAAGCTCCGCGCAGGCTGCCGCGGGCTGTCAGGTTTCGTATACGGTCAGCTCGCAGTGGCCGGGTGGCTTCGGCGCGAACGTGGCCATCACCAACCTCGGCAGCCCGATCAGCAGCTGGAGCCTGACCTGGTCGTTCACCGCAGGACAGGCCATCACCCAGCTGTGGAACGGCAGCTACACGCAGTCCGGCGCGAACGTGACGGTCACCAACGTCTCGTACAACGGCTCGCTCGGTACCGGCGCGAGCACCAGCTTCGGGTTCAACGGCTCGTGGACCGGCAGCAACCCGATCCCGGCGGCGTTCACGCTCAACGGGACGGTCTGCACCGGGGTGGTGAACAGCGGCACCCCAACCCCGACGCCCACTCCGACCTCGCTGGGCACGCCGAGCCTGTCGCCGTCCTCCACACCGAGTTCATCGCCGAGTTCTTCCCCGAGCTCGTCGACGTCCCCGCCGCCGCCCGGGCGAGGCCCCTGTGACATCTACGCGGCCGGCGGCACTCCGTGCGTCGCCGCGCACAGCACAATCCGCGCGCTCTACGGGGCGTACAGCGGTGCGCTGTACCAGGTACGCCGCTCCTCCGACAACGCGACCAAGGACATCGGAGTGCTGTCCGCAGGCGGTTACGCCGACGCGGCGACGCAGGACTCGTTCTGCGCGGGCACCTCGTGTGTGATCACGATCGTGTACGACCAGTCCGGCCACGGCAATAACGTCGCGTATCAGGGCCCTGGCGGCGCGGGCGGTAACGACACCGCGGCCAGCGCGACCCGCGAATCGCTGACCGCCGGCGGGCACAAGGCGTACTCGCTGTACATCAACCCGGGCAACAGCTACTGGCACAACGGCTCCTCCTCCGGGATGCCGCTGGGCAGCGCGCCGCAGGGCGCGTACATGGTGACCTCAGGAACCCACGTGAACAGCGGCTGCTGCTTCGACTACGGCAACAGCGAGACCGACCGCAGCGCGGACGGCGCGGGTGCGATGGACGCGATCTACTTCGGCACCAGCTGCTGGTTCGGCGGCTGCTCGGGCTCCGGCCCGTGGGTGCAGGCAGACCTCGAATACGGCCTGTTCCCCGGCGGCAGCTCGTCGTGGAATCCGAACCAGCGCGCGTTCCCGGACAAGTACGTCACCGCGATGCTGAAGAACAACGGCACCACGCAGATGGCGCTCAAGGGCGCTAACGCGCAGTCCGGCAGCCTGACCACGCTGTGGAACGGCAGCCTGCCG
>NZ_DASRGV010000350.1:0-5871 GCF_035650855.1 Actinocrinis sp. | reverse complement strand
GCCGCGCAACCGCAGCGTCGGGGCGCCGATGATCACGCCGGCGATGATCGAGACGCTCACGCCGATCAGGATCTGCCCCCAGAACGGCAGCACGGTGTGCGCGTATCGGGAGGAGAGCGCCCCGGAGACCAGGGCCGCGCTATATGCGCCGACGCCGAGGAACGCGACGTAGCCCAGGTCGAGCAGACCGGCCAGGCCGACCACGATGTTCAGGCCGAGGGCCACCGTCGCGAAGATCAGGATGTCGTCGGCGATCGTGTTGTACTGGTCAGAGGTCTGCAGGAACACGAACAGCAGCGCGGCCACGAAGGCGGCAACCGAGGTGGCGATCCGGTTCCGCGACGTCAGGTCGGTGAGCCGGGCCAGCATGCCGCTGCTGTTCAGGCCCCACGCGGCGAAGCCGACCGCCAGCGCGAAGCCGAGGAACTCCTCGGTGAAGGTGGTGGTGATGCCGTAGTCGGCGACGAACATCACCAGGACGATCGCGACGAGGATGATCGCGGACTGCGCCCAGAGCGGGATCGGCCGCGCCGGGGGCGCGTCGCGCTGGTCGTCGGGCAGCAGGAAGGAACCGGCCACCGGCAGCAGCGTGGCGATCGCGGCGGTCCAGGACCCGGACACCCAGTTCGCCAGGCCGTTGAGCTCGATGGCGATGGCCAGCAGGACGTACCAGGTGGAGACCGCGTTGGCGAGCGCGAGTCCGCGCAGCAGCCGCACGTAGCCGCGCGGCGCGAGCCAGCGCAGTCCGGGAACGCCGTACGCGGGCCCGAGCGCGAGGATCAGCACGACGCTGACCACGAGGGTGATCAGCTGATTGCCGCCCGGATAGCCGCTGACGGACAGGTTGCCCGGGAAGGACGCGGTCCAGGTCCAGGCGAGGAACGTGGAGAACAGCGAGGCGACCGCGCCGACCGCGACCAGCGCCTTGGCGATGGTCGGACTGACTGTGGGCCGCCCCTCCCGGCGCGCGGCCAGCGGGGTCTGCGGCGGCTGGGAGCCGGCGCCCCACTCCGGTACTTGCTCAGTCATGCCGCTCACGCCCTATCCGCGACTCGCTCGCCGAGCAGACCCTGCGGCCTGACCAGCAGAACGATGATGAGCAGTAGGAACGCCCACACGTCCTGCCACGCGGTACCCCACTGCTGGGTGGCGTTGTAGCTCGCCAGGACACCGGTGGTCACCTGTTCCGCGATGCCGAGGACCAGGCCGCCGACCATCGCGCCGTAGATGTTGCCGATGCCGCCGAGCACGGCGGCCGTGAACGCCTTGAGCCCCGCGGAGAAGCCCATGTCGAAGGACACCTGCCCGAACCGCAGCCCGTAGGTCATCGCCGCCACCGCCGCGAAGGCCGCACCGAGGACGAACGCGACCACGATGACCTTGTCGGTGTTGATGCCCATCAGCCGCGCGGTGTCAGGGTCCTGAGCGGTGGCCTGCATCGCGCGTCCGGTGCGGGTCTTCATGACGAAGTACGCGAGGTACGCCATGCAGATCACCGAGACGACGACCGTGAGCAGGTCCGCGCGCTGGATCAGCACGCCGCCGAGGTGGAACGGCTTTCCGCCGAAGGTCGGGAACTGCAGCGGCGCGGTGACGCCCCGGAAGGTGTGGCCTCCCGGCTGCGGGTACCACAGGAAGACGAGCTGCTGCAGCAGGATCGAGACGCCGATGGCGGTGATCAGCGGGGCCAGCCGCGGCGCGTTGCGCAGCGGCCGGTAGGCGAAGCGTTCCGCGAGCACGGCGATGATCACCGACGCGATCATGCCGCCGACGAGCATGATGGGCAGCGCGGCGAGCAGCGGCAGGTGCTGGACCGGCGGGATCCACAGATAGACCGCCAGCGCGCCGAAACCGCCGAACATGAAGAACTCGCCGTGGGCGAAGTTGATCAGCTGGATGATGCCGTAGACCATGGTGTAGCCGACGGCGATCAGCCCGTACATCGCGCCCTGCGCGATGCCGTTGGTCACCAGCTGAAGGAAGACCGTGGTTGTCACGGGGCGTCCTTCCGGATCGAGGCGGGGACGAGGTCGAGGTCAAGCATGGCCGCGCGGAGGGCGCTGTGGTAGCCGCCCTCCGCGCTTGAGACCGGATTCCTCGTGGGACTGGGTCTACCGTCAGCCGCCGAAGGTGCCGACCTTGACGCCGTTGTCCCAAGCGCCGTTCTCGACCTTGTACATGGTCAGCTGCTTGTTGCCGGTGTCACCGAACTGGTCGAAGGACACGTGGCCGGTCACGCCGTCGAAGGACACGCTCTGCATGGCGGCCTCGACCTTCTGCCGGAAGTCCGAGGAGCTGCTGGGCACCTTGCCGCCGTTGGCCGCGACGACCGCCTTGACCGCCTCGATGATCGACCAGCCCGCGTCGTAGGAGTAGCCGCCGTAGACCGAGTACGGAGCGGAGTAGCCGGCCGCGTTGTAGTTCGAGATGAACGTCTTCGCGGAGGCCAGCGTCGAGATCGGCGCGCCCGGCACGGTGGCGTAGTCACCGTTGGCCGCGGTGCCGGCCAGCTTGATGTAGGTCGGGTCCTGCATGCCGTCGCCGCCCATCACCGGGATATTGTCGCCACCGGCCTTGAGCTGCTTGGAGAGCGGACCGCCCTGCGGGTACTCGCCGCCGTAGTACAGCAGCTGGGCGCCCGAGTTCTTCACCGCGGTCACCACCGCCGAGTAGTCGGTGCTGGTGTCCGAGATCGCCTGCGCCACCGTGATCGTGCCGCCGAGCTTCTTGAACTCGTCGGTGAAGGTCTGCGCCAGGCCCTTGCCGTAGGTCTTGCCGTCGTTGACCGTCGCGACCTTGGTGATCTTCAGGTCGTTGTAGACGTAGTCGGCGGCGAACGGGCCCTGGACCTTGTCCGTGGTCACCACGCGGAAGTACGACTTGTACGGCCGCACCGGGCTGGTCTGCCAGTTCGGGCCCTGCGTCAGCGAGGGGTTGGTGTTGGCCGGCGAGACCTCGGTGACGTTCGCCTGGTCGAACACCTGCTGCATCGACTGCGCGACGCTGGAGTTGAGCGGGCCGACCACGCCGACCACGGCGCTGTCCGCCACCAGCGCGGTGGCGTTCTGCTGGCCGATCGTCGGGTTCGCCTGGTCGTCCTTGGCCACCAGCTTGAAGGTGACGCCCGGCACCTCGTTGTTCTTGTTCGCGGTCTTCACCGCCAGGTCGGTCGAGTTCTGGATGCCCAGGCCCAGCGCGGCCAGCGAGCCGGTCAGCGGGGCGTCGACCCCGATCTCCACCACCGTGCCGCCACTGCTGCCGCCGGTGCTGCTGCTGCTCGACGGGCTCCCCCCTCGGGAGCCGCATCCGGCCAGGGTCAGAGCACCGACGGCGATGACCGCGCTCATCTTGTAGAGCGAAGTGCTTCGCATAAAACTCTCTCCCTCGTAGTGGCAGGGCACCGGAGGCGGGCACGTTGTGGCACCCGCTTCTTCCGACCAAGCCTCGTAGGCGAATCCGCATGGATTGCGGGAGAGAGTAGTGCGCAGCCTGCTGACTGGGCAGGGGTTTGCTCTACACTTGATCGTCTCGTTATGTGAAATCCACGTGTCCCGCCGCACGTAGATCGACGTATTCGGCGATCACCTGCGATCTTGGCCGAGCGCGCGGCCGCGCGCGAGCCCGGTTCACCCCGTCGGCGTACGGCCGTTCGGGTGCGCCCGCCGGGGCCGGCGCGGCGCCGGGCACGGCGGGTGATCGTCCGGCGACAAAGGCGGCATAGCCCGCGAGAGATCACGAAACGGATAACATCGCCGCGCGCGCCTCGATCAGGCGGCGTCTCAGGCAACAAGATGAACACGGTTCTTCCGGTTGCAATATCCAAGTGAAACCATGCGGCGCAGCAGCCCCTACGCCACGAACGAAGGAAGCGGATCTCTTCATGCCACAGCTCATCGGGCACCGCGCCGTCGCGGGCGGCGCAATCCTCGCCGCCGCCGCACTGCTCGCCGCAGGCTGCGCGAGCAACCCGGCCACCTCCGCCGGCTCCGGATCGGGGTCGAGCGCGTCGGCGAGCGCCGGGACCGACCCGAAGTCGCTGGTCCCGGCGGACGTCAAGGCCAAGGGCACGCTCATCGTGGCCGCCGACGCCTCGTACGCGCCGAACGAGTTCTTCGCCAGCGACGGTAAGACGATCATCGGCATGGACGCGGACCTGGCCCAGGCGCTCGGCCAGGAGTTGGGCCTGAAGGTGACCGTGCAGAACGTGACCTTCGACAGCATTCTCGCCGGCATCAGCGCGGGCAAGTACGACCTGGGCATGTCCTCCTTCACGGACACCAAGGAGCGCGAGGGCGCGGTCGACTTCGTCACGTACTTCTCCGCGGGCAGTTCCCTGATGGTCAAGGCGGGCAACCCCGAGGGACTCAAGCCGAACGACGTGTCGCTGTGCGGTAAGACGCTCGCGGTGGAGAAGGGCACCGTGCAGGAGAGCACGGACATCCCGGCGGACACCAAGACCTGCACCAGCGCCGGAAAGCCCGCGGTCAAGGGCCTGTCCTTCGATGACCAGAACGGCGCGAACCTCGCGCTCTCCAGCGGCCGCGCCGACGGCGTGCTCGCCGACTCGCCGGTCGCGGACTACGCGGCGAAGCAGTCCGGCGGCAAGTTCGTCATCTCCGGGCAGCCTTACGGCACCGCGCCCTACGGCATCGCGATGCCCAAGGGCACCGGGATGTCCAACGCGGTCCTTGCCGCGCTCAAGGTGCTGATCTCCAACGGCACCTACAACCAGATCCTCACCAAGTGGGGCATCCAGGACGGCGGGATCACCAACCCCGTGATCAACGGCGCCACGAGCTGAGTGCTGCGTGAGTGAGCAAGTGAGCGAACAAGCCACGACCGCGGAGGCGGCGCAGCGAGCACGGCCCGAGACGATACGGGCCGTGCCGGTGCGCCACCCCGGCCGCTGGGTCGCGGCGGCGGTCATCGCGGTGCTGCTGGCGATGTTGCTGAACAACCTCGCCACCAACGTGCGCTGGCAGGGCTGGATCATCGGCCAGTACCTGTTCAACAGCCAGGTGCTGCACGGGGTGGCCGCCACCCTCTGGCTGACCGTCATCGCGATGATCGTCGGCGTGGTCGGCGGCGTGATCCTGGCCGTGATGCGACTGTCGGACAACCCGATCGTCTCCTCGGCGGCCTGGGTCTACATCTGGTTCTTCCGCGGCACCCCGCTGCTGGTCCAGCTGTTCTTCTGGTACAACATCGCGGCGCTGTTCCCGACCATCTCCGTCGGCATCCCGTTCGGCCCCGGCTTCCATACCTGGTCGACCGTCACCCTGGTCACCCCGTTCGCCGCGTCGATCCTCGGCCTCGGCCTCAACGAGGCGGCGTACATGTCGGAGATCGTGCGCGCCGGCATCATCGCGGTGGACGAGGGCCAGACGGAGGCGGCCTGCGCGCTCGGCATGCGCAGGCTGCTGATCATGCGGCGGATCGTGCTGCCGCAGGCGATGCGGGTGATCATCCCGCCGACCGGCAACGAGACCATCTCGATGCTCAAGAACACCTCGCTGGTCTCCGTCGTCGCCGGCTTCGACCTGCTGGTCTCGGTGCAGCGGATCTACAACGCCAACTACAAGATCATCCCGCTGCTGGTGGTCGCCTCGATCTGGTATCTGGTGATGACCTCGATCCTGACGGTGGGTCAGTACTACGTGGAGCGCCACTACGCCCGCGGCTCGGTGCGCAACCTGCCGCCGACGCCGCCGCAGAAGCTGCGCGAGTTCTTCGTACGCAACTTCTTCCCACGCCACGCCGTGCCAGCCTCGGCGCCGGCCCGGGGAGGTGACGCGTGACCACCGTGCCCACTCCCGAGGACAACGCCCTGCCCGAGACGCAGGCGCAGACCGCTGACGTGGCCCCCGCCTC
>NZ_DASRGV010000349.1:0-3087 GCF_035650855.1 Actinocrinis sp. | reverse complement strand
TCAGGCCCTGGACCGCGGCCAGGATCGCGTAGTCCCCGCAGCCCGGGCACCAGCGCACCTCCTGATCGGTCTTGAAATCCTTCACCGTCAGCGGGAGCGCGGCGCGGGCGGACGGAACGGCCGCATGGCCGTTCTTCGTTCCGTTCGCACCGTTGGCCGCGCCGTTCACAGCCCCGTTGGCTGCGCCGTTCGCCTTGCTCTCAAGCATCGCCCAACCCCTTGACCGCCGCCGTGTCCCCGATCAGCCCGTTGATCACATCGGTGAGCTCGGCCGAGGTGAACGGCAGGCCGCGCACCTTGTTGTAGCCGACCGCGTCCACCAGGTACTTGGCCCGGATCAGCAGGGCGAGCTGCCCCAGGTTCATCTCCGGGATCAGAACCTTGTCGTACTGGCGCAGCACTTGGCCCAGGTTGGCCGGGAACGGGTTCAGGTGCCGCAGGTGCGCGTGTGCTACCTGGCCGCCCTGTCTGCGCACCTTGCGGCACGCCGCCTGCACCGGCCCGTAGGTCGAGCCCCAGCCCAGCACGAGCACCCGCGCGCCTCCGCTCGGGTCGTCGACCTCCAGCGGCGCGACGCTGTCCGCGATCCGATCCACCTTCGCCTGCCGGGTACGCACCATCAGGTCGTGGTTGGCCGGATCGTAGGAGATCTCCCCGGTCCCATCCGCCTTCTCGATCCCGCCGATCCGGTGCTCGAGACCCGGCGTCCCCGGAATCGCCCACGGCCGAGCCAACGTCTCTGGATCACGCTGATAGGGCAGGAAGGGTTCACCGTCCTCGGACGGCTTGGCGAATTCCACGTGCAGGTCCGGCAGCTTCTCGACGTCTGGGATGTGCCACGGCTCCGAACCGTTGGCCAGATAACCGTCCGAGAGCAGGAACACCGGCGTGCGGTACGTCAACGCGATCCGTGCCGCCTCCAACGCCGCATCGAAACAGTCCGCCGGAGACCGCGGCGCCACGATCGGCACCGGAGCCTCGCCGTTGCGGCCGAACATCGCTTGCAGCAGGTCTGCCTGCTCGGTCTTCGTCGGCAGGCCGGTGGACGGGCCGCCGCGCTGAATGTCGCAGATGATCAGCGGTAGTTCCAGCGACACCGCGAGGCCCACGGTCTCGCTCTTGAGCGCGACCCCGGGTCCCGATGTGGTCGTCACTCCGAGCGCTCCGCCGAACGAGGCGCCGAGCGCCGCGCCGATGCCCGCGATCTCGTCCTCGGCCTGGAAGGTGCGCACCCCGAAGTTCTTGTGCTTCGACAGCTCGTGCAGGATGTCCGACGCCGGCGTGATCGGGTAGGAGCCCAGGAACAGCGGCAGGCCGGAGCGCTGCGAGGCCGCGATCAGGCCGTAGGCCAGCGCCAGGTTGCCGGAGATGTTGCGGTACTGGCCGCTCGGCAGCGCCGCGGGGGCGATCTCGTAGGAGACCGCGAACTCCTCGGTGGTCTCGCCGAAGTTCCAGCCGGCCAGGAACGCCGCGCGGTTGGCGGCCGCGATGTCGGGCTTGTTGCCGAACTTCTGCTCCAGGAACGCCAGCGTGCGGTCGGTCGGCCGGTTGTACAGCCAGGAGAGCAGCCCGAGCGCGTACATGTTCTTGGCGCGCTCGGCCTCCTTGCGGGAGAGCGGAAGCCCTTCCAGCGCCTTGACTGTGGATGAGGTCAGCGCGACCGGATGCACGCGGTATCCGTCCAGCTCGCCGGTCTCCAGCGGGTTGGCCGGGTAGCCGACCTTGGTTAGCGCGCGCGTGGTGAACTCATCGGTATTGACGATGATCGTCGCGCCGCGCGGCAGGTCCTTCAGATTCGCCTTGAGCGCCGCCGGGTTCATCGCCACCAGCACGTCCGGCGCGTCGCCCGGCGTGAGGATGTCGTGGTCGGCGAAGTGCAGCTGGAAGGCCGAGACTCCGGGCAGCGTCCCGGCGGGGGCGCGGATCTCGGCCGGGAAGTTCGGCAGCGTGGACAGGTCGTTGCCGTATGCGGCGGTCTCCGCGGTGAACCGGTCCCCGGTCAACTGCATGCCGTCGCCCGAGTCGCCCGCGATCCGGATCACTACCGCACCGATCCGCTCGACCGCGGCGCCCCGCTTCTCTTCGATCGCCTCGCCCGCCACCGAACCTCCTCGCGCGTCCGCATCCTGGGACGGTACTTGGGATCGCCTGCGCCGCTTCGATCACCGGAGCGGGTAGTTCCCCGCACTCCCGAGTCCAATCCATCGTACGCCTGAGTGGACGCCGAGCGGCCCGTGCCCATGCGGCGCACGGCAGTCCAATAGCGCCTTAGCGAGCCGAGTACCCTTGTGCGATGACGCGGGGGACCCACCCGGAAGAGGGAGAAACCCCGGCAGTGGTTGGCGGTTGACTGGCGCGCGAGGGCAGGCGGCGAGCTTTTATGGGAATCGGCGGCACGGGCGGCACGACCTATTACTCCGCCTATTCGATCGTCGGCATGTTGTTGCTGCTCGGTGTCGCGTTCGTCACGGTGTCCTTCGCCGCGAACCGGCTGCTCGCCCCGGCCAGGCCGACGCCGGAAAAGCTGCTCACCTATGAATGCGGCGTGGATCCGGTCGGCGAGGGCTGGGCGCATACCCATGTGCGGTACTACGTCTACGCGTTTCTTTACGTCATCTTCGCGGTGGACGCCGTCTACCTGTTCCCATGGGCTACCGTGTTCGCCGCGCCGGGCTTCGGCGCTACCACGCTGGTCGAGATGTTCGTCTTCATCGGCTTTCTGGCGGTCGGGATCCTCTACGCCTATAAGAAGGGCGTGCTGACGTGGTTGTGAACGAGGGGGCGGCGCTGGACCCGGCGATCGGGGCCGACGCGGGCTCGAACGGGGCCGGCGCCGGGCACCGGGCGGGCGCCGTGGCGCTCGGCATTCCGCGGGTCGGCGCGCCGGCGCGCGGTTTCGGCACGGGCTTCGACCTGGCGCCCAAACCGATGAAGGTCGTGCTCAACTGGGGCCGCAAGTACTCGCTGTAGGTGTTCAACTTCGGCCTGGCCTGCTGCGCGATCGAGTTCATCGCGGCCTCGATGGCCCGGCACGACTTCATCAGGCTCGGCGTGATCCCGTTCGCGCCAGGTCCGCGCCAGGCCGAT
>NZ_DASRGV010000348.1:0-13826 GCF_035650855.1 Actinocrinis sp. | reverse complement strand
GCTCGCAGCGGCGCAGAACTCGACCACCGTGCTGCTCTCGCTGATCTTGGCGGCCAGCTATCTGGGCGCGTCGAACGCCATCCGGGAAATCGTCAAGGAACGCGCGATCCTGGCGCGCGAGCGTTCGGTCGGGCTTTCGGTGTGGGCGTATCTGCTGAGCAAGACCCTTGTGCTCGGCGCGATCACCGTCGTCGAGTCCTTCATCCTGACGTATATCGCACTATTACGTCAGGGTGGCCTAGCGCGCGGGGTGGTGCTACAGAACGGCCGGATCGAAATCGCGTTGGTGGTCAGCGCCACCGGACTGGCCGCGATGTCCCTCGGGCTGCTGGTCTCGGCGCGGGCGAGCAACGCGGACAAGGTGCTGACGATCCTCCCGGTGATCTTGTTCGCGCAGTTCGTGCTCAGCGGCTCGGCGTTTCCCGTACGCGACACGCCTGGCCTCAACGAGGTGGCGTACGTATCCGGCGCACGCTGGGGTTATTCAGCGGCGGCGAGTACCGCATCGCTCGACCAGTTGCTCGGCGACGGCTGCAACGGTGCGGAGACGATGGGTCCGATGCCGAACGGCGGCATGGGGATGGTGAACTGCGATCCCGCGCACGCGCCGACCGTCATGGCGTGGACTCAGAACATGGCGTTGCTCGGCGCGCTGGCTGTCGTATGCCTGGCGGGAGCAGGGCTGGCGGTGCGTAAGATCGGGCGGCCGACGCGGCGGTGAACGGTGCGGCTCCTGCCGAAGTCGTGAGCAGTCAGTCGACCGGGAACTCGGGTTGGGCGGCCTCGAATCGGGCTTCGACGGTCGCATAGACCGTCTGCTGCTGTGGTTCCAGGTCAAGCGCCGGAGGTTCGGCCGGCGCGGGAGCGGACGCGGCCCGCGCGCCGAAGACCACTCCCCCGACCGACCGGGCCATCCGCGGGACCACCGACGTGGTGGTCAGGCCGGTGTCGGCGAGCTCGATGAGCCCGGTGATCCGGCTGCCGATCGCTTCGGCGTAATCACGGGCACGGGTGACGGCCTCGGCGACCGCGCGGCCCCGCGCTTCGCGGTACACCGGCGAGGAGGTGCGCAGCCGCCAGTGCGGTCCGTCGATCGTGGCGGCCTCGAACTCGGCGATCCGCGCGAGCAACTCGCCGAGTATCGCCAGATCCGCCACGGTGATTCGGACGCGTACCGCACCCGAGTATGAGCGGATCTTCTCGTCCTTACCCTTACGCAGCTCAGGGGCGACTGACACGCCGGTGGACTCGACCCGGTCGATCGAGTCGCCGTAGGAGCGCACAAGGCTCAGCACTTCGTCGTTGCGTTTAACCAGTCGCTCGAACGCCTCACGCCGGTCCCGCGCCTGGGCGATTATGACGGCTGTCAGATCCGCGACTTCCGGATCGACCAGCAGCGTGGCCTCGCCGCGGACGCTGATCACCGCGGGCGACGCCGCTTCGCGCGGCGCTGACACAGATGGCGCTGGTTCGTGGGGCTCGGGTCCTTGGTTCGGGGCTTCGTAAAGCGCTCGCTGCATCGCGGCCGGCTCCTCGCGTGGCATACGACGGCGCGCGGCGGCGGCCAGTTTTGGACCGTCGCCGCTGGTCGTTTCCGACGTTACCGGGCCGCCACGCGCAGTCATACCTCGCGTTAACCGGGGCCGGCCAATCGTGCTCCAAATGAGACGCTAGGGCAGCACGTCGAACGGTCGCATCATCTCATTGTCTTCGTGGTCGATGATGTGGCAGTGGTAGACGTAGCGGCCCGGAATGTCGAAGTAGGCGCGTAGTTTCGTGGTCTCGCCGGGGAAGGCGAGGACCGTGTCCTTCGTCCCGGTCTCCCAGGGCTGCGGCGGTCGTACCGTGCCGTCCGAGCCGGTGCGGCTGACCACCTGGAACTGCGTCTGGTGGATGTGGATCGGGTGCCCGTCGACGGTGAAGTTCACCAGGTCGAACTCGACGACATTGCCGGCGACCGGTTTGACATCCACCGGATCGTCCCAGAACCGCGAGTTCGGGGTGCCGTCCGCATTGAGCGTGCCGAGTGTGCCGTAAATCGGCGCGCCATCGTAGAACGCGGAGTCGATCTCGTTGAGGGAGACACTGAACGTCTGGGCCGGACGTCCGAGCGGCGCGATGGCGGGCAGGCTCAGCTGGCTCGGCGGGAGGGAGGCGTCCGCTATCGCCGCGGCGGAACTGCCGACGACGATCTTCATCACCTGGCCGGTGGTGTAGTAGTCGGCCGCCATGAAATCGGTGTTGGGCACGCCGCCGTGGTAGGGCTCGTCCGGGCCCTCGTTGATCAAGTACAGCTGGGTACCTGCTGGGACGTTGGTGAAGTCGAGGATCAGGTCGGCGCGTTCGGCCGGGGCGATGATCGCCTCGTCGAGCTGCGCGGGGGCCGGGAGGAAGCCGCCGTCCGAGCCGATCTGCCAGATCGGCAGGGCGGCGCTGGCCGGCCGGTCGGCCAGCGGGTTGGTGACCACCTTGAGCAGGTACGTGCGCGCGTTGGAGGAGTTGAGCACGCGCAGCCGGTAGCGGCGCCGCGCGACGTTCCACACCGGCCAGACCACGCCGTTCACCGCCACGGTGTTCGCGAAGTACTCGGGGTTCCAGTACGGCGGTGTGTCGGTCTCCGGGATCCACGGGCCGCCGGCGGTCGTGTCGCCGAAGAACGTGCGGCTGTCCGGGAAGAACAGCGAGCCGTCCTTGTTGAAGCTGCGGTCTTGCAGCACCATCGCGACTTCCTGCGTGCCGGAGGGCAGGACGCCGGCCGGTAGGTCGGCGGGGCCGCCGCGCAGCAGGTAGAAGCCTGCCAGGCCGGACTGCACGTTGACGCGCGTCATGCCGAGCGCGTGGTCGTGGTACCACATCGCGGTGGCGCGTTGGTCATTCGGGTACTGATAGGTAGAGGAGCCTGGCTGCCAGGCGACTGCGTATCGCTGGGCGGCCTCGGCCTTGTATTGGTCGTAGACGGAGCCGACGGCCGCGTATCCGGCCGGGATATTGCTGGCGGCAGGCAGCGTCCACGCCTCGGGGTAGCCGTCGCTTTCCTCGGTGACGTGGGCTCCGTGCAGGTGGGTGACCAGCGGGACGGGGCCGGAGTACGGCGGCGGCGTCGAGGTGAACGCGGTGTGCGAGTCGCGGCCGCTGACGCCACCGGGCGGGTTCGCCCAGTGCAGGGTCGGGTCGACGGTGAACAGGTGCGGCAGGTACTCTCCGCTGCTGTCGACGAGCTGGTTGGCCCAGGTGACGCGGACCGGCCGGCCGTACTTGGCCTCGATGGTGAAGGCCGGGGCGTGGAAGGTTGCGGTCGAGGACGGCGCGCCGTAACCCCAGACGGTCGTCCTCGGGTATCCGGCGGGCAGCATCTGCTGCGTGAACTGACGGCTGGCGATGACGTAGGTGTCGACTGGCGCGCCGTTGTAACTGGCGGCGCCGGTGGACGGCATCACGCCGAGGCGCGGGAGCGCGGTGACGTATTTCGGGATGGTGAGCGGGTCGAGGCTGCCGCCGGGGACGGGGTTCGGCGTCGACATGGCCATCACCGCGCGGCGCGCCGCGGCGTTGCGCACGGTGACGGGTGCGACCGCGCGTCCGCGCGGCAGCGCGAACGCGGTACCGCCGGCGATGATCATTCCGCTGACGCCGAGAAGGGTGCGCCGGGTAAGGAGGGCCGGTTGGCGCGTCGGGTCAGCCGCCGAGTCTTCCGAGTCCCCGTCAAGAGCGTCGCTACCGAGAGCATCGCTGCCGAGAGCGGCGTCGTCGATGCCGGGTGCGGATAGGGCATCGAGCGACTGCGTGTTGTTCAGTGGGAGTGGGTTGTCGGGCGCTTCGGCCGCAGCGGGCGTGTCAGGTTCGAGGGAGTCTGACATAACGTGTTCTCCTGGTCCGCCAGAGAGCCGCTGGAGACAGCGTCGCGTCCGTCTTGGGTACGGAGCGATTTCGAACACTGCTGTCCATCGGCAGTCCAGTGGCGGGCGGCCGGAATGCAAAGAGGCTAAGTACTCCACGCGGCGTGGGTGGACCGGCCCCGCGTCATCGACCAAGGACTCCACGCGCCGGCGCGCGACGCTGGAATGGGCAACGGGGCCCTGATGTTGGCAGACTGTTAGCCGGTGTGCCATTCGGCGGGTGACCGTGCGGGCGGCGACAGCGGGACGCGATGACGGATGGGACGGAACCGACCGTGGGCGAGCCACTCTACGAGCTGGACCAGGCTGGGCTGGACGCGATGGCCGAGGCGCGGGCGGGCTCCTCCGGGGGTTCCGGGCAGGGCGGCGACCTGGTGCTGCTGTACCACTTCGAGGGTTTCATGGACGCCGGGCACGCCGCCGAGCAGGTCATCGACCACGTGCTCAGCGAGAAGTTCCAGTTCGAGGGGGCCGGCGAGGACGGGCAGCCGGGCAACCCGGTGGTGGCCAGGTTCGACACGGACCGGCTGGTGGACTATCGGGCGCAGCGCCCGACGATGACTTTCGACACCGACCACTGGTCCGACTACGAGGCGCCGACGCTGGACGTGAAGCTGGGCCGCGACGCGACCGGCACGCCGTTCCTGGTCATGTACGGCCCCGAGCCGGACACCGAGTGGGAGCGGTTCACCAAGGCGATGATCGACATGGTGGACAAGCTGGGCGTGACGCTGTCGGTCAACTTCCACGGCATCCCGTTCGCGGTGCCGCACACCCGCCCCACCACGCTGATCCCGCACGGCAACCGGCAGGACCTGCTGGCCGGGTACACCGCGTGGTTCGACCGGGCGCAGGTGCCGGGCTCCGCGATGGCGCTGACCGAGTTCCGGCTCAGCGAGCAGGGGCACGCGGTGCTCGGCCTGGCCGCGCAGATCCCGCACTACATCTCCCGCTCGCCGTACCCGGCGGCGGCGGTGCGCATCCTGGAGGCGATCACCTCGGCGACCGGCCTGGTGCTGCCGGCGCAGGAGCTGCACACGCAGGCGCAGCGCGTGGAGGCGGAGATCGAGTCGCAGGTGGCGCAGGGCGATGACGATCTGCGTTCGATGATCCACGGGCTCGAGGTGCAGTACGACACCGTGGCGGGCTCGACGCCGCAGACGAACCTGCTCGCCGACCAGGCCGTGCAGATCCCGACCGCCGAGGAGCTGGCCAGGCAGTTCGAGCAGTTCCTCGCCGAGCAGGACCGCGACACGGATCACTGACGAGCCGGCCCGTCGGCGCCGCGGCAGCGGCGGCACCTGCGGCGGGCCGATTAATCCGTGGTCCGCGCGGCGGCCGGTGAATAGGCTGCGGGCGTGACCGCGGAACAAGACTGGCTCGCCTGGCACGAGCGATACGAGGACCCCGACTCCTGGCTCGCCCAGCGGCTGGTCGTGGTGCAGGACCGCATCAGGCGCGCCCTCGACGCCGCGGCGCCGGGCCCGATCAAGGCGCTGTCGATGTGCGCGGGCCAGGGCCGGGACCTGCTCGGCGTGCTCGAGAAGCATCCGCGCCGCGACGACGTCGCCGCGGTACTGGTCGAGCTGGACCCGCGCAACGCGGATTCGGCCCGGCAGCGGGCGCGCGACCTCGGCCTTTCGGGCATCGAGGTGGTGACCGGCGACGCCGCGCTGACCGACAACTACCTGGCCCACGCCCCGGCCGACCTGGTGCTCGCCTGCGGCATCTTCGGCAACATCACCAACGAGGACATCCGCCGCACGGTCGGCCACTGCGCGGCGCTGTGCGCTCCCGGCGGCACGACCGTCTGGACGCGGCACCGCAAGGAGCCGGACCTGGTCCCGCAGATCTGCGACTGGTTCGCGGAGAGCGGATTCGAGCTCGAATTCGTCACCGAGCCGGGCAACTTCGGCGTCGGCGTGCACCGTCGCCGGGCGGACGCGCAGCCGAAGGCGCTTGAACCCGGCCAGACGATGTTCACCTTCCTCGGCTATCTCACCATGGCCCAGCGCGGCTGCGAGTAGCCGGCGCCGTCACTCGGCGGCGGCTCGATCGGTCCGCAGCGCGCCTTCCCGGATTCGGCGCACCAGCGCGAACAGCAGGAACACGCCAGCGACCCCGAACGCGGTGCCCAAGACCGGCATGACGACGGCGCCGACCCACCACCAGCGCAGGTAGCTCACCGCTTCGATGGTCTCGGGGCGCCCCGGCAGGTACACCGCGGCCAGGGTGCCGCCGGGCGCCTGGCGCGACGTGATCGAGCCGGTCCACTGCGTCGCCGCCGTTCCGTCCGGCAGCTGGAACGAGAGCTCCTCGGAGCCGGACTTCCCGCCGCCGTTCCACGAGAACGCGAGCACCGTCGCCGTGACCCGGACGCCGCTTCGCTCCAGCTCGACGTCGCGCGAGATGTGGATCACGGTCCACACCCACATCGCCGCGCCGAGCCCGCCGATCAGGAGGACCGCGCCGAACGCGGCCACGACATGCCGGCGCGGCGTGGCCGTGAGTTCGTGCGCGAGCCGCTGCATGCCCGGATCATGGCACGACCGACCGTCGGCCGGAGCACTTCGTCAGGGCGCTGGGACGAAAGTCACCCGCTGCGAGCCGAGGCCGGAGATGCCGAGCTCCACCACGTCGCCGGGCTTGAGGTAGTCCTCGGCGCGCCCGGTGGCCAGCGCGACGCCGCCGGGCGTGCCGGTGTTGATCAGGTCGCCGGGTTCCAGGACCATGAACCGGCTGACGTAGCGGACGATCTCGCCGACGCCGAAGATCAGGTTCTTGGTGTTCGAGCTCTGCCGGCGCCGGCCGTTCACGTCGAGCCACAGCTCCAGCGCGCCGGGGTCGGGCACCTCGTCGGCGGTGACCAGGTACGGGCCGGCCGGGTTGAAGGTCTCGCAGCTCTTGCCCTTGTCCCAGGTGCCGCCGCGCTCCAGCTGGAATTCGCGCTCTGAGACGTCGTTGCAGACCAGGTAGCCGGAGACGGCGGCGAGGCCTTCCCGCGCCGACTCCAGGTAGCGGGCCCTGGCGCCGATCAGCACGCCGAGTTCGACCTCGTAGTCGGTCTTGGTGGAGCCGCGCGGGATGCGCACCTCGTCGTTCGGGCCGACCAGCGTGTCAGGGGCCTTCATGAAGACGACCGGCTCCTTCGGGATCTCGGCCCCGGTCTCGGCGGCGTGGTCGGCGTAGTTCAGGCCGATGCAGACGATCTTGCCCGGGCGCGGAACGGGGGCGCCGACGCGCACGCCCTGCGGCATGGGCACAGCCTCGGCGGCGCGCTCGGCCACCGCGGCGCGCAGCCGGTCGAGTCCGCCGCCGGCCAGGAAGTCCGGGGTGAAGTCGGCGGTCAGGTCGGAGACGTCCAGGACCAGGTTTCCGTCGAGGGCCACGTGCGGGCGTTCGCGGCCGGGTTCGCCGATGCGCAGAAGCTTCATGCAGCGGACTCTACTGGCAGCGCGTGTCATCCGACCATTCTTGCGGGCACGAAAGATCCCATATCGGGACGCTCCGGCTCGGTTCTTGGACGCTTACCGGTTCGACACTGGACAACGCCGAAAGCGCGGGCGTATACATCGGATGACTGCTGCTGGACGATCGGTCTCCGTGCGCGGGGATCGCCGAAGGGGTTACGCCGCATGGCCCGCGCCGCCCTCATCACCACGCTCGACTGCCTCGACCTGCGCTTTCCGACCTCGGCGACGCTGGACGGCTCGGACGCGATGAATCCGGACCCTGATTATTCGGCCGCGTATGTCATCCTGCGCACCGATGACACCGACGGACTGGAAGGCCACGCCTTCTGCTTCACCATAGGCCGGGGCAACGACGTGGTGACCGCCGCGATCGGCGCGCTGCGCCCGTTCGTGGTCGGCAGGCCGCTCGACGAGGTGCTCGACCATCTCGGCCGGTTCAGCGCGGAGCTGATCGGCGACAGCCAGCTGCGCTGGCTCGGCCCGGAGAAGGGCGTCATGCACATGGCGATCGGCGCCGTGGTCAACGCCGCCTGGGACCTGGCCGCCAAGCGCGCGGGCAAGCCGGTGTGGAAGCTGCTGAGCGACCTGACCCCGAAGCAGCTGGTCGGCCTGGTCGACTTTCGGTACCTGGTCGACGCGCTCTCCCCGGAGGAGGCGCTTGAGCTGCTCGAGGCGGCCGAGCCGGGCCGGGCCGAGCGCGAGAAGACCCTGCTGCGCGACGGGTATCCGGCGTACACGACCTCGCCCGGCTGGCTCGGCTACGACGACGCGAAGGTGACCCGGCTGGCCCGCCAGGCGGTGGCGGACGGCTTCACCCAGATCAAGCTGAAGGTCGGCGCCTCGCTGACCGACGACGTGCGCCGGTTCCGCGCCGCGCGCGAGGCGGTCGGCCCGGCGGTGCGCATCGCGGTCGACGCGAACCAGCGCTGGAACGTGAACGAGGCGATCGCGTGGATGGGCGCGCTCGCCGAGTTCGACCCGTACTGGATCGAGGAGCCGACCAGCCCGGACGACGTGCTCGGGCACGCCGCGATCCGCCGCGGGGTCGCCCCGGTCAAGGTGGCGACCGGCGAGCACGTGCAGAACCGGGTCGTTTTCAAGCAGCTGCTGCAGGCCGGCGCGGTGGACATCGTGCAGATCGACGCGGCCCGCGTCGGCGGGGTCAACGAGAACGTGGCGATCCTGCTGCTGGCGGCCAAGTTCGGCGTTCCGGTGTGCCCGCACGCCGGCGGCGTCGGCCTGTGCGAGCTCGTGCAGCACCTGTCGATGTTCGACTTCGTCGCCGTGACCGGGCGGATCGAGGACCGGGTGATCGAGTACGTGGACCACCTGCACGAGCACTTCGCCGACCCGGTGCGGATCAAGGGCGGGCGGTATCAGGCCCCGACCCGGCCCGGATTCGGCGCGGAGATTTTGCCGGTCAGCCGGGCGCGGTATCTGTTCCCAGACGGCCCGGTGTGGCAGGAACGGATGGAGGCGGTGCAGTAGATGAGCGAGCCAGCGCAGCAGGACGCGCAGACCCCGGCGGCCGCGCGCGATTTCGCGGGCCTGGCGGCCGTGGTCACCGGCGGCGCATCGGGAATCGGCGCCGCGACGGCCGCGCTGCTGGCCGAGCGGGGCGCGCGGGTCGCGGTACTGGACCTGGCGCTCGGCGAGGCCGAGCGCAAGAACGACTCGCCGTCGTGGATCTGCGTACCGGCGGACGTGACTGACGACGACTCGGTGCGCGCGGCGATCGCAGAGGTCGTCGCCGCCTTCGGCGGCATCGACGTGCTCGTCAACAACGCGGGCGTCGGCGCGGTCGGCACCGTGGAGGACAACGACGACGCCGAGTGGCAGCGTGTGTTCAACGTGAACGTCTTCGGCATGGTCCGCACGGCCCGAGCCGCCCTCCCCCACCTGCGCAGATCGTCGCACGCCGCGATCGTCAACACGTGTTCGATCGCTGCGACCGCGGGGCTGCCGCAACGCGCGCTGTACTCGGCGACCAAGGGCGCGGTGCTCTCGCTGACCCTGGCGATGGCCGCGGACCACGTGCGCGAAGGCGTACGGGTGAACTGTGTGAACCCGGGCACCGCGGACACGCCCTGGGTCAGCAGGCTCCTGGACCAGTCGCCGGACCCGGCACGGGAGCGCGCCGCGCTGGAGGCTCGCCAGCCGCTCGGCCGCCTCGTCTCCGCGGCGGAGGTCGCCGGCGCGATCGCGTATCTGGCCAGCCCCCTGTCCGGATCCACGACCGGCACGTCCCTGGCCGTGGACGGCGGCATGGCCGGCCTGCGGCTGCGCCCGCCGGGGGCCGGGACCCGATGACAGGCCGCCCGGCCAGTGCTCCGATCTTCGGTCGGCGCGCTGGCTCGTTGCCGCCTGTGTGCGAACTGTCGAATGATCATCGAACATCCAAATCAGCAGCATCACCGGCCCCACCACTGAACTTCGTATCGCTTTCATCTCGAACGTTGACTGGCCAATTCATCCGACCTATGTTGCAGTCCGAGTAAGGGCGATCTCGCTCAGCCCGGTTCCATTCGATTCTCAGCGCCGAGACTCCAGGAGAAACCGTTGGACCGTCACCCCGCGCCGCGCCGAGCGCGGCACACATCACGCATCGCAGCGGTCGCGGCGGCGCTGACCCTCGCCGCCGCCGGCTGCGGATCCCACACCACCAACAACAACCCGGGCACGTCCTCGGGCGGGCAGATCAAGATCGGTGTCGCGCTGACCTACAACAACACCGCGTTCTGGGCCGCCTACATCAACTACGAGAAGCAGTACGCCGACCAGGACAAGGTCCAGCTGATCGGCCCGCTGCTGGCCCAGGCCGACGCCTCGCTGCAGAACCAGCAGATCGAGGAGCTGGTGAACCAGGGCGCGCAGGCGATCATCGTCAACCCGGAGACGGCGACCAGCCTCGGCCCGGCGATCAACTACGCGAACGCGCACCACGTGCAGCTGGTGTCGGTGGACACCATCGTGGGCGTCGGGCACGTGTACATGGTCGTGCGGGCGTCGAACACTCTCTACGGCCAGGACGCCTGCGCGTACATCACCAGCAAGGTGCAGTCCGGATACGTGCTCGACCTCGAGGGCGACCTCGCCTCCTCCAACGGAGGCGACCGCTCGACCGCGTTCGAGAGCTGCGTCGCGCAGAACGCGCCCGGTGTCAAGCTCTTGAAGGAGCCGACGAACTGGACCGAGGCGACCGCGGTCAGCGACGCGCAGAACGCGGTCAACGCCTACGGTTCGCAGCTCAAGGCGATCTACGCGCAGTGGAGCAGCCCTGACACGGGCATCATCCCGCTGTTGCAGTCCAAGGGCTACGGCAAGGTCGGCGCCGCCAACCACGTCATCCTGATCAGCGACGACGGCGTTCCGTTCGAGATGTGCGACATCCAGAAGGGCACCCTGGACGCCGCGCAGTCGCAGCCGGCGAACCTTTACGCGCAGTACGCCCTGCAGTACGCGATCGACGCGGCCAAGGGCGTGACGCACAAGGAGGGCGACCCGGGCGGCGGCGCGCCGACGCTGCAGAACGTGACGTACAACGGCGACACCAACCTCGCCGACCCGATCGTCGCGCCGTTCGTCACCGCGACCCAGCAGACGATCAACGTCGCCAAGCCGGTCGACAGCCTGCCGAACACGTTGACGACAACCCCCGTGACGGATTCCACGCTGTGGGGCAACGTATACGGCGCGGCGCACGGCGGCGTGTGCGCGAGTTCCTGATCGACGGCATCGCGGACACACGATTGCGGCGCGGGCCGCGCCGAGAGAGGAAGGGACCACGGCGATGACTGCGGTCGAGGCGGTGGGCATCCACAAGAGCTTCGGGCCGACCCGAGCGCTGCGCGGGATCGACCTGGCGCTCGAACCGGGCCGCTGCCTCGGCCTGGTCGGACGCAACGGGGCCGGCAAGTCGACCCTGGTCTCCATTCTCAGCGGCCTGCTCGCGCCGGACGCGGGCGAGGTGCGGTTCGGCGGCGAACCGGCCCCGCCCGCGGGCGCCGTGCACGCCTGGCGGGAGCGGATCGCGACGGTTCATCAGCACTCGATGGTGGTGCCGGACCTGACCGTGGCCGAGAACGTCTTCCTCGGCCGTCTCCCGCAGCGCGGCCTCGCGCCCGGCCTGCGGCCGGTCTCCTGGCGCGCCATCAAGGCGGACGCGCGCCGGACACTGGCCGACTGGGGCCTGGACATCGACGCGGGAGCGCCGTGCCGCGGGCTGACCGTCGAGCAGCGCCAGCTGGTGGAGATCGCGCGCGCTGTGGCCTCCGGAACCCGCTGCCTGCTGCTGGACGAGCCGACCGCGGCGCTGGAGCACGACGCGGTGGCCCGGCTCTTCGAGCGGGTCAGGCAGCTGACCGCGTCCGGAGTCGCAGTGCTCTACATCTCGCACCACCTGGAGGAGGTGTTCGAGATCTGCGACGACGTGGCGGTGCTGCGCGACGGCGAGCTCGTGCTCTCCTCCACCAGCGCGCAGCTGAGCCGGGAGCGGCTCGTGGCCGCGATGGTCGGGCCGGTGCCGGTGCGGGAGATCGACGAACGGCTCTCCCGGCTGGACCTGTCCGGCGGCCAGGCACAGCAGGACTCTGCCGAACTGCTCGAAGTCAAGGACCTGAGGGCGACCTCGACGCACGGCGCACTGCGCGGCGTCTCGCTGCGAGTCGCGGCCGGCGAACAGGTCGGCGTCGTCGGGCTGATCAGCTCGGGCGTCGTCACGCTCGGCCGGATCGTCGCCGGCGCCGACCGGGCGGACGAGGGCGCGGTCACGCTCTCCGGCAAGCGGCTGCCGAACGGGAAACGCGAGGCCGCGCTGCGCGCCGGGGTCGGCTACATCCCGGAGGACCGCCGCACCGAGGGCTTCGTCGGCGTGATGTCGATCGCGGAGAACGTGACGATGACGGTCACCGACCGGCTGGCCCGGGCCGGCCGCGGTGTGCTCGCGCCGCGGGCGCTGGAGCGCGCGGCGGCGCCGCTGGCCGGCGCGCTGAGCGTCGCCGCGGCCTCGCTCAAGCAGCCGGTCGCGGAGCTGTCCGGCGGCAACCAGCAGAAGGTGACCGTGGCGCGGGCGCTGATCCGCGACCCGAAGCTGGTGGTGGCGATCACGCCGACCAGGGGCGTGGACGTCGCGTCGAAGGAGCTGCTGCTCGGCGCGTTGCGCGCGGCGGCGGAACGCGGCGCCGGAGTGCTGCTGGCCACCGACGACCTGGACGACATCGAGCACTGCGACCGCGTGGTGGTGCTGGTACGCGGCGAGATCGCCGCCGAGTTCCAGCGCGGGCAGGGGCCGCAGCCGTTCGACCGCGAGGCGCTGATCGCCGCCACCGAGGGCCTGGACGCCCGCGAGGCGTCTGCGGCGCAACCGCACGGTGGCGGCACCGACACAGTGGCGACAGCACCGCCGCACGAGGCACCGAACCGGCTGAATCCAGAACCGCTGAACGAGGCGTCAGCGCGGCCGCACGAGGGATCTGATCGGAAGGACGACGGAGCGTGAGCGAGATCCAGGACCGCACGGACGCCAAGGGCGCCGCGAACGCATCGCGAGCGGGCGCGGGCCGCAGCTCCGACGCGCTACCGCCCGACGCCGGCGGCACCGCACCGGGCGCCGCAACGGAATCGACCGGATCCGCGGCCGCCGCGACCACCGTCGAGGGCGGCTTGGCGGCGCGCATCGCCGCGCGCACCGGACGGCTCAATTCACGGCAGGGCAGCCCGGCCGCGGTCTCGTGGATCCGGCAGGCCGCGCTGCTGCCGGTGCTGGTGGTGATCCTGATCGTGGGCGCGAGCCAGAGCTCCGCGTTCTTCACGGTGAACAACCTGGTCTCCGGGGTCGGGCAGCAGGTCTCCGCGCTCGGCGTGACCGTGGTCGGGGAGAGCCTGATCCTGCTGATCGGTGGCATGGACCTGTCCCTGGAGGCGACCTACGGTCTGGCGCCGATGATCGCCGCGTGGCTGATCGTGCCGAAGCTGGCCTTCGGTTCCGGCGCCCAGCTGAGCCCCTATCTCGGCATCCTGATCCTGCTCGCGATCGGCGCCGTGGTCGGCCTCATCAACGGCCTGCTGATCGTGAAGTCCCGGCTGAACGGCTTCATCGTCACGCTCGGCATGACGGTTCTGCTGGCCGGCGTGCAGAACGGCGTCGTGCACGGCCAGTCGCCATACGAGCTGCCGAGCGCCTTCTCGTATCTGGGCAGCGCGTTCGTGGGGCAGGTGCCGGTCTCGCTCCTCGTGGCGGGCGCCGTCTTCGTGCTGACCGGGCTGTTCCTGCGCTACCACCGCACCGGCCGGTCGATCTACGCGATCGGCGGCAATCCGGAGGCGGCGCGCGCGGCCGGGATCAAGGTGGACCGGATCAAGATCGGCGTGTACGTCGCCGGATCGGTGCTCGCGGCGGTCGGCGGCCTGATGGAGGCCGGGAAGGTCTCCTCGGTCACGGTGCAGCAGGGCTACCAGG
>NZ_DASRGV010000347.1:0-3837 GCF_035650855.1 Actinocrinis sp. | reverse complement strand
GCCGGTGACCAGGCCCTTGACCGCGCGCTCCATCTGCTGCGGGGTGCGCGGCGGCTCCACGGCGATGGTCGGCACCTCGTGCGGCACCGCGCCGTAGGACTGCAACTGCTCGCTCAGCGCCCCGGCCTGCTCCTTGGTGCGCGGGACCAGCACCCGCCAGCCGAAAAGCGGCTTGGTCTCGTACCAGGACAGCTCGGAGCGGCGTTCCACCACCGAACCCACGACCACCACGGTATCCGTGGAGACCGCGGCCGCGGCGGACTTGACCGGCTCGGCCTTGAGCGCGGCGGCGATCCGGTCCAGCGTGCCGGTGACGGTGCGCTGCGAGGTGAGCGAGCCGTCGATGGTCACCGCGACCGGGGTGCTGCCCGGACGCCCGGCGGCCAGCAGTTCTGCGGCCACCTCGTCGATGCGGTCGCCGATGCCCAGCAGCACCAGGGTGGAGCTGGCCGCTCCGGCCTCACCGAGCTGCCGGTGCCAATCGGACCAGGCGGTGAAGTCGGCGTTTCCGTCCGGACGCGGGGCGGACAGCAGCCGCACGTCGCCGATCGAGCCCTTGGTCAGCGGAATGCCCGCGAAGACCGGGACGGCGGTCGCGCGGGCGAGCCCGGGCACCACCTCGAACGGCAGGCCGGCCTTGGCACACGCGGCGGCCTCGGCCTCGAAGGAGCCGAAGAGGCCGGGATCGCCGTCGAGCAGGCGGACCACCGACTTGCCGTCACGCACTGCGGCGGCGACCTCGTCGATGCAGGCCAGCGGGTGTGCGCCGGCGGCGATGCCCGGCACGGCGGCCGCGTCGGCCGGATCCGGCAGCTCGTCCGCGGGCGTGGCGAGCCCGAGCTCGATGACCTGGACCCGCTCGTGGCAGCGCGGCTCGAAGCGGGCGCGCAGCCGGGAATCGACGACGAGCACGTCCGCGTCCGCGAGCAGCGCGGCCGCCCGGACGGTCAGCAGATCGGGGTCGCCAGGCCCGGCGCCGACGAAGCTGACCCGGGCGCGGGTCGCGGCGCTCGAGCGCTGCGGTTCGGCCTCGGTGTCCTGATCCACCAGCGCGTCCGCCGCCTCGCCGAGCAAGACGCCGCCGATGGTGCCGTTGAGCGGTACGCCGTTCTTCGCGGCGCCGTTTGCAACGGAGCCGTTTGAAACAGAGCCGTTCAACACAGCGAGGTCGGAGTCCTCGGTGGTGCGCGGTTGGGTGTGCGGTACCGCGGTCTGCGTTGCTACCGACCCGGTCGTGATAGTCACGGCTGCTTCCCCATCAGTCCTGCGGCGCCCTCAGCGAGCATCCGAGCGGCGAGCTCGCGCCCGAGCCGCTCAGCCTCCTGCGGGCTTCCGGTGGCGGACATCCTTATCGACCGAGGCACGCCCGAGGTCACCACCTCGGTCACCGTCCCGGTCAACTGCAGTTCGTGCGCCGAGGCGACGGCATAGCCGCCGACCGGTGCGGAACACCCCGCTTCGAGCGAGGCCAACAGCGCCCGCTCGGCCTTGACCGCGGCCCGGGTGGGCCGGTGGTCCAGCGCGGCGAGCTGTCCGATGAGCTCGCCGTCCGCGGCCCGGCACTCCACCGCGAGGGCTCCCTGTCCGGGAGCCGGCAGCAGCGCGGCCGGGTCGAAGTAATCGGTCGCCTCGCCGATCCGGCCGAGGCGGTTGAGACCGGCGTAGGCGAGCACGACGGCGTCGAGCTCGCCCTTGGTCACGTAGCCGACGCGCGTGTCCACGTTGCCGCGCACGGCGAGGATCTCCACGTCCTGGCGCAGCAGCCGCAGCTGGGCGGCCCGGCGTGGCGAACCGGTGCCGACCCGCGCACCGGCCGGCAGGTCGGCGAACTTGAGCTGGTCGCGGGCGACCAGCACGTCCCGCACGTCCTCGCGCTCCGGCACCGCGGCCAGCGCGAGGTCGGCCGGCTCTGCGGTCGGCAGGTCCTTGAGCGAGTGCACGGCGAAGTCCACGCGGCCGTCCAGCAGCGCGTCACGCAGCGCGTTGACGAAGACCCCGGTACCGCCGATCTGTGTCAGCGCCTCCTTGGAGACGTCGCCGTAGGTGGTGATCTCCACCAGCTCGACCTGACGCCCGGTGGCCTCGGTGACCGCGTGCGCGACCAGTCCGGATTGCGCGAGGGCGAGTTTGGAGCGTCTGGTTCCCAGCCGCAGTGTTCCCACCCGCAGTGGCTGACCGGTCATACGGTGCCTTCTTCTCTGGCCGGGTCCGCGTCGCCGGGCTCGGCCGCTTCGTCGGCCAGGACCGGTTCAGCCCGGCTGACCGCGGCGGGCGCGGCCGGGTCGAGGTTGAACAGCTCTCGCAGCGCCACCGCGTACGAGGTGCCGCCGGGGTCCGAGGCCAGCTGCTTGACCCGGACCGTGGGCTCGTGCAGCAGCTTGTCCACGACGCGCCGCACCGTGTTGGCGACCTCGGCGCGCGCCTTGGCGTCGAGCTCGGGCAGCCGGCCGTCGAACCGGGCGAGTTCCGCCTCGACGACGTCGGCGGCCATACCGCGCAGCGCGGTGACGGTCGGGCCGACGGTCGCGGCGCGCTGGGCCGCGGCGTAGGCGACGACCTCCTCGGCCACGATCCTGCGCACCGCCTCGACGCTGCCCGCCTCGACCCGCGCGGCGCCGTCGCGTTCGGCGTCGGCGATCCGCTCCAGGTCGATCAGGGTGACTCCGGGCAGCGCGCCGACCTCGGGCGCCACGTCGCGCGGCAGCGCGAGGTCGACGACGACCCGGGGGCGGGTTCCTCCCGGCGTCGCGGCCGCGTCACCGGCCGGCCCGAAATCGGCCGGCGAGATGACGGTGTCCACGGCGCCGGTGCACGAGATCACCAGGTCGGCGCCGGCCAGGCTCTCGGTCAGCCGGTCAAGGCCCAGCGCCCGGGCGCCGACCGTCTCGGCGAGCCGGCCGGCCCGGTCGGGGGTGCGGTTGACCACGGTCAGGTCCAGGTCCGGGAAGAGGCGGGAGAGCGTGGTCGCGGCGAGCGAGGACATCGAGCCCGCGCCGACCACCACGGCCTTCGCCGGGCGGGCGCCCTCCAGCAGCGGCACCGCGAGGTCGAGCGCCGCGGTGACCAGCGACTGGCCGGCCCGGTCGAGCCCGGTCTCGCTGTGCGCGCGCTTGCCCACCCGCAGCGCGGTTTGTGTCAGGTCATTGACGACCCGTCCCGCCGTACCTTCCGCCTGTCCCGCCGCGAGCGCGCTGCGCAGCTGCCCGAGGATCTGCGGCTCGCCGACCACCATCGAGTCCAAGCCGCAGGCGACGTTGAACAGGTGCTGCACGGCCCGGTTGTCGTAGTGCACGTAGAGGTGCTCGGTGAGCTCCTCGACCGGGATCCCGGAGTGCAGGCTGACCAGATCGGAGAGATCGGCCAGCGCGCCGTGGAAGCGCGTGACGTCCGCGTAGATCTCCAGGCGGTTGCACGTGGCGACCGCTATCGCCTCGGTCACGTGCTCCGTGCCGACGGCATCACCGATCAGCTTCGCGACCCGCTCGGCCGGCAGCGCGGCCTTCTCCAGCAACGGGATCGGGGCGGTGCGGTGGGACAGGCCGACCACCAGCAGGCTCATGCCGGCCTCACTTCGTTGAATTCGTCGTAGCTGTAGCGCGGGATCGGCTCGGTGTCCGCGGTCGGGTCCGCATACCCGGTCGGGCTCGCCGAATCGTCGAATTCGCCCGGATTAACCGGATCCTCGCGCAGGCGCCGTACCGCACGCGCACCACGCAGCGTGCCGGGAGCGGCTTGGTTGGCGGTCTTGCGTTGCTCGTGGAACGCGAGGATCTGCAGTTCGATGGAAAGGTCCACCTTGCGCAGATCCACCCCCTCCGGCACCGTCACCACGGCGGG
>NZ_DASRGV010000346.1:0-2759 GCF_035650855.1 Actinocrinis sp. | reverse complement strand
AGGCCGCGGTGATGACCGAGGACGTGGCGCGCACCGTGCACCTGGCCCGCGCCTACGGCGAGCCGATCCCGATCCCGAGCGCCGACATCGACGCGCTCTACGAGCGATACACCAACGTCTACGGACAGCAGCCCTCTGCGGACGGAGTCAACCAACAATGACGTCACTGGACGCCGCCCCCGGGTCCCCCTCCGGGACACCCCGGCGGCAGGTCTGGTTCCTGACCGGGAGCCAGGGCCTCTACGGCGAGGACACGCTGCGGCAGGTCGCCGAGCAGTCGCGCGCCATCGCCGAGCAGCTCTCCGCGGCGCTCGGGGAGGGCGCCGTCGAGCTGGCCTGGAAGCCGGTGCTCACCGACGCGGCCGCCATCCGCCGGGTGTGCCTGGACGCGAACGGCGACGACGAGTGCGTGGGCCTGATCGCGTGGATGCACACCTTCTCGCCCGCCAAGATGTGGATATCAGGGCTCGACGCACTGCGTAAGCCGCTGCTGCACCTGCACACGCAGGCGAACGTGGCGCTTCCGTGGTCGACGATCGACATGGACTTCATGAACCTGAACCAGGCCGCGCACGGCGACCGCGAGTTCGGCTTCGTGCAGACCCGGCTCGGCGTGCCGCGCAAGACGGTGGCCGGGCACGTGAGCGACCCGGGCGTGGCAGAGCGGATCGGCACCTGGATCCGCGCCGCGGTCGGCCTGGCCGAGGTGCGCACGCTGAAGCTGGCCAGGTTCGGCGACAACATGCGCGACGTCGCGGTGACCGAGGGCGACAAGGTCGAGGCGCAGCTGCGCTTCGGCGTCTCGGTCAACACCTACGGCGTCAACGACCTGGTCGCCGTCGTGGACTCGGTCACCGACGCGCGCATCGACGACCTGGTGAAGCAGTATGAGGACGAATACCGCGTCGCGCCGCAGCTGCGCAGCGGCGGCGAGCGGCACGACTCGCTGCGGTACGCCGCGCGCATCGAGCTGGGCCTGCGCGACTTCCTGACCTCGGGCGGCTTCCGGGCCTTCACCACGAACTTCGAGGACCTCGGCGGGCTGCGGCAGCTGCCGGGCCTGGCGGTGCAGCGGCTGATGGCCGACGGCTACGGCTTCGGCGGCGAGGGCGACTGGAAGACCTCGGTGCTGCTGCGCACGGTCAAGGCGATGGCGGCGAGGCGGCCCGGCGGCACCTCGTTCATGGAGGACTACACCTACAACTTCGAGCCCGGCCGCGAGGTCATCCTCGGCGCGCACATGCTCGAGGTCTGCCCGTCCATCGCGACCGAGACGCCGTCCTGCGAGATCCACCCGCTCGGCATCGGCGGGCGCGAGGACCCGGTGCGCCTGGTCTTCGACGCGCGGCCGGGGCCGGCCGTGGTGGTCGGGCTCGCCGACATCGGCGAGCGCTTCCGCCTGGTGGCCAACGAGATCGACGTGGTCCCGCCGCTCGAGCCGCTGCCCAAGCTGCCGGTGGCGCGCGCGGTGTGGACGCCGCGGCCGAACCTGCGCACCTCGGCGGAGGCGTGGCTGACCGCGGGCGCGCCGCACCACACCGTGCTCTCCAGCGCGGTCGGCGCCGAGGAGCTGCACGACCTGGCCGAGATGCTCTCGGTCGAGCTGCTGGTCATCGACGCCGACACCACGGTGCGCCAATTCACCAGGGAGCTGCGATGGAACCAGGCCTACCACCGCCTGGCGCAGGGCTTCTAAGGGCCCTGCCGACCGTCGCGCAGCCCGCACAGACCCCCCGGCCGCGCTGCCGCACCAGTGCGGCCGGGGTGACCGCACCACCCGCACCACCGCAGTACCGGCTCCACCCGTACCACTGGCATCACCGGCACTACCTGCTCCACCCGCAGAACCGCACGAAAGGCTCGATCCGACCTACCCACCACATGAAGGGCACCGATCAACGATGATTGGCACGAACAAGAAGACCCGTTCCATCGCGGCCGTCTCCGCGGCCGCGCTGGTCGCCCTGTCGGCCGCCGCGTGTTCGAAGTCGAGCACCGGCAGCTCCGCGGGAAGCGCTCCCTCCACCGCGGCGAGCGTCGCGGCCAACTGCGCCTCGTCCCCGACCGCGACGCCGAACCCGGCCACCGACCCGGTCGGCTTCAACCAGGCGAACCTGGCCGACCTCGACAAGTCGCTCAAGTGCGCGATGAACGGCAAGGACCTGTCCTCGGTCAACATCGCGATGGTCGTCAACGTCGCGGCCGCCTACTGGAAGGCCGGCCAGACCGGGTTCCTCAAGGGCTGCTCCGACCTGGGCATCTCCAGCAGCAAGTGCACCTACTTCGCCCCGCCGAACGGCCAGCTGACCGAGCAGACCTCCGAGCTTGAGACGCTGCGTTCGCACGGCGTGACCGGCTACTCGATCTCCGCGATCAACCCGGACACCGCCAAGGGCATCATCGCCACGGACACCGCCAACGGCATCGACGTGCTCGCCATCGACTCGCCGCTGCCCGGCACCGCCGCCGCCTCGCTGTACCTCGGCACCGTCAACTACGACGCCGGGTTCACCGCGGGCACCCAGCTGAAGAAGGCGCTCAACGGCACCGGCAAGGTCGCCATCCTGGTCGGCTCGCTGACCGCCGCCAACGCCACCGAGCGCATCGCCGGCTTCAAGGCGGCGATCGGCCCGGGCATCACGGTGGTGCAGACGGTCAACGACAACCTGTCGGCGGCGACCGCGACCTCTGACGCGGAGACCATCCTGGCGAACCACCCGGACGTCAACGGCCTGTACGGCGTCTACTCCTACGACGGC
>NZ_DASRGV010000345.1:0-25700 GCF_035650855.1 Actinocrinis sp. | reverse complement strand
CGGCGGGCAACCGTGCCACCGCCGAGGCGCGTGCGTATCCGACAGGACGATGATCCTCACGCGTCAGCCCCTTCCAACGCAGCCCGCGGACGTGCTCCTTTCACCGCTCAGGCTTAGTCGTCCACCTTCTCCACGGCGACGCCGTGCCAGAACGCCACGTAGTCGCGGATCTTCGCGGCGGCGTCCTTCGGCTCGGGGTAGTACCAGGCCGCGTCGGGGTTGCTCTCTCCGTTCACGTTTACCGTGTAGTAGCTGGCCAAGCCCTTCCACGGGCAGGTCGTGTGGGTCGCGCTCGGTGCGAAGAACTCGCGGTTCACCGCCTCGGGCGGGAAGTAGTGGTTGCCCTCGACGACGACCGTGTGGTCGCTCTCGGCCAGCACCTGGCCGTTCCACGTCGCACGCACTGTCATGGCGGACTCCAATCTCTAGCGTCGCATCCATCAGTTCAGGCTAAGTCCACGAGTCAATCAGCCGATCAGTTCGCTCGCGAGCAGGTCCATCAGCAGACCGTCGTGCCACGTGCCGTCCGGGCCGCGCTCGTACTGCCGCATGACGCCGACCGGCCGGAAACCGACCTTGGCGTAGCAGCGGATCGCCGCCTCGTTGTCCGCGGCCGGATCGATGGTGATCCGATGGTGCCCGTGGTCATGGATCAGATGCGTGGCGAGGATCCGTACCGCATCGGTGCCGATGCCGCGTCCGTGCATTGACGCGTCGAGGTAGATGTCGATCCCGGCGTGCCGGTATTCCGGTTCCTCCTCAGCCCACCACTGAATGAAGCCGACGGTCCGATCTTCGTACTCGATGACGAAACCGTGCTCGTCCTCGGTGGCCAGCTCCTCGGCGACCGCGGCCTGCAGATCCGGGCCGCCGCGCCACCACCGGTACACCTCGGGATCGGCGCGGATCACAGCCAGCGCCGGTATGTCACCCTCGTGCGCCGGGCGCAAGGTGACGATCGATCCGGACAGCTTCACGGCGGCCAGGTCATAGCCGCTCGACTCGTGGCCGCCTGACTCGTGGCCGCCTGACTCGTGACCGGCTGAGTCGTAACCGCCTGCCCTCTGCGCTTCTGCCTGCATACCTCCGGACACTAACGACCGACGTTGCGCTCATGTGTATTACGCCAGTCGGCATACCGCGCCGGGTTCTCGATGATGCGCCGGATCGTGACTGTGGCCGCGCCGAGCAGCGGGCCGCGGCGGCCGAGCTCCGACAGCTGCAACGCCTCGGGACTCCACGGCCGCACCGTGACCCGCTCCGCCAGCTCCTTGCGCATCCCGGGCAGCAGCCATTCGCCCAGCTCGGCGTATGCGCCGCCGAGGACGAGCGCGGACGGATCCAGCAGGTTCACCGCGCCGGCGAGGGCGGTGCCGAGCGCGCGGCCAGCCTCCTCCAGTGCTTCGAGCACGCGCGGATCGCCGCCGAGGGCCTTGTCGGTCAGCGCCTTGATCCGGTCGCCGCCCGCGTCGGAAAGGCCGGAGGCACGCAGCACGGTCTGCTCGCCCGCGTACTGCTCCAGGCAGCCCCGGGCGCCGCAGCCGCACTGCGGGCCGTCCGGGTGCACCGGCACGTGCCCGAGTTCGCCCGCGAATCCGCGCGCGCCGCGGAAGAGCCGGCCGTCGATCACCACGGCCGCGCCGATGCCCGCCTCGGCCGAGACGTGAATGAAGTCGGTGGGCCGGGAGGCCGCGTGCCAGAGTTCGGCCAGCGCGCCGAGATTGGCCTCGTTCTCCACCTCGAGCGGGACCGGCCGCAGCGGCGCGGGCAGCCATTCGGCCAGCGCCTTGGCGACAGGCACGGCGCGCCAGCCGAGGTTGGGCGCCTGCTCGACGGTGCCGTGCGCGGCGTCCACAAGGCCGGGCACCGCGACCACCGCGCCGACCGGATGCAGTCCTTGGGCGGCGGCGTGCTGGAGCGCGGCGGCGGCCACGTCGCCGAGTTCGGCGAGCACGTCGCGCGGCGCGCGGCCCCGGTTAGGCGCCTCGATCTCGACCCAGGTGCGCACGGTTCCGTGCAGGTCGAGAACGCAGGCGCCCAGGTGGTCGACCCCGATCTCGAGGCCGAGGCCGGCCGGGCCCTGCTCGCTGAGCGCCAGCGCGGTACCCGGCCTGCCGACCCGGCCGCTCGGGGCGAGGCCGAGGTCCGTGGTCAGCCCGGCCGCGGCCAGCTCGTTGATCAGGCTGCCGACCGCCGCGCGGGTGAGGCCGGTGCGCTCGGCGACCTCCGCGCGCGAGCTCGGGCCGTGTGCCGCCAGGGCGGCCATCACGAGCGCGAGGTTCTGCCGGCGCATGCCTTGCTGCGAAGCCGGTCCGGCGGTTCGGTGCGTCGGGGCTCGGTGAGCGCGCGCGTCCCGCCGGGTTATCGGACGGCCGTCATCCACTCCGGCATGCTCGCTCCCGCCGGCCGAATCACCGGCTTTCGTCGCAGGATTCCCGGTCTCATCACGATCGCCGGTCGAGTCGCTCACGCTGCCCCTCCTCGCGCGTCTCAGCAGCCGGTTTCACGTCGACGCGGAATCGTTTCCGAGTCCGTCACCCTGTGCGAACAGCCCGCCGCGTTCGGCTCGTTGCAGAGTAGCCGCGATAAGGACACGAGCGGCGTCGTCGCGAGGCAACGGTTCGAACACGGGTCCGGCCGCGGTACCCCACCGTCGCGCCACCGCGTCGGCCGCCTCGCCGGTCAACAGTCCGGCCGCCTGCGCAGCGGCACCCAGCGCGACGATCTCCTCCGCCGCCGGGATCTGCACCGCGCGCCCGGACAGCCTCCGCACCGTGTCCTGCCAGGCCTTCCCGCGCGCGCCGCCGCCGATCAGCAGCAGCGGCGTGTCCGGCGCCAGCTCCTCACCGCCTGCCCGCAGCACGTCGTCGAGCGCCGCGAGCAGCGAGTACGCCGCTCCGTCGTACGCGGCCTGCAGCAGTTGGCCCGGAGTCGTGTCGTGCCGGAGCCCGGTCAGCAGGCCCGACGCGAACGGCAGGTTCGGCGTGCGCTCGCCGTCGAAGTACGGCAGCACCACCGCGCTTGCGCCAGGCTGCACCGCCTCGCGGTCCAGGCCGAGCAGCGCCGCGATCCGGTCGACCGCGAGCGTGCAGTTGAGCGTGCAGGCGAGCGGCAGCCAGGCGCCCAGCGCGTCCGCGAACCCGGCCACCGTGCCGCTCGGGTCGGCGGGGCGGCCGCGCGTCACCGCGTACACGGTCCCTGAGGTTCCCAGGCTCAGCACCGGCGCGCCGGTCTCAAGGCCGAGCCCGAGCGCGGCCGCCATGTTGTCGCCGGTACCCGCGCCGACCAGCGTCCCCTCGCGCAGCGGCACCGCGCTGCCGCGACCTGTGCCGCTTCCGGCCGCGCGCACCTGCCCGGCAGGCTGCCCCGGCTGCACGACCTGCGGCAGCAGCGACGGGGAAAGGCCCATTTGGTCAAGCAGGTCCGTGTCGTAACCCTCCGGCGTCCACCAGCCGGTGCCGGACGCGTCGCCGCGGTCCGTCGTCGCGCTTCCGGTCAGCCGCTCGGTCAGATAGTCGTGCGGCAGCCTGATCGCGGCCGCCCGCTCGGCGGCCTCCGGCTCGTTTTCCCTGAGCCAGGCCCACTTCGCGATCGTGAACGACGCGGTCGGCACGCTCCCGATCCGCTGCGCCCACCACTGCGCGCCGAACCGCTCCACCAGCGCCGCCGCCTGCGCTGCGCTGCGCACGTCGTTCCACAGCAGGGCCGGCCGCACCGGCACGCCCTTCTCGTCGAGCGCCACGAGCCCGTGCTGCTGCCCGCCGATCGCGACGGCCTGCGCCGTGTCCGCGTAACCCGTCTGCTCCAGCGCGGTGACCAGCGCCTCCCACCACTGCTCCGGATCGCTCTCCCGCCCGGCGCCGCCGCTCACCGTGTGCGCCGCCCTGCCCTGCCCGACCACCGCGCCGGAGTCGACGTCGACCGCGAGGGCCTTGGTCGACTGGGTGGAGCTGTCCACGCCGATGACAATGCGCGCTGTGGTCGGCGACATCCTCGTCCCCTCGGTCGGTTCGCGGCGCGGGAGGCTTCCGACGGGGGTGGATACCGCCCGGGGCCGCGAAGGAGTAGGTTGGGTTGCGGAATTTGTATTCCGCGTTTACGAATGAGGCTAGCCCTCCGAGACCTCCGGGAGCAAGCAATGACGCAGTCCCTTACGCCCACACCGGACGACAAGTTCACCTTCGGCCTGTGGACGGTCGGCTGGCTGGGCCGCGACCCGTTCGGCGACGCCACCCGCAAGCCGCTCGACCCGGTGGAGTCCGTGCACCGGCTCGCCGAGCTCGGCGCCTATGGCGTCACCTTCCACGACGACGACCTGATCCCGTTCGGCTCCTCGGACGGCGACCGCGAGGCGCACGTCAAGCGCTTCCGGGCCGCCCTCGACGAGACCGGGATGAAGGTCCCGATGGCCACCACGAACCTGTTCACCCACCCGGTCTTCAAGGACGGCGCGTTCACCGCGAACGACCGGGACGTGCGCCGCTACGCGCTGCGCAAGACCATCCGCAACATCGATCTGGCCGTCGAGCTCGGCGCCAAGATCTACGTCGCCTGGGGCGGGCGCGAGGGCGCCGAGTCCGGGGCGGCCAAAGACGTGCGCGTCGCGCTCGACCGGCTGAAGGAGGCCTTCGACCTGCTCGGGCAGTACGTCCTGGACCAGGGCTACGACCTGCGCTTCGCGATCGAGCCCAAGCCGAACGAGCCGCGCGGCGACATCCTGCTGCCCACGGTCGGCCACGGCCTGGCCTTCATCGAGCGGCTGGCGCACCCCGAGCTGGTCGGCCTGAACCCCGAGGTCGGCCACGAGCAGATGGCCGGGCTCAACTTCCCGCACGGCATCGCCCAGGCGCTGTGGCACGGCAAGCTGTTCCACATCGACCTCAACGGCCAGTCCGGCATCAAGTACGACCAGGACCTGCGCTTCGGCGCCGGCGACCTGCGCGCCGCGTTCTGGCTGGTCGACCTGCTGGAGTCGGCCGGGTACGAGGGACCGCGGCACTTCGACTTCAAGCCGCCGCGCACCGAGGACTACGCCGGGGTCTGGGCCTCGGCGGCCGGCTGCATGCGCAACTACCTGATCCTCAAGCAGCGGGCCGCGGCCTTCCGCGCCGACCCCGAGGTCCAGGCGGCGCTGCGCGCCTCCAGGCTCGACCAGCTCGCGCAGGGCACCCTGGCCGAGGGCGAGACGATCACCGACCTGCTGGCCGACCGCAGCGCGTTCGAGGACTTCGACGCGAACGCCGCCGCCGAGCGCGGCATGGCCTTCGAGCAGCTCGACCAGCTGGCGATGGACCACCTGCTCGGCGTGCGCTGATCCGAATCCGAACCGGCCGCGTCGCAGAGCTCTTGCTCCGGCGCGGCCGGTGTCGGGTTCCAGGCGCCCCTGCGGCGCGCCGAGGCGTATGAATCTTCAACCTTGACAGTCTTCGAACACTGTTTTAGCGTCCGAGCTACCGCCGTCGCCGCCTGCCAAGGGACCGCCGAGTGGACGCAGAGTTCGAACAGTTGACTGAAGGCGCACCACCGCCCTTGGCGCGCGTGGAGCGCCACATGGACGCTGCGTGACCGCAACGGTCGAGGCATACGACGACGTCGCGGCCATCCCCGACTGGGACGAGCTGGCCGCGGACAGCGGGGCCCCGGTCTTCTACAGCAGCGCCTTCCTCACCGCGTACCGCAAGTCGGAGCTGCTGCCGGCCGACGCATTCGCCTACCTCATGCTGCGCGACGCGGATCAGACGGCCCGCGCCTGCCTGCCGGTCACCCTGCTGCCGCAGATGGACCCGGTCGGTTCGCTGGCCGTATACGAACCCTCCATCGCTGCCGAACCGCGCGGGCTGATCAGCCACAACTGGCACTGCTACGACACCTGGCTGCCCTCGCGCGGCGGGCCGGGCGACCTGGACGCGATCCGCGCCGTGCTCGCCGCCTTCCAGCAGCTGGCCGCCGACTTCGCAGCGCCCTGGTACAGCCTGGTCAACGTCGACGCGACCGGACCGCTGGCCGCCGCCCTCACCGCCCTCGGCGCCCACGGCCTGCCGATCGACCAGCGCTACGTCCTGGACCTGCCGCCGGGCTTCGCCGCGGCCGACTACCTCGCCGGCCTGCCCGCACACCAGCGCAACACCCTACGCATGCACCAGCGCCGCGCCGAGCGCGCCGGAGCGGTGACCCGCGTGCTGGAACCGGGGTCGGCCGAACCGGACCGGCTCGCCCGGATCGAGCGGATGATCGAGTCCGAGCACAGCGTGCCCGGCCGGTTCGCCCCCGGCGGCTTCCAGCACTTCCGGCGGCTGCTCGGGCAGGCCGCGCGCATCATCGAGGTCTGCGTCGACGGCCGGGTCGTCGGCCTCGGCTTCTGCCTGCTCGACGGCGTGCGGCTGCACCTGTGGACCTGCGGGGTGGAGCGCGGCGCGGAGGACTTCAGCCCCTTCTACCTGCTGTTCTACGAGGCGCTCGAGTACGCCGCGCGGCTCGGCCTGGCAAGGTTCGAATGCGGCCGGCGCAACGGGGATTTCAAGCGCAGGTACGGTCTGCGCCCGGTGCCGCTGCTCGCCTATGTGGCGCCGACCCACAAACCGCTCGGCGCGCTCGTCCAGGGATAGCGGCAACCTCTGACGGTTGCGCCGATCCCGGACGAGCGCGCCTTAGACGTGCCGCGCTGGTCGCGCGCCGGCGTCGGTGGGAGGCGGCTGCCGGGGGCGACTGGCGGGGCGGTGACTACCGGGATGTGAACGCCAGCGACCAGACCAGGTTGGCGTTGAACGTGCCCACGCCGCTGGCCAGGTCGTAACCCGGTCCGGCGGTGTAGCCGGTGACTCCGCCGAAGGAGTTGTCGCCGCTGGTCACGTCGACGACCCCGGCGAAGGCCGAGTGCCGGCCG
This sequence comes from Actinocrinis sp., assembly GCF_035650855.1. GTDB lineage: Bacteria > Actinomycetota > Actinomycetes > Streptomycetales > Catenulisporaceae > Actinocrinis. The sequence continues at coordinate 18,817 of NZ_DASRGV010000345.1, read as the reverse complement.
GCGCCGAGCTCGTACAGCGCGTCGTTGATGTTGCCGAGCCGGTGCCCGGCCACCTGGTCGGCCAGCGCCACGACGCCCGCGAAGATCGGCGAGGCCTCGCTGGTGCCGCCGATGATGTGCCAGCCGACGCGGGTGGGCTGGTAGCTGAAGTACACCCACGCGCCGCCGTTGACCGCCGCGCTCGCCGAGATGTCCGGGGTGCCGCGGTGGGTTCCCACCACGCCGCGGACGCCGTGCTGGAAATCGGGCCGGCTGAACACGGCCGACAGGCCGCCGCCGCCCGCGCCGTAGCCGTCGTTCCACACCACGTCGGGGGAGAGCCGCTTGCCGGAGTCGTCGAGGGTCAGCTGCGTTCCGCCGATCGAGGTGACCAGCGGGTCCGAGGACGGCCAGGAGTTGACCGGCATGGGGTACAGGCCGGAGCCGTCCAGCGTCGCGTTGGTCGCGCCGTCGTCGCCGGAGGATGCCAGCACGGTCACGTGGTGCCTGGCCGCGGCCTTGAACGCGTAGCGCAGGTTCAGCAGGCTGCTGAAATCGCCCTTGTCGAAGCCGGGGAAGGTGTTCTCGGTGGCGCCGAAGCTCTGCGATATGACGTCGCCGACCCCCGAGTCGATCAGCTGCTTCTCGGCGGTCATCATCTCCGGGAAGCCGGTGACGCCCTCGGTCTCCGCGACCGGCGTCTCGACCAGGACGATGTGCGCGCCGGGCGCGATCGCGTGCGCGTATTCGACGTCGAGGGTGCTCTCCGCGGCCCAGCCGGTCATGTCCGGGTTGCTCGGGTCGAAGGGCGGGATGGTGCCGGCCTGCACGATCTGCACGGTGGTGTCCGGCAGGCCCCACTGCGCGTCGAAGACCTGCAGGTCGTGCTGGATGGTCGGCGAGCCGAAGGAGTCGACGAGCACGATGGTGCGGCCGGCTCCGTTGATGTGGAAGCGGTACAGGCTGTCGAGCCCGTACGCGGTGTGGTACTGAACTGGCGAGTAGCAGTGGATATGGAGCTGCGTCAGGCACTGCGAGGTGGGCAGCGGGCTGGTCAGGGTCCTGGCATCGACGTGGTCGGTGACGGCCGGCACCGGTTTGACCGGATGGGCCGCGAGGGTGGCTGTGGCGGAACCGCCGGCCCGGGGCGCGGTCTGCGCCGCCGCGGCCGCGGAGGACTGCGCGAGGGCGATGAGCAGCGCCGCCGCGCCGGCCTCGAGCACCAGGATCGATCTGCGCTTGCGGGTGTGTCGCAAGTCGAACTCCTTCGGACGGGCATCGAGCGGGCACCCCGGTCTGAGGTGCCCATGTCGCATGGCACGTTCAACTCAGCCGCTTGGCAAGCGCCCGTCCGCAATTAGCGCCGAGTCGTTATGTCCCGCCGACCGCCCACGGCTTGACTCCCCGTCAGCGGCCCGCCTGGACCACCGCCAGCACCACGGCCAAGATCAACCCTAAGCCGAAGGCGGCGATCCCCGCCGGGTCACGGCGTCCGGGAGCCGCCAGACGGATGAGGTAGACCGCGCACACCGCCGCCAGCACCACCGCGCCGGCCACCCCGAGCGGATGCACCGCGAGCCCGATCGCGACCAGCAGCGCGGCGAGCAGCTTCACCGGCGCGAAGACCGTCGTCGCGAGCTGCGGCGACAGTCCGGTGAACCGGGTGAAGTTCGGCATCGTCCGGCCGGTCCACAGGTTGATGGGCGCCATCACGAACTCGGCGATCAGCAGCACCGAGCAGATCCACATCAATGCCGTCATCCGGCCCTCCCCGGGTCGTCACAGCGCTCTGCGCGCGCTCGACACGCGCGGCGCTGCTTACGGTACGGGAAACGCAGGCCCCTGTCGGCGGTCGCGCACCCGGATCGCGGCCGGCTTGGCCGGGCCCTTGCCGGGCCTTGACCGCAGGTGACCGCCTACGCGGCGCGGAGTGAACCACTCATGCGGTGCGGCGTGATCCACTCATGCGGACCGGTTGTAAGCGCGGTGGGAGGGTACACGGTCGGGGTGATCACGCTCGGGGTCGAGGAGGAGTACCTGCTGCTCGATGAGGCCAGCGGCTACCCCGCGCCGGCGGCCGACGAGGTGTGCCGGGCGGCCGGGATGCAACCCGCGCTCGCGAGTGCCGAGGTGCAGCACGAACTGCTGCTCGCCCAGCTCGAGGTGGCCACTCCGGTGTGCGAGACCCTGGACGAGGTCGGCGGCCACCTGCTGCGCCTGCGGCATTCGCTCGGCGAGGCCGCGAGCCAGGTCGGCTGCCTGCTGGCGGCCACCGCCGCGGCCCCGTTCCGGCAGGAGGGGCCGGCCGTCATCACCGACACGCCGCGCTACCGCGGCCTTTACGAGGATGCGCCGCAGCTCGTCGACGAACAGCTGATCAACGGTATGCACGTGCACGTGGGCGTCCCGGACCGGGTCACCGGCGTCGCGGTGCTCAACCGGTTGCGGCGCTGGCTGCCGGTGCTGGTCGCGCTGTCCGGCAACTCCCCGTTCTGGGGCGGCCGCGACACCGGCTTCGCCAGCTGGCGCACCGTGGTCTTCGGCCGCTGGCCGGTCAGCGGGCCGCCCCCGGCCTTCGCCGACGCCGCCGACTACGAGCGGCGCGTACGCGGCCTGGTGACCGGGGGAGTGATCCGCGACGTGCACCAGGTCTACTGGCAGGCGCGGCTGTCCGAACGCTACTCGACGGTCGAGGTGCGCGCCTCGGACGTGCAGCTGCGCGTCGAGGAGGCCGTCATGCTGGCCGGCCTGATCAGGGGCCTGACGCAGACGGCGATCTGGCGGCACGAGGCCGGCGAGCCGGAGCCCGAAACGCTGCCGGAGATCGCCTCGGCGGCCGGCTGGCACGCCGCGCGCTACGGCCTCGACGGCTCGCTGATCGGCGCCGAGGGAAGGCCGGTCGCGGCGAGAGAGGCGGCACGCGCGCTGCTGCGGCACGTGCAGCCCGCGCTGGCCGAATACGGAGACGTCGACCAGGTGACGGCGCTGGTCGAGCGGACCTTGGACGAGGGCAACGGCAGCCAACGGCAGCGCACGGCATTGGCCGACTGCGGCCAGCGCGGACTGGTCCGGTTCATCGCGGCAGAGACGACAAAGGACCTTGAGACGCGCTGAGCGCGGCTGGTGAGGTGGCCGTTACTGCTCCGGTTCCGGCTCCAGCGCCCGGACGAACTCCCGGGCCTTCTCGGCGATGGCCTCGTGGTCGCCGCGCTCGACCAGGCTCGGCGGCACTACATCGGTCCCCGCGCCGACTGCCGCCGCTCCTGCGTCGAGGAACCCGCGCGCGTTCGCCGCGTTGACCCCGCCGGTGGGGATCAGCCGGGCGCCGGGGAACGGTCCGAGCAGGTCGCGCAGGTAAGCCGGGCCGCCGATCCGCGCCGGGAACACCTTGACCGCCGCCGCCCCGAGCTCGAACGCCCGGCTCAGCTCGGTCGGCGTGAGCGCGCCCATGATCAGCGGCACGCCGCAGGCCTGCGCCACCGTCGCGACGTCCGGCCGGATGTCGGGCGTCAGCAGGAAGCGCGCGCCCGCGGCCACCGCGTCGCGCGCGTGACTCGCCGTCAGCACCGTCCCCGCGCCGATCACGCTGCCGGGCACCTCGGCCGCCTCTTCGATCACGTCGAGCACGCCGGGGATGGTGAAGGTGAACTCGACCAGTCGGATGCCCCCTGCGGCCAGCGCCGAGACCAGCCCCGCCGCGTCGGCGACCTGGTTGGCGCGCACGATGCACAGCACGCGGTCGCGGGCCAGCAGATCCAGCGGGTCGGGGCGCTGTGAGGGGTGTTCGAGTGCCTGCGCGTGCGCCGACCCGTGAACCTGCGATGCCTGCATTCGTACCTCCGCGTCCGTCATGGGTTCCGCCGCCGCGCGCCGCGCCGCAGCGCCCGCCCCGGTGTGGCCTGTGTGCGCCGATGGCCGTCGATCACGAACTCGCCGCCGACCAGAACGTAGGGGATGCCGGTCGCGGTTCGACGCGGCTGCTCGAACGTCGCCCGGTCGGCCACCGTCCCGGGGTCGAACAACACTACGTCCGCGGCCAGCCCCGGCGCGACCCTTCCGCGGTCCGTAAGTCCGAGCCGGCGCGCGGCCCGGCCGGTCATCTGCGCGACGCACTCCTCCAACGTGAGCAGTCCTTCCTCCCGCACGTAGTGCCCGAGGTAGCGCGGGAAGGTGCCCCACGCGCGCGGATGCGGCCGCGCGCCGATCAGCAGCCCGTCGCTGCCGACGAGGTGCGCGGGGTGCCGCAGGATGGTGCGCACGTTCTCCTCGTTGCCGACGTGCAACAGGCAGGAGACGCCCAGGTCGTCGGCGAGCAGCAGGTCGAAGCAGAACTGTGCGGGCGGCTGGCCGGCCTGCGCGGCGGCCTCGGCCACGGTCAGGCCGGCCAGCGTGCTGTTGGACGCGTGCCGCGTGCCGCTGATCTGGATCGCGGCCCAGTCGATCGGCACGCCGTGGCACCCGTCCGAGCCGGTGACTTCGAGGTCTGCCGCCATCCGCGCGCGGGCGGCGGGGTCGCGCAGCCGGGCCGCGAGCGCGTCCGGTCCGCCGCTCGCCGCCCAGCTGGGCAGCAGCGCGGCGAGCGTCGTCGCCCCGGGAAGGTAGGGATAGCTGTCGAGCGTGATGTCCACGCCGCGCGCGGAGGCTTCGTCGATGAGCTCCAGCAGATCCGGCGCCCGGCCCGCGTTGACGGAGAAGTTCAGCGTCGCGTGCGCGAGGTGAAGCGGGCAGCCGGACTGTTCGCTGACCCGGATCATCTCCTCGTAGGCCTCCATGGCGCCCACGCCGTAGCTGCGGTGGTGCGGGCTGTAATAGCCGCCGTACTCGGCGACCACGCGGCACAGCTCGATCAGCTCGTCAGTGTCCGCATACATACCCGGCGTGTATGTCAGGCCACTGCTCATACCGACGGCGCCCTGCTGCAAACCCTCGGCGAGCAGGCGCCGCATCGCATCCAGCTCAGGCTCAGTCGCCGGACGGTCATCGTTGCCGACGCACAGCATGCGCAGCGTTCCCTGAGGCATTAGGTAGACGGCGTTGACGGCGCAGCCCTCGTCGATCCGGTCCAGGTACTCGCCGACGGTGCGCCAGTCCCAGGCGAGTTCCTCGGGATCGCCGTGCCAGCCGGAGATCTGCTGACGCAACTGCTTCAGCGCGCCGTCGTCCACCGGGGCGTAGCTCAGGCCGTCCTGGCCGAGGACTTCGAGGGTGACGCCCTGCGACGTCTTCGCCAGATGCTCCTTGTCGACGAGCAGCGCCAGGTCCGAGTGCGCGTGCATGTCGATGAACCCGGGAGCGAGTACGAGCCCTGAGGCGTCGACGACACGGTCGGCGTCGAACCGCGCGGCCTCCTCGCCGACGGCCGCGATCCTTCCGCCCGCGAGCGCGACGTCCGCACGCGTTCGCGGCGCGCCGGTACCGTCGGTGACGTGGCAGCCGCGGAACAGCACTGTCGGCGCCGTATCCGTGCCCTGGTTCTCCATCGCGCTCACACTCTCGTCTTGCCTGTGTCCAGAAGTCGGTGCTGCCTAGAAGAACGTGCGGATGACGTCCACGACGTGCCCGTCCTCGACGACCGGAATCAGCTGCCACTTGTCGAAAGCGGTGCACGGATGGGAGATGCCGCAGGCGACGACCTCGCCGATGCGCAACCGCGTGTCGCCGCCGTGCCGCAGGAAGGCGTGCTGGTCGGCGAGTGCGGCGATCGAGCAGCCGGTCAGCCGTTCCGTAGCGCCGTCCGCGCGCTCGACGGTGTGCGGCTCGGGCAGGCCGAGGTCGAACGGCGCGTCGCGTTTGCCGAAGTCCAGCAGCGCGAGACCCGGCTCGGGAGTCGAGAGTACGCGGCCACGGATGCTGAGCGCGGGCCGGAACCCGGCGTCGGCGGTCAGCGGTGTCAGCCTTCGATAGTGGCCGTCGTCATGCGTTATATAGGCGCCGCTGCGCAACACGGTCCGCACCGGACGCGAGGCTTTCCACGCACCGCCGAGGATCTCGACCACGTCGTCGAAGTACGCGCTGCCGCCGGCCGTCGCGACGATCTCGTCGGTCTCGTCGAACAACCCTGCCTCGTCGAGCCGGCCGACGAGCTGACGCAGGGAACGAAGATACTCGCGGATGTGCTCGATGCTCTGCGGCGCGCGGTCGGGAGCCAGCGCCCCCTCGAAGCCGCCGGCGCCGACGAGCCGCAGCCGATCCGCCGCGCGCACAGCACGCGCCACGGCCTCAGCTTCGTCCAGGTTCCGGCAGCCGGTCCGGCCGCCCGGCGCGCCGAGATCGATCACGATCTCCACCGGGCGCGGCGCGTCCGCCTCGGCGAGGGCCGCCTGCATCAGTTCCGCTCCGGTGACGGAATCGGCGAAGCACAGCAGGCGGAAGTGCGGCGAGCGGCGCAGCTCTTCGGCGACCCAGCGCAGCGAGTCGGCGTCGACGAGCTGATTGGCGAGCACGATCGTCGCGACCCCGAAGGCCCGGTAGGTCCGCAGGTGCGCGATCGTCGCGGCGGTGATTCCCCAGCAGCCGGCGTCGAGCTGGCGGGCGAAGAGCTGCGGCGCCATCGTGGTCTTGCCGTGCGGTGCGAGATCAACCCCGTGTTTCGCGCAGTACTGCGCCATCAGGGTCAGATTGTGGTCGAGCGCGGGACCGTCGAGGACGAGCAGGGGAGTGCCGAACTGCGCGAGCGGCGGCTTGGCCTCGACGAGATCGGCCACGGTGAGGCCGTCGAAGCGGGCCGGGAAGCCCTTGTAGCGCCAGTCGATCCGCTCCGCGGCCAAGGCACCGAGCGCTGCGTCGTCCACGACCCTCCTCATTAGATCTCCGTTGCAACATATGCAACGTGATTGCGTATGTTGCTCACCCGGTTGTAGCATCCGGCAGCGCGGTACGGCAAGGGATGACCACGCGGAGCAGGGGAGGGCGGCAGGTGACTGGACCGGCAGTGACGTGTGTCGGTGAAGCCTTGGCGGTGCTCATCCCCGACGAGGACGCAGCCGAAGACAAGGAAGTAGCCGGATACGCGCTGGCGGTGGGCGGCGCGGAGGTCAACGTGGCGTGCACGCTCGCGGCGCTCGGCGTCCCGGCCCGCTGGGTCGGCCGGGTGGGAGACGACCGCTTCGGCCGCGTCGTCCTGCGCAGCCTCGCCGCACACGGAGTGGACGTATCAGAAGTCGAAATCGATGCGCAGCGCCAGACCGGCTTGTACGTCAAGGAGATCGTCACATCCAGCGCCGGCATGGCCGCCGACTCGCCGTCCACTGTCATGCGGTACTACCGCGCCGGATCAGCGGCCTGCTCGATGAACCCAAGCCTGGCGGACACGGCCGCCGTCCGCGATACGCCGGTGCTGCACTTCACCGGCATCACCGCAGCGCTCTCCGATTCCTGCGCCGCGCTGGCCGACGCCTTCCTCGCCTCGCCGCGGCCCGGCCGCATCGTGGCCTTCGACGTGAACTTCCGGCCCGTGCTGTGGGCCGGGCGCGACCCGGGGGTGCTGATCGATCTGGCGCGCCGCGCTGACCTGGTCTTCATCGGCGCCGACGAAGCCGAGGCGGTCTGCGGTGTCGGCGATCCGGACGCGTTGCGCCGGCTGCTGCCCGAGCCGCGCACGCTCGTGGTGAAACAGGGAGCTGACGGCGCGACCGGATTCGAGGCGGGCGAACGCGTCGACGTGCCCGCGCTGCCGGTCGAGATCGCCGAGCCGACCGGAGCCGGAGACGCCTTCGCCGCCGGATTCATCGCCGGAACGCTGCGCGGCCTCTCCCTTCGAGACCGGCTGCGGCTCGGCACGCTCGCCGCCTCCTGCGCCCTCCGGGTGCGCGCGGACCTCGGTGTGATGCCCGACCACGCGACCATCGAGCGCTTCATCGCGACCGGAGAGATGCAAGGCCGCGCTGCCGAACCGGCACCCGGCGCCGAGATCAAGGCAGGGGCCGTATGAGCCAGACCGTCGATCGCGCCCTGCGCATCCTGACCGATCTGGGCGGCGGCCCGAAGACCCTCGACCAACTCGCCGCGCTGCTCGACGTACACAAGTCGACCGCGCTGCGGCTGCTTCAGACCCTTGAGTCACAGGGTTTCGCCCGCCACGACGAGCAACACCGGTACCGGCTCGGACCGCGCCTGTTCGCGCTGGCCCACCAAGCCCTCGACGACCTCGACATACGCCGACTCGCCGCACCCCACCTCGCCGCGCTCAACCAGAAGCACGGCCACACGGTGCATCTCGCGGCGTACGTGGAAGGCACAGTCGTCTACATCGACAAGTACGACAGCAGACATCCCGTGCGGATGAACTCGCGCATCGGCGCGCTCGCGCCCGCGCACTGCACCGCGGTCGGCAAGGTCCTGCTCGCCGGGCTGCCCGAACCGCGCCGCAAGGCCGCGATCAGCCGGCTCGGCTTCGAGCGCTACACGCCGAACACGATCACGGACCCGGGCGCGTTCGAGGCCGAACTCGGCAAGGTCGCCGCCCAAGGCCACGCCCAGGACCGCGCCGAGCACGAGGACTACATCAACTGCGTCGCGGCCCCGATCCGGGACGCCGCCGGGACCGTCCTGGCCGCCGCGTCGCTCTCGGTGCCAGAACCCGTACTCACGTATTCCGGCGTCCTCGCCCTGCTGCCCGATCTGCTCGCCGCCGCCGACGCCGCCTCCGCGGAACTCGGCTGGACCGCCCCGCCCCCGCACCACGACCAGGAGAACTAGCGATGCCCAAGATCGCCGTCACCACCGCAGACGCCCCGGCGCCAGTGGCCTCCTATTCGCAGGCCGTCCGCAAGGGCAACATCCTGCAAGTCGCCGGGCAGGGGCCGACCGACCCGGCGACCGGCGAGTTCGCGGGCGAGACCGTCGCCGAGCAGACCCGCCAGACGCTGCTCAACATCCAGGCCATCCTGCGCGCCGCCGGAGCCGACTTCGACGACGTGATGATGATGCGCGTCTACCTGGCCGACGTAGCGCACTTCGCGGCCATGAACGAGGTGTACAGCACGTTCGTCAGCGCGCCGTTCCCGGCCCGCACGACCGTGTACGTCGGCCTGCCCGCCGGGATGCTGGTCGAGATCGACGCGCTCGCGGTGCTGGAAGACTGAGCATGCCGACGCCCGACGTGATCGACGACCTCGCGGACCTGGGCCTCATCCCCGAGCCGCGGGAAGTAGAAGTAGCGGTGCGGCTTCGCTTCACGCTCACCGACGCCACGGTGCTCGACGCCGACGAGCGCAGCGCCGAAGTCGCCGGCTGGCTTCGCTCCGCGCTCGGCCCGGCGACCGGCCTTCCGCTGCGCGACGGCCACAGTCCGGGCAACGCCATCACCCTGCGCGTGGCCGATCCCGCGACGAACACCGCCGGCCTCGGCCCCGAGGGCTACCGCCTGACGGTGACGACGAGCGGTGCCACGCTCGAAGCCGAGACCAGCGCAGGGCTCTTCTACGCCGCTCAGACGCTCCGCACGCTCTTGCCCTCCGCCGCGTTCCGCCGCGCGCCGATCAGCTCAGGACCCTGGGACGTGCCGGCGGTCACGATCACCGACCGGCCCCGGTTCGGCTGGCGCGGCGCGCTGCTCGACGTGGCCCGCCACTTCCTGCCCAAGCAGGACGTGCTGCGCTTCATCGACCTGATCGCGCTGCACAAACTCAACGTCCTGCATCTGCACCTGACCGACGACCAAGGCTGGCGCCTGGAGATCCGGCGCTACCCGCGTCTCACCGAGGTCGGCTCCTGGCGGCGGGAGAGCCCGCTCGGCGACCGCCGGCACGACCGCTTCGACGGCCGCCCGCACGGCGGCTTCTACACCCAGGACGACATCCGGGAGATCGTCGCTTACGCGGCCGCCCGGCACATCACCGTGGTCCCCGAGATCGACGTACCCGGACACGCGGGGGCCGCGATCGCCGCGTACCCGCACCTCGGCAACACCGACTCGCCGAACCAGCCCGACCAGCCCGAGGTCGCGACGCGCTGGGGCATCCTCGACAACGTACTCAACGCCGAGGAATCCACCCTGCAGTTCCTGCGCGATGTTTTCGACGAGGTCGTCGAGCTGTTCCCGTCCAAGCACATCGGCGTCGGCGGCGACGAGTGCCCGACCGGGCCGTGGGAGAACAGCCCGCGCGCCAAGGGGCACATCGCAGAACGCGAACTCCCGGACGCCGACGCGCTGCGGTTCTGGTACGTCGCACGGCTCGCCGAGCACCTCGCGACCCACGGCCGGGTGCTCTACGGCTGGGACGAGATCTGCGACGGCGGACTGCCCGCAGACGCCGTCGTCGCGTCCTGGCGGGGGATCACCGGGGCGATCACGGCCGCCAAGCGCGGGCACGATGTGGTGCTCTGCCCCGAGGACCAGGTCTATCTCGACTGGCGCCAGTCGGACGACCCGGGGGAGCCGACCCCCATCGGCAAGGTCTCGTCGCTAGCGCACGTCTACGCCTTCGAACCCGTCCCCGCGGCGCTCAGCGAGAGCGAAGCGCAGCACGTACTCGGCGCGCAGTGCAACATCTGGACCGAGCACATCGACTCGGCCCGCGCCGTCGACTACATGGCCTTTCCCCGGCTGACGGCCTTCGCCGAAACCGTGTGGAGCGACCCGCGGGACCGGGATTTCGACGACTTCGCGCGACGTCTGGCAGTACACGAACGCAGGCTCGACGCCCTGGGCGTCGAGTACCGGCGCGCGTCGGGACCGCTGCCTTGGCAGTCGCGCCCCGACGCGCCGGGCTGGCCTCGCTAACGGCGCCGCTGTCGGTGCCAGGGCCGAGTATCCGGAAAGCCGCTACCCGATCAGTACTCGCGCGACGTTCCGCACCTGATACGAAAGCCCGGTCGCCGACAGCGCGCCGCCGGCGCCGTCCACGCGCAGCACCGCGACGTTGTGCGAACGCTGGTTCGCCACGAACAGGAAGCGCCCGTCCGGGCTGAACGCGATGTCCCGCGGCCAGCTTCCCTCGCAGGACCACCGGCCGACCGGCTCGAGCCGCGAACCGCCGTCGCGGACCTCGAACACGCTGATCGACTCGTCCCCGCGGTTGGAGACGTACAGGAAACGGCCGTCGGCGGAAAGCAGGATCCCGCCGGGCGCGTTCTCGCCGCCCTTCGGATCGGGCACGGCCGGGATCTCGGCGAGCTCCTTCGCCGAGCCGGTCGCCGCGTCGTACGCGCACACCGACACCGAGTTGCCCAGCTCGTTGGCCAGGTAGAAATGCTCGCCGGACGGGTGGAAGACCAGATGGCGCGGACCGCTGCCCGGCCGCATCCGGTTCTGCGCGATGAGCGTGAGGCGCCCCGACAGCGCGTCGAGCGAGTACGCGTAAACGCTGTCAGTGCCCAGATCCACGGAGAGCACCACTTGAGCGTCCGGAGCGGCCGCGACCATGTGCGCGTGCGGCCCGGCCTGACGCTCGGAGTTCGGCCCCGAGCCCTGGTGCTGCGAGACGTCTGACGACGCGCCCAGGCTGCCGTCCGACTCGATCGGGTGCACGGCGACGTTCCCCGTCCCGTAGTTCGCGGACAGTACATAGCTGCCGCCGGGCTCGACCAGAATGTGGCAGGGCAGCCCGCCGTGCGTCGGCTGCTTGTCCAAGAACGTCAGGGCGCTGGTTCCCGCGTCGATCGAGAACGCCGCGACCTGTCCGTCGTGCTCGTCCTCCTGCACCGCGTAGAGCACGTCCCCGGCCGGCCCCAGTTCGAGGAAAGACGCCTCGGGCAGATCGCCGCCGCCGAGCGGCTCGATCGCCAGGGCTTCGGGGTCGAACTCGGCCACGGTGATACCGGGCGCGGGCTGCGGTGACGGATCGTCCTGCGTGTACCTGCCTATGAATAGCCTGACGCGGTCGCTCATGCACGCCTTCCTTTGATCGTTGGGACCAGTATTGCGCGTATGCCCGCATCGGCCCGGCGCAGCGGCAGCCGACCCGATTCACGCTTTGTTCATGATTCAACTATCCTGGTGGCGTAGGGTCGAGGAATCGAGCAGAAGGAGACCCACCATGCCGGCGTTTCCGATCACGAGCGCTCCGCAGGGCTTGAAGCCGTCACTCGACCTGCGCGATCCGGGCGACCGCTTCGCCACCCGGCTGTCCTGGCTGGACTCGAAGCACTCCTTCTCCTTCGGCCGCCACTACGACGCCCGCAACACGCATTTCGGCCTGCTGCTCGTCAACAACGACGACGTGGTGCGGCCGGGCGCCGGGTTCGAGACGCACCCGCATGAGGACATGGAGATCGTCACCTGGGTGCTGCGCGGCGCGCTCGTGCACCAGGACTCCGAAGGGCACAGCGGGGTCATCTATCCGGGGCTCGCGCAGCGGATGAGCGCGGGCCGCGGCATCCTGCATTCGGAGAAGAACGACTCCTGGCGGCTGACCGGCGGCGCCGAGCACGACGAGCCCGTGCACTTCGTGCAGATGTGGGTGGTGCCTGACGAGGCTCGCATCGACCCCGGCTACGAGCAGCTCGAAATCGGCGACGAACTGCTGCGCGGCGGACTCGTCCCGGTCGCCTCCGGCATGGACCGGCACGAGGGCGCGGCCGCGATCCGGATCAAGCAGAAGGACGCCGCGCTGCATGCGGCACGGCTGGAGCCGGGCGGCTCCGTCACGCTGCCCGCAGCCCCCTACCTGCACGTGTTCGCAGCGCGCGGCGCGGTGGAGCTGGAAGGCGCAGGCGTGCTCGGAACAGGCGCTGCGGCACGGATCACGGCCGGAGACAGCCAGCGGGTGACCGCGATCGAGGCGTCCGAGATCCTGGTCTGGGAGATGCACGCCAAGCTCGGGATCGGCTGACGCCCCGTCCGGTATCTCCTCTATCCCTGTCGGCGCCCGGGCGGTCAGACCTCGAGGACCAGCGTCACCGGACCGTCGTTGACCAGCGACACCTGCATCTTCGCGCCGAACACGCCGAGCTCCACGTGCGCGCCCAGCTCGCGCAGCGCCGCGGCCGTCGCCTCCACCAGCGGTTCCGCGACCGGTCCCGGAGCGGCGGCGTTCCAGGTCGGGCGCCTGCCCTTGCGCGCGTCGCCGTAGAGCGTGAACTGCGAGACCAGCAGGATCGGCGCGCCCACGTCCGAAGCGGACTTCTCCTCGTTGAGGATCCGCAGCGTCCACAGCTTGGCCGCCAGCCGCCGGGCGTGTTCCTTCGTGTCCTCGTGTGTGACGCCGACCAGACGCAAAGGCCCGGCTCGGTGATCTGTCCGACGACCTCGCCCTCGACCCGCACGGCCGCCTCGGTGACCCGCTGCACGACTGCTCGCATGCGGCAGATCGTGCCACGGACGGGCCATCGGAGCGGAATCTGTCGGTGGCTGGGTATAGAACATAAGTACGAGCGAAGCGCGAAGGAGGATCGAACATGTCGACGATGGCAACCGCGACACCGAGCGGCACCGGCGCCGCGACCGATCGCCTCGGCGCGGCGATCGCCCTGGCCGAGCGCGGCTTCGCGGTCTTCCCGCTGCGCCCGGGCAGCAAGGTCCCCGCGGTGCGCGAGGACTGGGAGGGGCTGGCGGTCCGCGATCCGCGGCGCCTGCGCGAACTGGGCTGGCCGCCGCACGCGAACTTCGGCATAGCCTGCGGGCCGAGCGGCCTGTTCGTGCTCGACCTCGACGTCCCTAAGCAGCCGCGCGACGGCGAAGGGCAGCGCGGTGCCGACGCGCCCACGTCCGCGCACCAGGACCCGCGCGACGGCGCGCACGCGCTGCGCGGCGCCGACACGTCCCAGTCCACACACCAGGACCCGCGCGATGCCGAAGGGCAGCGCGGTGCCGACGCGCCCGCGTCCACGCGCCAGGAGCCGCGCGATGGCGCGCAGGCGCTGCGCGAGTTGGCCGCCGGCCGGCCGATACCGCGCACATTCACCGTGGCGACGCCGTCCGGTGGCATACACCTCTACTTCCGCGCCCCGAAGGGCCTTCAGCTGCGCAACACCGTGGCCCGGCTCGGCCCGCTGATCGACACGCGCGCGGCCGGAGGCTATGTAGTCGGACCAGGCTCGACGATCGGCCGCAACCGCTACGAGATCGCGGACGACTCGCCCGTCGCGCCGGTCCCGCGCTGGATCGTGCGCGAACTCGCGGCAAGGTCACGTCAGGCGGCTCCGGCGCTGCCTCCCCTCGCCGTCAACCGCTCCGACGTGGCCGGCTCTCGCATGCCGGGTGCCGCGGCGGCCGCGTACGGGGCGGCGGCGCTGCGCAACGAGGTCGAGCGGATGCGCACCGCGAGAATCGGCACGCGCAACGACACGCTCAACCGCTCCGCGTACGCGCTGGGCCGCCTGGTCGGCGCCGGCCTGCTGGACCGCGACCTCGCCGCCTCGGAGCTGTTCCACGCGGCGCGCCAGGCCGGACTGCCGGCCCGCGAATGCGCCTCGACCCTCGCCTCGGGCCTCGGCGCGGGCATCGCCCGGCCGCGCTTCCCGGCTCGCCGCAGGCCCGACGCCCGAAGCTCGGCGGTGCGGATCGTGTTCGCTCGATCTGCGCCGAACGAGGCTCGCGGATCGAGTGACCCGCCGTCAGATGTCGCGCACCAGGCGCCGAAGCGCCCGAACCGGCGGTCGGCGCGCGATCGGGCCGACCTCCGGATCTTCGCCGCGCTGCGGGCCATGGACCAGGCGTACGACACGGTCGCGTTGAGCGCTGCCTCACTGGCGTTCAGTCAGGACTGGCGTCGTATACGGGCACTGATGGATGCGTTACGGGATCTGCGGGACGCAGGGCACTTCGGGGCGGCGCAGCGGCGTCACGCCGGCCGATTGTGCGAAGCCGTTCGAGATCTCGCTGCGGCAATGGAGCGGACCGTCCAAGGCTCCGCTCGCCGCCCTCCGGGCCGCAGACGGACCCGCTCGCCGCTCAGCAAGGCTCTGCACGACCTGAAGCTGGCCGCGGACGCCGCGATTGACGCTGCGGCGAGCCCCGCGAAGCGGCTCAGTACCGGGAAGGCGGCCTGATGCCCCGTCCGGCACCCGGCCGGCTCGATCGCCTCGACCCGGTTCTGCGCCAAAGCGAACGAAATTGTCAGTGCCGCCGCCTAGGCTGGACCCAGCCGAGACAGAGCACGCGAAGGGGCGTGCGTGCGGCCCGCGGAGAGGAGGAGCCGGATGTTGCCAGGACCTGGCTCGCACTACCGGCTGCCTGCCGGATCCGCGTGGGGCGACATCGACTCGCCGGTCGGCCCGCTCGGCGCCGTGGTGACCTCGCGAGGGCTGCTGCGGCTGACCTTCGGTCCGCTCGCCGGCTTCGCGGACGACCTGGCCTCCTCGGCCCCGGGGGCGAAGGGCGGACTGGAGCCCGCGCCGCTGCTGGAGCACGAGTTCGGCGCGCTGATATCCGAAGAGCTCGAGGAGTACTTCGCCGGGACGCTCACCGAGTTCACCGTGCCGGTGGACTGGTCGCTCACCTCAGGAGTCCAGCGCTCCATCCTCAGCACCCTGCACGCGAAGGTCCGGTTCGGAGACACCGTCGGCTACGGCGACCTCGCGCTGCTGTCCGGCCGGACGCTGGGCGCTTCCCGGCTGGTGGGCACCGTGATGGGCAGCAACCCGATCGTGATCGTCGTGCCCTGCCACCGGGTCATCGCGGCCGACGGGGGCATCGGCGGCTTCGGCGGCGGACTGGAGGCCAAGCGCCGATTGCTCACCCTTGAAGGTTCCTTGCAACCGACCCTGTTCTAAGTCTTATGCGATCGGTCCCACCTGCGCGTGGGCCGAGCAGAATACTGACGCGTCAGACCCCTTACCGCTCCGTCAACGCGTTCGGGTGGCGAACCGCCGTCACTGGCACACTCTTGCCACTTTCCTCCACGCAATGCGAGCGGCCGAACCCGGACTGTTAGCTTCCTGAGCACCGCGTTCCCGAGTTCCGGGTTCCTCGGGGCAGCCAAGCGGAGGGATGGGGATGTTCATCCGATTCACCGACCGTACCGACGGACCGCCGGCCGGCGTGATCCGCGCGCAGCGGATCAGGCAGTACCGGCACGACGAGCCCGTCGGCGAGCTGTCCAGCCTGCCCGACGCGGAATGGGCCCTGCTGACCGCCTGCGCCGACGCGCACTGGGACGACTTCCCGGTCGAGGCCAGCATCCCGCAGCTGATCGCCGAACAGGTGTGTATCAATCCGGACGCGGCGGCCGTCGTCTTCGACGGCGAGGAACTGAGCTACGCGCAGCTGTGGACCCGCGCCGGGGGCGTGGCGGCCAAGCTGCGGCTGGCCGGCGTGCGCCGCGGCCACCCGGTCGGCCTGTGCTGCGAGAGCTCGATCGAACTGGTCATCGGGATGCTCGGCATCCTGCGCTCCGGCGGCGCCTACGTCCCGCTGGACCCCAGCTACTCGGCTGAGCGCTTGAACTTCATGCGGCAGGACATCGGCCTGCGCGTCATCGTGGCGCAGGCGGGAATCGAGCTGCCCGGCGGGCCCTACCGCCCGGCGGTGGTCCGCACCGTGATCGTCGACTCCGATCCGGCCGTGCTGACCGACCCCGAGACCGCCGGCCTGTTCGAGGACGACCCGTGGGCCGCCGGCCCGGACGACCTGGCGTACCTGAGCTATCCCGCGGGCCCGGGCGCGGCGCCGACCATCATGGCCTCGCACCGCAACGTGCTCAGCCTCCTGGACGCCACTCGGCGCTACGGCTGAGCCTGAACACTCTCTGAAACGCCCAAGGCGGTCCGACGCTGAGCGTCGGGGCGCCTTGTGGTTTATCTGGGCGCCTACCGGTCCGTATGGTGCCTCTACGGCGCTCCCGGCACGGTTACCGGCTGTCGGTCGGCCAGCTGTCGTCAGCCGGCGCTCCGCCGGTCCCGGTGCCGGACCGGCGGCGTGAGCACCGAATGCGGCGAGCTCTCCCGGCTCGCGGGCGGATAAGGCCTCGGGTCGGGGCAGCGCCGCGGCCTTTCACCACTTTCACCCACTGCCTTCATTGGCACTGCTTTCATCGACACTGCCTTCACCGGCACGGGTTTCACAGTCGCCGCTTTCAACCGCGCTGCGCTTCCCTCCCGCAGTGCTTGAGGTCAGACCAGCCCGCGCCGCGCCGCCTGCACTCCCACCTGGAACCGGCTGGTCGCGCCGAGGCTTTCCATCAGCGCCGCCACCCGCCGGGCGAAGGTGCGCCGGCTCATGTGCAGCTGCGCGGCCGCGTGGTCGTCGGTGACCCCGTTGCTGAGCACCTGCAGGATCTCCCGCTGCTCCGCGGTGACCTGCCCGGGCGGCGGGCTGTTCGGCGGCTGGCCGCAGGCGGCGGCCCAGGCCAGGTCGAAGGCGACGGCCAGCGAGCGGGCCGCGACCACGTGCGGCTGCGGGGCGAGCCGGCCGGCCATCGGGTGGCGCGGGTCGGGGTGCGGCATGTACAGCACCGAGCGGTCCCGGACGATCACCGGGTACGGCAGGCTGAACGTGGTCGGCGCGGCCGTGCCGAGCCGGGTGAGCGCCGGGAACGGCGCCGGGTCGCCAGGTCGCGCCGGGCCGTGCAGCACCCGGACCGTCAGGCCCTGGCGCAGCAGCTTGGAGAACAGGCCGGACGGCACCATGCGGTCGAACAGCCACGGCTCGGGCACCAGGGCGATCAGCTCGTCCCGGGTCAGCTCCTCGAGTTCCGCGCCGAGCAGCGCGGCGGCTCCGCGCGCCGGACCTGCGATGTGTCCGGCCGGGGCCTCGGTCCAGGGGCGGCGTGCCGGAACGGGTTCGCGGCGGCGCAGCCGGACGGGAGCGGAAAGCGTTTCGGTCATCGTCAGTCCCAGATGAGGTCGTTGGCGGTGCTCACCTGCGAGGTCGTGGCGGTGACCACGGTGGCGGGCGCGGCGGCGGCGAGGGCGGAGACGGCGAGCACCGGAGTGGCCGAGACGACGGCGGCGGCGACGAGCAGGCACGCGGGACGGATGGCACGCTTCATGGGAAAGCCTCTTTCGTGCAGGGTCAAACCCAGTGCGGGGAATAGGGCGGAACAGTGGGTAATTCGAAGCCCGCGGTGCCTCGGAGAACCATTATCCGAGGCAGGATTTTGCCGGAGTCCGGCGGCCCCTGTCACCGTTCCGTGCTGACATGACCCTGCGGTGGCAGCAAGTTGTTGCCCCGCCTCACACCCCCAGAAGGATCTTCTCCGCCCCCGGTACCACCCCGGCCCCGCAGTACTCCATCGACCAGCCCCGCAGTTCAGGGCAGCGCTCCAGTGCCCGCTTGCAAAGTCCTGCCGCGGCGGACTCCGCGGCCGCCAGATCCGGGTGGCACAGGAACAGCGCGAGGCGCGCCTCGTGGCTGTCGGTCTCCGCGTAGAGGTGTTCCAGCCGGTCGTCGGGGTCTGCGATATTCGTGAAAAGACGGCGAAGATCGGCGGCGTTAATGCTTCTATCCTCAGTGCTTAGACGTGAATTGATGAGGTACATATCCCCGATGTTCCGTCAGACAGAGGCTGTGGACCAGGATTTCCGTGTGGCAGAATCTTGCGGTGCAGGGACCTGCACGCTTCACTGAGGAGCAACCGATCGTTGGGGGCTTGCCATGCTGGAAGCACTGGGTTTGGACGCACTCGGCGTCAATTCGGACGCGGAGCGGGTGTACAAGACCATGCTCGCCGAGCCGCGCCTCGGCGTCCTCGAGCTCGCGCGGCGGTTGGAGTGGCCGGCCGAACGGGTGCGCGAGGGCCTCGACGAGCTGGCCAGGCTCTCCCTGTTGCGGCCCTCCGACGAGAATCCCGGCGCCATGCGCTTGGTCAGCCCGGAGGTCGGCCTTTCCTCGCTGCTGGCCAAACGCGAGGCCGCGCTGCTTGAAGAGCAGCGGCAGATCGCGGCCAGCCGCGCTGCGGTCGCGCGCGTGGTGGCCGACTACGCGGACCTGCACCCCTCCCGCCACCACTCGGACATC
>NZ_DASRGV010000344.1:0-7687 GCF_035650855.1 Actinocrinis sp. | reverse complement strand
GACAAGCCGCAGGCTATGGAGCGTGCACTGGAGTCGTACGCGGCTACGCTGCGCGGGCTCGGCTACGAGGCGGAGGTGCGCACGCTCGTAGGGTCGCTGCGCGGGGTGTTCGTCCGGCGCACGGATCAGCGGCGGAGGGTGGCGAGCGATGCCTAGCCCGACCCGTTGGCAGAAGATCGTGGTCGTCGGCCTGCCGTCGCTGATCGGCGCGGTGTTCCTCGTCGCGTTCTTCACCCACGGCGCGGCGCACTGGGCGGCGTCCGGCGTGTACGGGCTGCTGAGTGCGGCGTTGGTGTGGTGGTTGCGGCGGCAGGTGCGCCGCAACGATTCTGGTGCTGGTCGCGGGCGTTCTGCGGTGTAACGCTCGCGCGTGTCGGCGGCCTGCGGTTCACTAAGGGCTGTGACCGCGCCGTGGGAGTTGCTGGAGCGCCTGGACGCCGCCGCGCTCGACAGCGACAACGTGCACAACGACGCGTGCGGGCAGTTCGATGAGCGCGGCCCGCAGCCCTGTTCGTGCGGGATACCCGGGCTGTTGCGGGACCTTGCTGAGTGGGCGAGCGCGCAAGCGATGGATGCGGCGGTCAGCGAGGCGCAACGCGCGGCGTGACCTCGACCGGCGGCGGCGTGTGTCTTGGGCAGTCGCGGTCGGGCATGTGGATGGAGATCAGCGCCGGGTCGTGGCCGGTACGTGCAGCGGCCAGCGCGCGCAGGTGCTCGCCTAGCTGGTGATCGGTGAGCGCGGCCGGCCACGGGAACGCGACCGGGCCGCCGGGCAGCGTCAACTCGAACAGCCGCCAACCCGCCAACTGCGGGTGCGCGCAGTACGCGCCGCGCAGGTGCAGCAGCCGGTTGAAGTCGTCCGGGTGCATCGGGATCCGCGCCTCGGCGTGCGCCATCGTCCACGTGTCTTGTGGCGAGAACAGCATGCACGAGCAGTGGGCGCCCATGTGGTCGGCGAGCTGGTCGAGCGGGTGTGGGGTGCGCCGGCCGGTCCATAGTTCCTGGAGTGCGTTGTCGAACTGGGCGCGGGTCAGACGGGTAGCGTGCCGGTCGTTCGGCCACTCGCTCATCGCCGCGCCCACCGCGGGCAGTCGTGCGGTCGCCCGTGAACCCAGGTGCCGGAGTCGTACTGCTGGCAGCCGATCCGCGTGTTGCGGCCGTGTGACGGCAGGCGGTCCTCCTCGTCGGACGGGAGGGTCGCGCGCGGCAGCGGGAACCCGGCGCCCAGCACCGGCTGATCGCCTTGCAGCCGCTGCCGCATCGTCTCGATCGCCTCGTACGGGTCGGCCACTCCCCCGACGCTCTCCAGCAGCCCGCTGAACGCCGGCGGTCCTGCGGTCCCGTACAGCAGCAGGTTCTCCATCGCGGCCGACGCCTGATCCCACACGGCGCGCTGCACCGGGTTCATGCGGGCACGCGCCTCAGCAGCTTCGGCCTCGATCCGCTCACTGATCTGCGCGAGGGTCGGCTGCGGCGGCGGCTCGTCGAACACGATCCCGGCTGGCGGCGTCCAGCAGCCCTGCGCGCAGTCCTGCCCGTCGTGTGGGAACCCGGTCTCGTCGAACGCGTCCTCGCCCGGGTGTCGGTGCATCAGCCAGCGCGCGTACTTGCCCTTCTCGGTCAGCCACGCGCTGTACACGCTGCTGCCGTGCTCGGTCAGGCCCACACGGTCGAGCTGCGAGAGCACGATCTGTATGCCGCCGGTGGTGCCGATCAGGTCGGTGTACTGGTCCCAGGCGGTGCGTTCGTGGATGGCGTCGAGCAGGTCCAGGACGAGGGTGTAGCCCTCGGCGGGGTTGCCGCAGCCGCACATGCCCAGTCCGTCCACGGTGCCGTAGAACAGCGCGTAGAGGTGCTGGATCTCCCACTCGTCGTCGCGGGTCTCAGTCATCGCCGTCCCCTGTCCGTTGGTGTCCGTCCGCGTCCGGGGCGTGCAACGGCTCGTCGGGTTCCCAAATCCGTGCGAGGGTGTGGATCGCGCCGCGCGCACACATCCGCGAATCCGGGTCCGGGCTGCGTTCCGCGATCCGCTCCAGGTCCGTGAGTACATCCCCGAGCGCGCCGCACTGGTCCAGCACCCGACGGGGAGGATGCCGTGCGATGTGCACCCCGTTGCTGCGGGCCACGTCCCACGCCACGTACTCCCCGATCTGGTCCGGCTCGGTCTCGTCGGCGGTCACGACGTTGACTTGGATCAGCGGCAGGGTGTCGTGTCGGGTCGCGTGCCACTCGCCTTGGTCTTCGCAGGCTCGGGCGGTGGCTTCGTCTTCGGCGAGTTGTTTCCGGGCGCGCGCTGCGGCGTGCTGGGCGGCTGCGCGCTGGGGTGGCTCGATCTGCTCGAACGTGACGGGTCCGATGCCGGGGGCGAGGTCGCGAGGCGGTGGCACGGGGAGATTACGCGGGCGCGGTGCGGATGTTTCGTGGTCCACGCGGCCAGTGTCGCACTGGTCGGCGGCCGTTCGTCGCGGGTTTCCGGCCGCGACGCAACAGAACACCGGCCGCTCTACGCTGCGGTCATGCGCCTGCTCCCCCGCCGCGAACCCGCGCCGCTCACCGCGACCGTCGTCTACGCCAGCGCCATGCTGCACGAGGAATGCTCCGGCCGCGTCATCTTCACCTGGCTGCAAGTGCCATTGGAGAACGCGCACGACATCGCGAACGAGCCGCTGGTGCGGGTGTACGCGTACTCGTGGGACGAGTACGGGCGCGAGCGGGCGTGGGCGATCGACGTGCTCGCGCTGGTCGACGCCGAAGCCGACGAGCTGATGGATCAGGCGCGCGGGGGTCTGCTCGCGGACATCGCCTCGGGCCGGGTAGAGCGCGGCACGCACGATGACCGGTGGCGGATGCGGGAGCTGGGTACGTCGTCGGATCGGCGTGAGCGGGTGTTGGCGGCGTATTGGAATGCCGAAGTGCGGGCGATCGGCGAACGGGTGCGCGAGTAGGCGCGGCGCGGCAGGCCGACCCGCGTACCAGTCGGGCTGTCCGGACACTGCATCAGCGCTTCCTGCCGCGCCGCCTTGGGGACTGTCCGCAGGTGCGACCTGCGGTTGCTGTGCCATCCCGCGCACCGGCACCGAGGATAGCGCGCAAAGCGAAGCGCCCCCGAACTCCACACCGGGGGCGCTTCGTTCCCGCAGCTACCGGCCGATCGCGCTTCCCCGCGGGGGCCCGATCTCGCGTCCGGCGCTCCCGCTGCGAGTCAAGAGCGTCTGCGGCCACGGGCTGGTCGGCTGGTCAGCCTCCAGTATCGCGCTGTTCGGTGGTGCACTGCCGAACACGGGCGAACACCGCTGAACGATCCCGAACGCTACCGACCGATCACGCGACGCCCCACTGTTCTTGCCATCCCGGGCGCCCCGCGTACGGCACGGCCACCAGTCGCACCGTCGAGCAGATCTCGAAGTCGTGGTAGTACCGGCACCGGTCGATCTCGCCCTGGTGGTCGTAGCCGGAGCATTCGTGGCCGCCGGTGTGCAGGTCGAGGATCCGCCGTTTCGCGTCGATCTCCGCGAGCACCCGGGCCGGATCCCACCGCGCGATATGGAAGCCATACCCCGGATCGGTGCAGCCGTAGGCATCCGCGAGGAACGCGCCGGGATGGTTGGACGGGTCGTCCTGCGGGAAGATCCCGTTCTCGTCGGCGGTCCAGATGCGGCCGCCGGATGCCTTGATCGCGCGTTCCGCGAGGCGCTGTTCCTCGTCGAACTGGACGCGCAACCAGGACGCCAGGTCAGTCACGAGCCAGCCTCCCGTCCCGGCAGCAGCAGTAGTCACCGCAACCGCGCACGCCCTCGTAGCCTTCGTCCTCGCATGACGTGCAGCACAGACCGCGGTGGTACTCGGAGTGGCAGTAGAACAACTCCCAGTCGCGCCGCGGCCCGAGTTCGGTGCGGAAGCGCTGGAACCAGCGGACCTGGGAGCGTGGGCCCCATTTGGTGATGACGTCGGGGATCTGCCCGTTTACGGGTGGATGTTGCGGCTGATAGGTCGGGTCGTCGAGCGGCGCCAGGTCAGCGGGCATCCGGGTTGCCGTCCTTCCATGCCGCGAGCACCGCGGACTCCCGGTCGAACATGTGCGAGTCCCAGTGCCAGCGCGGTTTCTCGCACACCGAAGCCTCGCCGTCAGCGACCAGGCCGTTGTACTTCCAGCAGGGTTCGCTGGTGTGCAGGTATGCCTGGTCGAGCAGCCACAGGAACAGGCGGCCGGGCAGCGTGGGGCGTCTACGGGGCATCGGTCGCCTCCACGCTGAGCGCCGTATCCAAGTCAGACACCGGCCGCCTTCCGTTCGCGCTCGTCCCAGCACGCCCAGTGTTCCAGCCAGTCGTCGGAGCGCCGCCCGTGCGCGTCGCGCCACACGCCGCCTCGGCGGCCGAACCATACGAGGCGCCCGCAGGTCCGGCACCGCCTACGCCACCTGATCACTGCGCTCACACGTCCTTCCCGATGCCGTGCGGGCACAGCCACATCGGTTCGTCGGGCGGGATGCGGCAGTCGTCGCCGTAGCCTTCGTGGATGTCGTCACACCAGCCGCACCATCGGGTTCCGTCGCGTGGGATGCCGTGGTCGCAGCACAGGGGGCAGCGCGCCGCGTCAGGCTTGGATTGCGACATCATGCCTCCACTCCGATTCGACCGCGCCGCCGGGCCCACCACACGTCTAGGCGGCTCGCCCGATGCCAGCCACCGGCCCGGGTGAGGCTGACGGGCTGGGCTTTCCACCAGATGCCGCAGTCGGGGCATTGGCGTACTTCGAGGCGCCGCCAGGTCCATTGCCACCGGGGGCATTCGTGCTCAGCCACCGTCGGCCTCCCTGATTCCGAGCCGCTTGCGGATGGTGCGGACGGTTTCGCACGGCCAATACACCAGCTCGTGGTCCACGTCGCCGAGGCCGTAGCAGTGCTCGCACACCTGTCGGCCGTAGACGGTCATGCCGGGCCGGTGGAGGCCCACCACGTCGGCGACGGCGCCTTTCAGGCGGTCGAGCGTGTCCTGCGGGTCGGTGATCGGCGCGAGCCAGTCGTCAGCCACCGCCCGCCTCCGCGCTCAGCGGCCCGTACCGGTCGGCGACCTCCTGCAAGTCCAGGATCCACAAGCCGTGCACGTCCGCGCTGACGTTCTCGAAGATCGGGGTGAGCCGGTCCGGGCGCCACCCGAACATCCTCCACCGGTCGCCGTCCGCTCCGGCCAGGACCCGGTCTAGCGGGTAAACGATGCCGTGGCGTCCGATCCATTCGGTGGGGGCTGCTTCGGTCTTGAGGTCGGCGATGAGCCGGTCGGCGGTGTTGAGCATGCGGATGATGTCGTTGAACATCGCCGCGTTGCCCTCTGCGGTTCGGGCCGCTCTTTGGCGGATTCGCGCGGCTTGCTCGGCGAGTTCGTCGATCACGTCAGCCACCGTCCGCCTCCACGCCGAGTTCCTTCGCGATCGCGCGCACCGTCACGTCCATCTCGAACGGCACCTCGCACTGGTAGCACACGTGCAGTTCGCCGTCGTTGTGGTGCTTGTCGAGCACCGCGATCAGGGCGGCGCGCATCCGGATCATGACGTCGTGGTCGCGGTGCGGGCAGCCGTCGCGCCACGTGCCGCAGAAATCGTCGAGCCAACCGTCCAGCTTCGCCCGGATCTCCGCGTCCAAGTCAGGCACGGGCCGCCCTCCGTACCGTCCACCAGCGGGCACGCCGCCAGCCCCGGAACCGCAACACCCACGCCCGGCCGCAGTCACAGCGGATCACCTGCCCCTCGATGAGACCCACGAGGGCGCCCCGCTCGTCGACCAGCGGCAGGCCGTTGCCGCCGGGCAGGTCGCATTCGTGTGTCCGGCACCGGATGACACCGATCTCCTGATAGCCCACGATCAACCACTCTCCCGGGCCCAGTCGGCGATGCCCGCGCGCAGCCACAGGGCCTTGTCGAAGGCATCGTGCCAGTTGTCGAACGGAATGGGCGCCCGGTCGGACAGCTCGACCCCGTCGAAGGTGATGCACGCGAGCCAGCGGTCCCGGGATTTGCGGACGCGACCGCGGAAACGGTACCGGGCCACTTATGCCGCTCCCCCGTCCTGCCATTCGTTCCACCAGGTAACGGCCTCGTTGACCTCGGCCGCGCGCGGTGTGAGCGGTGACCCGGGTTCGCGTCGCAGCCACGGCAGCAGGCCCCTCGCGCGCCGGTGGGCGTCCAGGACGAGCGCGTGTGCGGCAGTCGGCTCCTGCCCGACCGTGACGGTCGGCAGGCGGCCGAACAGTGATGCCGGGTCTCTCGCCAGGTCAGGCACGTGCCACCTCCGCGGTCTCGGCGGCGTGGCAGGGGTCGCACAGGGGCAGGGTGCGTTTCCCGCCGGACGGCAGCGGGTGCGTGATGCTGGTGGTCGCCCGCGCGTCGCAGCGGTGGCCGGGGTCGGGGCCGCACACGTGGCAGCACACCGCGGACTCCGCCGGCCAGTCCGCGTCTGCCGCGTCCTCCAGCTCGGCGGTGCCGCCAGGACGGGCCGCACGCCCGATCGCGGCCACGGCCCGGTGCGCCTGTTCGGCGAGCGGCGCCAGTGCCGCGCCCATGGCCGTGAAGGCGCGTTGCAGTTCGTTGGCCTGCGCCGTGACCGTGACAAGCAGGTCGGGCGGCGGTACGACCGGTGTGAGCGAGCACCGGCATCTCGTGGCACCGAACAACACGCTGGGGTCCGCAGGCAGTTCCAGCACCGGGCGCTCCGGCGGGAGCGGGTAGTCGCTGTAGTTCGCGAAGAAGAACGGGACGTCCGTCTCGTCACGGTCGAGGTCGCCCGCCACGTCAGGCATCGCCGCTCTCCTTTACCCGGGGTCGCACGGTGACGTGGAACGCGCCCTCGACGGCTGCTTCATCGGCCCACGTGTACGGCGGTGCGGGCTTCGCGCACATGCGCACGCCGACCGCGTCCGGGTGCAGTTCGGTAGGGCCGGGCGTGTAGCCGAGATCCAACCAGCCGTCCTCGGCCGGGCTAGCGGCGTCAGTCATCGTCGTCGCCTTCGTCAAGGTGTTGGGCGAACAAGTCCACGAGCCCCTGCGTGACTGACACTGTGGCTGCGGCGTTCTCGGCCGCCTGCCGCTCGGTGGCTTCGATCTGGTCGAGTAGGTGGCCGATGACGGTGTCGCGTTCCCGGTCGGCCGCGCGGCGTCGAAGGTCGCGTCGAGCAGCCAGCCGTCGCCGTTCGCGGTGCGGTGCCATGCGTACGCTGTGCTGCCGGTGGCTTCGGCTGCGGCTTCGGCGGTCGGGTAGCCGTAGGTGATCTCGGCTGCGGCGTCGGGGTGCGGCCAGTGGTACAGGTCGAAAACGGTCTTCACGGCTCGTTGTCCTCGTTGTCCTCGTTGTCGTCGGGTTCCCAGTCGGCGCACGCCTCGCAGGTCGCGTTGCCGCTGTTGTGGGCGAGCAGCCCGCCGGGGAAGGTGCCGTCGCCGCGGTCGCATAGGGCGTGGCCGGTGGGGCGGCCTCGGGCGTCGTGTTTCTCGACGTGCGTGACGGGCTCGGTCGCGATGTCGGTCATGCCGTCCATTGTCCCAGCTGGCGCCCACACTCGGGCCTGTTCACCGAGGCCTCGTGTCTGGCTCGTCCGGGCACGGGGACCTCTTCCGCGTAGTGGTCGAGGTCGATGAGCGTGTCGGTGTGCTGCCATTCGCTTTGGCTGCCCCAGGTGTCGTGGCCGGCGTCGGAGATGA